>CANPZV010000027.1 GCA_947589285.1 uncultured Clostridia bacterium
AACTATATCACATGGAGCGCCTTGTTCGCTATCTTTTTTCTATTCCCTTTTGTCTCACATCAATTGTAATCATACAAATTTTCAATTTCAATGCTCTTTTGGGTATTGACACTTTCCGCGGAATTTGATATACTTTCATCATCAAATCCAAAAAGGAGAAATACCATGGCAAAGAATCCCTATGCAGGCACAAAGACCGAAAAAAATCTTTGGGAGGCGTTTGCGGGCGAATCGCAGGCGCGGAACAAGTACACCTACTTTGCGTCCGTCGCCAAGAAGGCGGGCTACGAGCAGATCGCCGCGCTCTTCCTTCAGACGGCAGAGAATGAGAAGGAGCATGCAAAGCTCTGGTTCAAGGCTCTCGGCGAGATCGGCACGACGGAAGAGAACCTCGCCCACGCCGCCGAGGGCGAAAACTTCGAATGGACGGACATGTACGACCGCATGGCGCGGGAGGCCGACGAAGAGGGCTTCCACGAACTCGCCGCCCAGATGCGCGGCGTCGCGGCCATCGAAAAGGCGCACGAGGAGAGGTACCGCGCCCTCCTGCACAACGTGGAGACCAAGCAGGTCTTTGAGAAGAGCGGCGTGACCGTCTGGGAATGCAGGAACTGCGGGCACATCGTCGTCGGCACCAAGGCCCCCGAAGTCTGCCCCGTCTGCAAGCACCCGCAGGCCTACTTCGAAGTGAAGAAGGACAACTATTGATCTCAGTAAAATTTTACCGCCCGAGCCGTTCGGCTCGGGCGGTTTTTTCTCTGTTCACATTTCGTCGAGGAGTTTGAGAACTTCCCCATAGCTTGCCGCCTTCCGTCCGTCATAGGGGGCGGGAGAAGGGCGGGGCAAGTACAGAATGAAGTCGATCCCGACGGATCTTGCGCATACCATGTCCGAGGTCAGGCTGTCGCCGATCCATACGGCGTTGGCACGGTCGTACCCCTCGATATGGGCCTCGACATGGCGGGCGAATTCGGGCATGGGTTTGTCAAAACCGATCTCCTCGGAGATAAACATGCCGCTCAAATATTTCCCGAACCCCGCGAGCTTGACATGGGAATGCTGGATCCGCGCTCCCCCGTTCGTCACGAGGAAGTTCCTTCCCCTTTCCGACAGCTCCTCCAAAAACTCCGCCGCCCCCGCATAGGGATAGCAGATATTTTCAAAATTGGCGTAGTAGAACGCCCCCGCTGCATTCGCGTCGGCCCCGAGGCCGAACTCCGCAAAGAGCAGCTCAAAGCGGCGGATCTTGAGTTTTTCCCGCGTCGTCTCCCCCCGCTCGAGGGCGCGCCAGAGGGCGTCGTTGATGAGGTGAAAGCGTCCGTACAGCTCGGCATTCGCCTTGACGCCGACGGAGGCGAGCGTCTCCGTAAAGTTCTGCCGCTCCGCACGCGGGAAGTCGAGGAGCGTGTCGTCGAGATCGAGCAAAAAGATGTCCTTCATTCCCCCTCCACCACGGCGAGGCGGCTGAGCGCGCGCGTGTAAGCGATGTATTTTTCATTCTCCGTCATGTCCCTGTCGTACACGGCGACGTGGGTGAACTCCAGCCCCTTGCTCTCAAAGACGGTCATGACGTTGATCTTCGTCTTGGAGACCTTCCCCGTCTCGGACAGGAAGGCATAGCCGCGCTTTTTGAAGAGCGGAAGATATTCCTCCCGCGCGATGACCGCTTTCAGGCCCTGCCCGTCCCTGAAAAATCCCGTCACCTGCCGGAGGCGGAGCTTTGCGACAGGCCCGCCCGAGAGGCCGATCGGCTTCATCTTCACGTCGAGGGTGTTGGAGACGAAATCGACGATCTCGTTCGTATTGCGGTAATTTTGGTCGAGGGAATAGACGTTCCCCCCGAAGAAATCCCAGTTTGAGAGGCCGCGGAAGGGCGTGATGTTCTGTTTCAGATCCCCAAAGACGTTGAAGGCGGCGTCCGAGTGGATCCGCTTCAAAAGTTCGTACTCCCCCTCGGAGATGTCCTGGCCCTCGTCCACGAACACGAGGCCGTAGCGGGGCGAGATCTTTCTCCCCGCGGCGGCAAGCACATAGAGGATCGCATAGCCGTCGGAGGGGAAGATGCCTTTGAGGCCGAACCTTGTCTTGGCCCTTTTGACCGTCTCGCGGTAGAGCCAGCGGGCGACGTCCGTCCTATCCCTGCACTTGCCGAGTTCGGCGCAGGCCGCGGAGGAGCGCAACACGCCGTAGAAGTCGAAGAGAAGCCCCACGCCCTCCGCCATGCCGCCGATGAGGCCGGAGATCTTCGCGGCCTCGGCCTTCAACGCCTCGCGGCGTTCGATGCGGTCGCGGTAGGTGTAGACCTCCCCCTCCGCCCCGCGCACGCGGTAACGCTTGAGGTCGGCGATCTCCTTGTCCGCCGTCTCGCTGAGGGCGGCAAGGTCGCGCTGTGCCTCGGCAAACACCCGCTCCGCCGCCGTAGCGACGTATTTGACAGAGCGGTAGAAGTCCACGAACTGCCGAAAGAAATAGTCGGGCGTGCGGGGAGTTTCCCTGAGGACAAATTCCAAAAAGTCCTCCACGCCGACGAACGCGCTCATGAGGGCGCGGAAGGGCTTCGTGAAGTAGAATCCCCCCTCCTTGCTGTCCTTCAACTCCCCGAGGACGGCGCGGCGGACCCTCAGGCTCGCATTCTTGATCTTGGTAAAGCTATTTTGCCGTTCCTCGCAGCCCGTGAGGATCTCCTCCGCCACATTGCGGCAATCCTCGGAGGCGAACATGCCGAAGATCCCGTCATAGAGCTTGCGGATCCTGCTCTGTACGTCGCTTCGGAAGCGGGCGGAATAGATATAGGAAAGATACTCCCCGCTCTCCCTCTCCTTTCCGAGCCGCGGCGCAAGGTCGATGCCCTCGTTTTTGAGGGCGCGGAAGAAGTAGTTGCGGATGGTCGTCGTCCTGACCTTTTCCAGCTCCAGGACCTGCGACAGTTCGTCGATGAAGGCGTTGAAGGAGTCGGAGGGGGTGATGACGAGGACGTCCCTCTCCGAAAGTGCCTCATTGTTGTACATGAGATAGCTGAGGCGGTGGAGGAGGATCATCGTCTTTCCGCTCCCCGCACAGCCCTGCAACACGAAACTCTCCCGCTCGGGGAGGGTGATGACCGCGAACTGCTGTTCCTGGATGGTGCGGATGATGTCGCGGATGCCCGTGTCGTCCTTCCTGCTCTTGATGATGGAGCGGAGATAGGGGTCGAAGAGGATCTCCTCGTCCCTGCCCGCGATCTCCTCCTCGGTCAGGACGTCCTTGACGGAGAGATATTCGTTCTTGAAGTCGAGGAGCTTGCCGCTCTTGACGGAGAGGGCGCGGCGGAGGACGGTGTGATAGTCATAGCCGTTGATGGAGAAGTCCACGCGGCTCTTTTGATAGTAGCGGACGGCAAAGGGCGCGCGCCAATCGACGATCTCGAGCTTGACGTCCCCCTTCTTGCCGATATAGTAGCTGTTGTACCCCTCCTTGGGGTCCACGACGTCCATGCGGGCGAAGTACGGCTCGGAGAAGAAGCACTTGTAGGAGTTCAGCCCCTTGGTCTCCTGCGCGATCTCCGCGTTCTTGATGAGGAGTTCGCGGTAGTCCTCCGCGCCGTAGTTCTCGCGGGAGCGGATGGCGTCCGCCTCGGCTTTCGCCGCGGCGATCCTCTTCTGATAGGGCGCGATGTAGACGGCGCGCAGGGCCTTTAAGAGCGCGAGAAGGTGATCCTCCTCGTACAAGGTCTGTTTTTCCTCGTCGAGAAGGTCAAGATACCACGTTTTATCGGCGTTTTTGCGGGGCGTGAGCAGCTCCTTCACTCTCTCGGGATCCATAACTTCTTATCGGATATCATACCATATTTTTGGGGGTTTGTGGCCGTTTTTTTGAATTTTTTTTGCATATCCCGCGGATATTCTGTCTTTTTTTCGGCGGCAGGGCGTCAGGGGGCCACGATGACGCCTGTAAGACAGACGCCGTTCTGCGCAAAGCCGACGGTGAGGGCCGTCGTCCCCTCCAAGGTGATCTCCGCCGCATAGGTATAGAGCGGAGAGCCGCCCGCGTCATACGTCTCATAGCCGACCGAGAGGGTCACGCCGTTCAGGGCGACGCTCACGGAGATCCTGCTCCCGACGGAGACATAGTAAGCGGGTTCGTACACATTCTCCGACAGGGCGGAAAACGCGCATGGGAACGGGCATTCATACCAATCGAAAGCTCTGTAATAGCTCCAATCCCCGTTGGCATAATAGGCGAAGGCGTCCCTGCGGAAGAGGAAGCCGCCCAAAACGGCGTCCCCCTTCACCGTCACGACGATCCCGCTCTGCTCGTTCGGCTCCGAAAGCTGTCCTCCGACGGTCCCCTCCGCCGTCACCGTGCCGCCGTCGGTGAGCGTGACTTCCCGCATGTGTTCGCCCGTGCCGTCCCAATCGGGAAGCTCTTCCTGCGGGTCGGGGTCGATCTGCGGTCCGCCTTTGGTGAAGGAGAGGCCGCCGAGCGCGATCTCCGTCCCGCTCACCGTCATGACATAGGCCGTTTTGCCGCCCTCCATCACGATGAGATAGCAGGCGGACGAAGGCACAGAGATCAGGTACTTCGCCTCTTCCCCGCCGAAGGAGAGGGTGAGAAAGCCCTCTTCGTTGCCGAGCGTGAGGACGCTACCGCCGCTCACCCATTCCCCGCCGAGCGGCTCCGACCAGACGGCGCGGGCACTTTCGGCAAGTTCCTCATCGACATAGTATCTCTTCTCCGTCTCCGCGGCGCGGAGGTCGGTCTCCGTGAGATCGGAAAGCTCGAGGATATAGTCCCGTATTTCGCCAAACCATGAAAGGGAGTACGTCCTGCCAAGCTCCGTCGTGACCGTGTAGCGCGTGGCCCCGCCCTCGCCATCGCAGGAGATCTCTTTCACGGCGTCATCGCCGATGAGGACGCTGTGCGGCAAGATCGTCAGCGCGTCCGCGCCTTCCTCCGCGCCCTTCCAAACTCCCTGCTTGGGTGCGCCCGTACTCATCGCGCGGTCCGTAGGGAAGTTCACGCCGTCCAGCTTGGGGAGCATCGCGACGGCGATCGCAATGTCCTCCTCCCCCACCGTGAAGAAGTAGCTGTCCTCCGCGGACGACGGGACGAGTTCCGTCCCCGCCGCGTCGGGCGTCTCCCTGAACGCAAAGCCATCGGCGGCCGAAAGAAGCAGCTCCGTGCCGCTCTCGAACCTCCCCTCCGCTGCGGCCGAGCCGCCCCGATAGAGGAGCCGCACTTTGCCCTCACCGCCCTCGATCGTGACGGAGTAGGTCCGCGCATAGACGGCGACGACGGTCAGATCGCCCGAGAGCGTGAGCGTGTATTCGACGGGGCCTCTGCCCGTGAACTTCGCCAAAATTTCCCCCGAGGCCGAGCCGCGGCGAAGCTCTTTGGCGACGTAATTTTCCTCGGGCGTGATGCGGAGGGTGAGGACGCTCCCCTTGTCATAGACGGAGGCGGGGGCTGTCGGTTCCCCGTCCTCTATGACCTGCACCTGCCCATGGCCGCTCTCGGCGGCAAACGTCACCGTCTCGATCCATTCGGCTGTGATCGAAACGTCCGCGCCCCTGTCGTCGCTGTACGGAACGGTGAACGTCCTTTCGGCGGGGACGGCCTCGCCGTCCACCTCCACCGTCCAGCCCGCAAAGCGGGCGTCCGTCCGCACGGGGTCTTTGAGGAGGGTAAAGACGTAGACGTCCCCCCGCAGTTCATAGCTGTAATATTCGGAGGGATCCCCCTCCGTCCCGAGGTCGAAGCGGACATTCGGCTGCGTCGGGGACGCGAGGAAGAAGGTGTATACAACGTCGTCCTCCCCCATGGCAAAGCCGATCTTTTCACCGAGCCACATCTTCCGCTCCCCTCTGTCCGCGGAGTAGAAAAGAGTGCCGTCCGCCCCGCCGTAGCCGTTCCCGAGGGAGACGGCGATCTTGACCTCCTCGCCCGTGTAGAAGTACCCGTCGGCGTAGTCGGCTCCGTCGTGGAGCAGGCCGTAGACGCCCGCACCGAGCGTCACCGTGACGCCCTTCTCCGCAAGCCCTCTGCGCTCCACCGTGACGGTATGGCGGGGACGGGGCTTGAACGCCACGAAGATCTCCGCATCCCCGCTGACGGAGAACGCATAGGTGTAGACCCCGTTCCCCTCCGTCGGGCGGACGATGGCAAAATTCAAGGTGATATAGTCGAGGTCATACCCCTCCGCGGGCCGCACGGTGAGCGTGAGTTCCGTCCCATAGGCATATTCCCCGCTCTCCTCGGGCGTGCCGCCGAGGGTGACCGTCCCCATTGCGGGATCGCTCTCTGCGACGGTGACCGTGAAGGTCTCCCTCTCGTCGGGGAGGGGCTGCGTCCTGACTTCGATCGCGACGTCCTCCTCCACCGTGAGGGGATAGCCGCCGTTGACGCATTCGGCGGGCGTTCCGTTGAAGAGGATGGAGAGGATCGTATATCCCTCCTCTGCCGTGACGGAGAAGAAGAGCTTGGTCCCCGCGGCATACTTGCCGTTTGCCTCGGGCGGCCTGTCAAGCGCGGCCGTGCAGTGCGCCGCCGGGACGATCGTCACGGAATAATATTCCACATAGACGACCTCTATGACGGTATCTTCCAGGATCTTCACCGTCCCCTTTCCGTCTGTCAGGGGAACAAGCCCACCGTTCGCATAGACGGCCTTCACCCTGTTCCCCGCCGTCGGTACGACCTCGATCTCCGCCTCGCTCCCGTCGGAAAGGTAGGTCGGCCCGCCGTATTCTTCCCCGTTGAGCAAAACTTTCCCCTTGCCGCTCTCGTTCAGCACGGTGACGGAGTGCATCGCCGTAAAATTTGCCGTGATGAAGGCCGTGTCCTCGATGCAGAACCAAAATCCGCCCGCGGCGTCGGGGGCGATCGGCGCGCCGTTGAGGGTGACGCCTCCGACCGCATACCCAGCCTCGGGCGTCACGGTGACGGAGACGGCCTCGCCCCTTTCGTACTTCTCCCCGTTGGCGGGCGCGGAGACCTCGATCTTCCCCCTGCCTCCCGTGACAGACGTGAGAATGCGGTAGCGGTAGCTATACACGATCTCGATGACCGTGTCCGAAGTGATCGTGAACGTGCAGACGTTGCCGCTCACCACAGCGTCCTCGCCGTTGATCCTGAGCGCGGCGGTGTATCCCTCGATCGGGGAGACGGTCACCGTCACGAGCGAACCGCTCCTGTACCCGCCTTCGCTGTCCCCGCCGACGACGGTGTATTCGCCGAGAGCGGGGTCATTTGCACTGACGGAGACCGAAAAAACGGCGTCATCGCCCCCTCCGAAACCGAGATCGCAGGCCGCAAGAAAGAGCGTCATGCAAATCAGCAGGAGTGCGCCGAGAAACGCCGTGTATTTTCCGATCTTTTTCATCTTTCGCCTCTTTGGCCGCCGCCCCTCCGTCGGCGGACCGAAAAGCCTTTCTTCTTATTCTACCATGTGATGAAAAATGTGTCAATTTTTTTGAGAAAAATCACTGAAATTTTTCATGGTCATGAAATTCCAAAGCATTTGCACAGCGGTTTTGTGCAGAAAACCCCGCGCCGCAGCGCGGGGTCTCGGTTCCGTTTCTTGAATTGTAAGGGCAAAAACTTTCGCCTTATTCCTCGGGGGACTTGGTGCGGACGGCCTTGCCGCCCGTGAGCAAGATCATGTCAAAGGCCGTGCTGTCCTGCCCCACGAAGGTTACGATCTCCTGTTCGTTCTGTTGCCTTCCTGCCAGTTGAAATTTCTCCTTTTTTTCTCTTTGTTTTTTCCCGAAAGCGGGCATTTTTTCTCTGAAATACACGTCTGTACATCTATTTTATCATGAGAAGCGTTAAAATTGAGGCCTTTTTCAAAAATAATTTCGGAATCTTTTCAGTGTCTGCGGTTTCCCCTCATCACCTCTAAGAAGGGCGACGAGGGGAAACCGCTCATTCTGAGGCGAAGCCGAAGAATCCCCTCAAACGAAGTCCGTGGGCTTATGAGATCCTTCGCCTTCGCTACTTCGCGGCTATGCCGCTCGTGCCGCCCTTGGAGCAATAAGAATGCGGGCGGGGCAGGATGAGCCTTCCGCTCATTCTGAGGGAACGTAGCGACCGAAGAATCCCCTTGGTCGATGTTCCCCCCCATCGCCCACCACTTGGGAGCCAAACATCAAAAAAACTTCCCCTGTAGGGGAAGCCTTCTTACAAACATCACTTCTTGCCTTTCTTGTCCGCGAGCCAAGCCTTGATATCCTTATAGGCAAAGTAGCCGATAAAGCCAAGTCCCGCAAGGGTGCCGAACAGGAAGAAGGGGCTGGTCCATGCCGCGAGGAACATGCAGACGATGCTTGCGATCGCAGGGATCATGTATTTGAGATACCAATACTTGGGCTTCTGCGATCCGCCGCCCGATCTGTCGCGGTTGTAGCGGGCCACTGCCTCGTCGGAGATCCTGTCGTCCTCTTCGAGGTGATAGCTGTCGTCACCGTCGGCGTCCACCGTGACGCGGAACACAAGCACGTCGTTCTCGGTCATGCCCTCGAGGAGTTCGACGGGGCGCATCACCGCGTAGTTCTTGCCTCTGATCGTGTACGAGGCGAGCAAGATCATGTCAAAGGCCGTGCCGTCCTGCCCCACGAAGGTTACGATCTCCTGTTCGTTCTGTTGCCTTCCTGCCATTTGAAATTTCTCCTTTTTTCTCTTTGTTTTTTCCCGAAAGCGGGCATTTTTTCTCTGAAATGCACGTCTGCACATTTATTCTATCATGAGAAGCGTTAAAAAAGCGTTAAAATTGAGGCCTTTTTCAAAAATAATTTCGGAATCTTTTCAAAAACCGCATGAGCAGGAGACCCTCTCGTCGCCCCTTTTAGGGGAGATGTCGCGAGCAGCGCGCTCTTCCCTTGTCGCCCCTTTTAGGCGCAGCGAGGAGCTACGCTCATTCTGAGCCTAAGGCGAAGAATCCCCTCATACGAAGTCCGTAGGTTTATGAGATGTTTCGGCTTCGCCTCAACATGAGCGTCACACCGCCAACATGAGCCTCACACCGCCCCGCGTCATTCTGAGAAACGAGGGCAGAATGAAGTCCGATAAGCAAAACCGAAGAATCTCGCGGGGCGGTTCCATGATAGCGGCGAGATGCTTCGGGTCAGCTTGCATAGACTGCGTTTTACTCGTCCTCTCAGCATGACGCCGCTGCCTACGGACTTCGTTTAAGGGGATCCTTCGGCCCCGTTGTGGCCTCAGGATGAGCGCGATGCGCTCAATTTTTTATTACTCATCGCGGTCCCCGCAAGGGGGGGAAACGGCGGTTTTCACGAAAATCTCAACCTTGTAATATTCAATCATGACGAAAAACCGTTTCTTTTCCTGCAAAATCATGGTATAATGAAAATAGAAACGGAGAAAAAATGAGCTATTTGGAACTTGAAAACGTCAGCAAGGAATACCGCACGGGAACTGTGACGGTGAACGCCCTCATCGGGGCCTCTTTTACTCTTGAGGACGGTGAATTTGCCGTGGTCCTCGGCTCGAGCGGGGCAGGAAAGACCACCCTTCTGAACCTCCTCGGCGGCATGGACACCGCGACGGGCGGCAAGATCGTCCTCGACGGCAAGGAGGTCACCGCCCTCACCCGCAAGGGCCTCACCGAATACCGCCGCTACGACGTCGGGTTCGTGTTCCAATTCTACAACCTCATGCCCAACCTCACCGCGCTCGAGAATGTGGAGATCGCCACCGAGATCTGCAAGAACGCCCTCGACCCCGAGACGGTGCTTCGGGAAGTCGGCCTCGGCGACAGGCTCCCGAACTTCCCCGCCCAGCTGTCGGGGGGCGAGCAGCAGCGGGTCTCCATTGCGCGGGCCATTGCCAAGAACCCCAAGCTCCTCCTCTGCGACGAGCCGACGGGCGCGCTCGACTATGAGACGGGCAAGATGATCTTGAAGCTCCTCTACGAGACCTCCAAGCGGCAGAAAAAACCCGTCATCATCGTGACGCACAATGCGGCGATCGCGCAGATGGCGGACAAAGTTATACATATCAGGAGCGGCAGGATCGAAAGCGTCGCGCAGAATCCCTCTCCCCTTTCCGTCGATCAGATAGAGTGGTGAAATGAAAACGTATTTCAAGACCTTTGCAAGAATGTTCAAGCGGCATTTGACGCGCCTCGTCTCCATCATTCTGATGGTACTCGTGAGCGTGGGGTTTACCGCGGGCATCGGCATGTCTACCGAGAAGATCGACTACTCCCTCGACGACTATTACAACGCGGCGAACGTGAGCGATCTCATTCTCAAAAGCACGTCGGAGAGCGGCTTTTCCGCGGCCGACATTGACCTGTTGAAGGAGCGTTACGGTGAGGAGAACGTCCTCGCCGCGACCTCTCTCGAGGCAAAGGAGGGCGACGACGTCCCCTTTGAGGGCTTGGGGGAGGGCATCACCCGCATCTACTACTTTGCCGAAGAGGGACCCGACGCCATCGGCATCAACCGCTTTGCCGCAGGGGAGGAGTACGACGTGTCCGTCTCCGCGGAGGACGGCGAATTTGTCGCCTATGCCGAACGGGACACCCTGCAGTTGAGCGGCTTTGACGGCGGGCGCGTCTCCTTCCGCTATTCGGCGGGATTTATCGATCTCAGTTACGACTTCGTCGTCGCGGGGACGGTGGTCTGCCCCCTCCATTTCGCCAAAATGGACGACGTGAGCATTCAGTACGAAGACGAGGAACTCTCCCACGTCATCTACCTCTTCAACTGCCCCATCCTCTCCATGGCGATGCCCAAAAATGACGTCTACATCAGACTTCCCGTGGGGCATGGGAGGATCTTTTCGCACAGTTACAACGAATTTGTCGATGCGGAGAAGGCCGCGCTGGAGGGTCTCTTCGAGGACGCCGCCGTGCTGACCCTGAGAGAGAACTACTCCTTCGCCTCCTTCCATGAGTATGGGGAGAAGATCGACGCGATCGGCTATGTCATCATGGTCGTGTTCCTGCTCGTCACCCTCCTCGTCGTGCTGTCGACGATGACGCGGCTTCTGGAGGAGGAGCGCGGGCAGATCGCCTGTATGCAGACCCTCGGGTACTCCCCCTTTGCGATCGTGAGCAAGTACCTCCTCTTCGCCCTCGTCGGGACGCTCATCGGCGGCGCGGGCGCGCTCTTTGCGGGGGAGGGGCTTTCCTACATCATCTACCTCAACTTCGATTGGTGTTACGCGCTTCCCGCCTATTCGATGAAGCCCGCGCCCATCTTCTTCCTCTTCTCCGCCGCCGTCATTCTGCTCTCCACGCTCCTCGCGACGTTCGCGGCGGGCATGCACAAGACGAGGGAAGTCCCCGCCGTCCTTCTCCGCCCCCGCACGCCCAAGGCGGGCAAAAAGGTCCTCCTCGAGCGCGTTCCCCTGCTCTGGAACCGCCTCTCCTTCAAGTATAAGTCCACCCTCCGCAACGTCCTGCGGTTCAAGATGAGATTTCTCATGACCGTGGTCGCCGTCATGGCCTCGACGGGCCTCGTCGTCGCGGGGCTGGCCGTTTTGGACTGCTGTCTCTTCCAGGAAGTCGGCACGGCCGCGATGATCGGAGTCTCCGTCATCGTGCTGGTCTTTGCCGCCCTCCTCAACGCCGTCGTCATCTACACGCTCACGAACATCAACATCTCCGAGCGGAACAGGGAACTTGCGACGCTCATGGTCCTCGGCTACCAGACGCACGAGGTCGATCTGTACATCTACCGCGAGATCTACATCACGGGGGCAATCGGGATCGCGCTCGGGCTGCCCTTCGGGTGTCTGCTGTGCCTGTTCATCTTCGGCCTGCTCGAATTCGGGTCGGTCGGGGCGATCAGTTGGTTCGTATGGATCGCCGCCGCCCTGCTGTCCCTCCTCTTCGTCTTTATCGTCACGCTCATGCTCAAACCCAAGATCAACAAGATCGACATGAACGAATCGCTGAAAGCGATAGAATAGACTACATCAAAATCTGCAAAAAGGAGCAAACTGGAGGCATGAAGATCGCCTTTTTTGACACAAAAGACTACGACATTCCCGCATTCGAAAAGTACGGGAGGGAAAACGGCATAGAGTTCAAATTCTATGAGGCAAAACTCTGCGCCGATACCGTCGGCCTCGCGCGGGGCTTTGACGGCGTGTGCGTCTTTGTCAACGACGACGTCTCCGCGCCCGTTGCGGACAGGCTCTGCGAGGAGGGCGTGAAGTACATCGCCCTGCGCTGTGCGGGCTACAACAACGTCGATGTGAAGCACTGCTTCAAAAAACTCCGCGTCGTCCGCGTTCCCGCCTACTCCCCCTACGCCGTCGCCGAACACACCATGGCTATGCTCCTGACCTCCGTCCGCCGCATCCACAAGGCGTACAACAGGACGCGGGAATTCAACTTCTCCCTCAACGGCCTGACGGGATTCGACCTGCACGGCAAGACCGTCGGCGTCGTCGGGACGGGGAAGATCGGCTCCGTCTTTATCGACATCTGCAAGGGATTCGGCATGAACGTGATTGCCTACGACAAATTCCCGCGCAAGGACGCGGACTTCCCCTATGTCTCCCTCGACGAACTCTTTGAGAGGAGCGACGTCATCTCCCTCCACATTCCCCTCTTTGAGGACACCTACCACCTCATCGGCCGCGACGCCCTGAAAAAGCTCAAAAAGGGGGTCATTCTGCTGAATACCTCGCGCGGCGCGCTCATCGACGCGGAGGCCCTCCTCGAGGGTATCAAACAACGCGTCATCGGGGCGGCCTGCCTCGACGTGTACGAGGAGGAGTCCGAGCTGTTCTTTGAGGACTATTCGGGGCACATCATCGAGGACGACACGCTTGCGCGGCTCCTGTCCATGCCCAACGTCATCGTGACCTCCCATCAGGCCTTTTTGACCGAGGAGGCCCTCGCAAACATCGCCGAGACGACGGTGCAGAACCTCGTCCTGTGCCGCGAGGGAAAGCCGTGCCCCAATGAACTCTGCTACGACTGCGGCAACATGGAAAACTGCAAAAAAAAGAGACGGGAGCGTTGCTTCTAAAAAGCTCGCTCCACAATGAAGGGCCGCTCATTCTGCGTTCCCCCGCACATTCTGCCCCGCCCGCATTCTTATTGCTCCAAGGGCGGCACGAGCGGCACAGCCGCGAAGCAGCGTAGCGAAGAATCCCCCCGGATTGAATTAAAAATTAAAAATTGAAAATTAAAAATTACGGCGGGGAGACAATTGAGAACGTACCCCCACCCCTACCCCGCCCCCTTAAAAAGGGGGCAGGCGGAAAAGTACGAAACAGTCGCCTCCCCCCTTATACCTGAGGGGGGAGGGTAGGGAAGGGGGTGCTATCTTGCTGCCCCTGCAGGGGTGGGTGTCGAGCGAAGCGAGACGGAAGGGGTGTCATATAAAATCAGAACGACACCCCCTCAGTCGCCTACGGCGACAGCTCCCCCTCAAGGGGGAGCCGAGAGAAACCCCTCAGTCACTTCGTGACATCTCCCCTATAAGGGGCGACAAGAGTAAACCGCTCATGCTGAGCGTTAGCGAAGCATCTCATAAACCTATGGACTTCGTTCATGGGATTCTTCGCTTCGCTCAGAATGAGCAGTGCCCCCCAACCGTCCCAAAATCGGGGCGTTTTTTCTTTCAAAAAGGGCCGCCATTTGTTTGACAAACGCCGCCAAAAGTGATAGCATATCCGCGGTTTTATGACAAACATCATCATCTTCGCCGCGACATGCCTCGCCATGATCTTAAGCGTCCTCTTCTTCCCCAAGATCAAGCTCGGGAAATTGCAGATCGACAGTTATTGGGTGGTCGTCCTCCTCGGGGCGGCGATCCTTTTGCTGTGCGGGCAGACAGACGTCAGGGCAATCGGCCTCGCCCTCATTGCGGACACCGCCGTCAACCCCCTCAAGATCCTCGTCCTCTTCCTCTGCATGGCGATGCTCTCCGTGTTTCTCGACGAGCTGGGCTTCTTCCGCGCCCTCGCGGGGTTCGCCCTCCGCCATGCGCACAGCGGGCAGAAGCGGCTCTTCTTCTCCCTCTATCTGATGGTCGCCGTCCTCACCGTGTTCACGTCGAACGACATCATCATCCTCTCCTTCACCCCCTTCATTTGCTACTTCGCGCGGGAGGCGAAGATCGATCCGCTCCCCTATCTCGCCGCCGAATTTGTCGCCGCGAACACGTGGAGCATGCTCCTCATCATCGGAAATCCGACCAACATCTACCTCGCAACGGCGTTTGGGATCGACTTTATCTCCTACTTTCTCGTCACTGCCCTGCCGACGCTCGCCGCGGGGGGCGTCTCCCTCCTGCTCCTCTTCCTACTCTTCCGCAAATAGCTCTCCGAGCCGATCTTAGGGCACGCCGAGCGGGACACCGTTTCCGACAAGCCCTCCCTCATCATCGGCCTTTTGCACCTCGGCGCATGCACCGTCCTTCTCGCCGTCAGTTCCTATATCAACGTCGAGATGTGGCTCGTCTCCCTGTGCGCGGCGGGGAGCCTCTTCGTGTGCGTCCTCATCGCCTCCCTCGTGCGGCGGCAAAAACCAAAAATTCTCCTCGGTTGCCTGAGGAGATCGCCGTGGCAGCTTGTGCCCTTTCTGCTTTCCATGTTTGTTATGACGGAAGCCCTCGCCATGCAGGGGACGACGGGGCGGATCGGGAACTTCCTCGGGACGGAGTGGACGGTGCCGATCTACGGCCTTCTGTCCTTCACGGCCTCCAATCTCATCAACAATATCCCCATGAGCGTGTTCTTCTCCTCGATGATCGCGGCGGCAAACGCGGGGACGGCGGCCGTCTATGCGACGGTCATCGGCTCCAATTTGGGGGCATTCTTCACGCCCGTCGGCGCGCTCGCGGGGCTGATGTTCAGTTCCATTCTCGCCGAACACGACGTAAAATTCGGCTACAAGGATTTCCTGAAGCTCGGCTTCACCGTCGCGCTTCCCTCCCTCCTCGCCGCCCTCGGCGTCCTGTGGCTTATCGTCTGAAGGAACGGTCCTCGCCGTCACGCTCCCGCAGCGTGCGGCATGCACTCGCTTGCGAGCCAATCGAGCCTGAACGCAAGCGTCTCCGCCGAGACGGGAGAGACAAAAAAGTACCTCGCGCCGAGCGAGACCGCACGGTCGATCACGGCGTCATCGGCGGTGTCCGCAACGACGACAAAGGCCGCGTCCGCTCCCTCCATGACGTCAAGATCGGATGGCCCGTGTACGCACACGACGGCGACGCACGTCCCCCCGAGCGGGCGGCCGACGCTCTCGGTCAGGGTGTACCTGTCGCCCAAGATCTGTTTCAGTTCGGCTTCAAGCGTCGCATTCTTCCCAACGATCACGATCTCTTTCATCTTTCCTCCTCTATCTATTGAAAATTATAATCTCAATCTTTTGATTTGTAAAGTATTTTTTGAACAAAATTCATAAATTTTGAAAAATAATTTGTTGAATTTTGAATAAAATTGTCGTTTTGCTCCATTGTGAGGCGTCTCCCCCTGCGCTTTCGGCGCAGGGGGAGTTTTTGATGATTTATCCTCAAAAAGAGGCAAAATACCCCGATTTTGAATACTATGTCTGGCATACTTTTCGATTTTCGCCGTTTTTCATAGTATTATGTCACACATAAACGCCCTTTTGCCCCTCCGTGGGAGGGTCACCGTCCACTCATCCTGAGCTGCAGGCGAAGGATCTCATAAGCCTACGGACTTCGTT
>CANPZV010000028.1 GCA_947589285.1 uncultured Clostridia bacterium
TCGGCTTCGCCTCGACAGCTCCCCCTCAAGGGGGCACCAAGAGAAATGCGGTGACCCACCCCCCTACCCCCCTCCCATGGATGGGGTAACGCTCATTCTGAACGCAGTGAAGAATCCCCTCAAACGAAGTCAAACGCCGCCACGCGCGGAGCGCGTGGCGGCGAAAGCGGCGAAATTCGTCATGCCGACCGAAGCGGAGGCATCGCCGCATTATTTATTGTATGTCGCATTGCCCTTTTTATCGATCGTCCCGTCCGCGCAGGTTATCGTGTAATTGCCGGTTTGGTAATCCCAATCATATCCTTTTTCGATTGCTTGCCAATCCTCCACCGTTCCCTTGAATTGAATGTCCGTCAGCTCACTACAACCATAGAACGCCAAACCTCCAATCGAGGTCACGCTGTCGGGAATGGTAATGCTCGTCAGCCTCCAGCAGTTACAGAATGCGTCATGTTCAATCGTCTTTGTCCCCGTCCGAATGGTGTATGAACCTGAAATCGCATTTTTTGCCTTAATAAGGTGATTGCCGATATAGAGAACACCGCTACTGTCCCAATGGCTGTCATCATTGTAATAGGCAGTCCCTATGAACGCACCTGATCCAATATAAACCACGCTGTCGGGGATCGTGATGCTTTCAAGCCCGCTACAACCACTGAACGCCGAATATCCAATCGAGATCACACTGTCTGGAATTTCAATGCTTGTCAATCCACTACACGTAAGGAACGCGCTGTCAGCAATTGACATGGTTCCTTTTCGAATGGTGTACGCACCCGAAATCGTATTTTTCGCCTCAATAAGATGATTGCTAATATAGAGGACACCGCTACTATCCCAATGATTTTCATCGTTGTAATAGGCAGTCCCATAGAACACCCCCATTCCAATATAAGTCACGTTGTCTGGAATTTCAATAATCGTCAGCCCACTGCAAGAACGAAAGGCATCATCGCTAATCAAAATCACGCCTTTCCCAATCGTCACGCTCGTCAGCCCACTGCAGCTATTAAACGCGCCACTCCCAATTCGGGTCACACTATCGGGAATGGTGATGCTCGTCAGTCCGCTACAATCATCGAACGCATAACTTTCAATCGAGGCCAATATGCTATTGCTTCCATATGTTACACTCTCGAGTCCGCTACAGCCACTAAACGCAGAATTTCCTATAGAGGTCACGCTGTCGGGAATGGTAATGCTTGTAAGCACGCTGCAGCCACGGAACGCAGAATTTCCTATAGAGGTCACGCTGTCGGGAATGATGCTATTTTTACAGCCCAAAATCAATGTATTAGTTTTGATTTCAATTACACAATCCTGTTCGCTTCGATACACTGAATTCCCTTTTGCTACCGTGATATGTTCAAGTTCAATGCAACTTTCGAACGCACCATGTTCAATCAAATTCACACTATCGGGAATGCTAATGCTCGTCAACCTGTTACGGCCACGGAACGCACTATCTCTAATCGAGGTTATACCGTTCGCAATGGATACCTCGCCTTTGATTGCTTTCGGGATATGAACAAATTCGGTTTTTTCCTTGTCATATAAAATCCCGTCCTGACTACTATAATTTGGATTGCCTTCGTCCACTCTAATTTGTTCTAAACAATCGTCAAACGCTCCATTTCCAATCGAAGTCACGCCGTTACCGATTGTCACTTTCGTCAACCCACTGCAACCATCGAACGCATAATCTCCAATTGAGGTCACGCTGTCGGGGATTTCAATGCTCGTCAACCCACTGCAACCATAAAACGCATAATCTTCAACAGAGATTACGCCGTCGGGAATGACAATGCTTGTCAACCATGCAGAATAATAAAACGCGTATGGGTAGAGTTTATACTCTGTTCCGCTCGGAGATTGGTTGGGCAACGTCAATTCGGTCTTGTTTCCGTTGTATCCAAGCAAATAACATTCCCCATCATCTTCATAGAACAGGAATCCGTCATCAGTGATCGTCTGCTTGGTTTTCTCGGCTGTTGTGTAAATATTTTTTATTCGATATGAATTAGACGATATGAGACCATTACTTAAGTTAGAATAATTCCAAACCTCGACAAGTTTGTTACATCCTCCAAATATACCACTTCCAATCGAAGATACACCTCGCCCAATCGTCACGCTCGTCAATCCACTGCAGTACGAGAACGCATCATCTCCAATCGAGGTCACACTGTCGGGAATGGTAATGCTCGTCAACCCACTGCAACCCCCGAACGCATACTTTCCGATCGAGGTCACGCTGTTGGGAATTTTAATGCTCGTCAACCCACTGCAATAAATGAATGCAAATTGATAGATTTCATATTCTTTTCCGCTCGGGGATTTTTCAGGTAGCGTCAAATCGCTTCTGTCCTCGTTATATCCAAGCAGATAGCTCTCTTTGTCATCGTCATAGAAGAGAAATCCGTCATCAGTAGTCGTCAGCTTGCTCGTCTCGTCTGCCGTGCAGACATTCTTTGCATAATAAGCTACTCCACCGTTCGCCCTTTCTCCCGTGATTATATCTAAATCAGAATAATTCCACACTTCTATAAGTTTGAAGCAAGATGTAAACGCATTGTCCCCTATTGAAGTCACACTCTCTGGGATTGTAATGTTTGAAAGCAATACGCAATAGCCGAATGCGTTACGCTTGATTTCGGTCACTCCTTCTCCAATCGTTACACTTCTCAACCCCACGCAGTAGCCGAACGCACCTTCACCGATCGTGATCACACTGTCAGGGATCACAACGCTTGTTATTCTTGTTTCTGGTAATGTCGGCCCATCAGCCGCAAACGCACCATCATCGATCGCCGTCACCTTGAGGCCCTGATATGTGGAAGAAATGACGATATCCGTATCACTCGCGGTACCAAGGCCCGTGACCATGGCGGTACGTTCTCCGTTTTCGCCCTCGACCACCTCATATTGCAGACCCTCTGTCGCTTCCTCGGCAGGGTCGGGATCGGGATCAGGGTCGGGATCAGGGTCGGGATCAGGGTCGGGATCGGGGTCAGGATCAGGGTCAGGATCAGGGTCGGAATCGGGATCGGGATCGGGATCAGGGTCGGAATCGGGATCAGGGTCGGGATCAGGGTCGGGATCGGGGTCGGGATCAGGGTCGGGATCGGGATCGGGATCAGGGTCGGAATCGGGATCGGGATCGGGATCAGGGTCGGAATCGGGATCAGGGTCAGGGTCAGGAGTGCCTTCGTTCGGGTTCTGCGGAGTTGTCTGCCCAATATCTGTGTCACTATCACCGCCGTTTCCTCCATTGCCGCCGCAGGCCGCAAGGCCGAAGCAGAGACAGAGCATAGCCGCAAGGGCTAAAAGCAGTGTGAAAAGTTTGCGTTTCATGTTTTTTCTCCTTTTTTGTTTTTTTTTGCGGGCTTTGATCGGCGTCCCCGCTCCCCTACCCCCCTGCCCGTTACGGAAAAGGGGTTTCTCTTGGCTCCTCCCGAGGAGGAGCTGTCACCGCAGGTGACTGAGGGGGTGTCGTTCTGATTCCGTATGACACCCCTTCCGTCTCGCCACAAGTCGGCGAGCCACCCACCCCTCAAGGGGTGGGCAAGAACCTTGTCGCCTCTTATAGGGGAGATGTCACGAGCTTGCGAGTGACAGAGGTGTTTTTAACCCCTTTGGCTCACTGCGTTCGCCACTTCCCCTACAGGGGCAGCGAGGAAGGCCTCCCCCCCCGCGTCATTCTGAGAAATGGGGACAGAACGAAGTCAGACAAGCAGTACCGAAGAATCTCGCGGGGCGTTTCCATGATAGCGGCGAGATGCTTCGGGCCAGCCCTTTTTTGACTTCGTACAACATTGCTTCTCAGCATGACGCCGCAACCACGGACTTCGTTCTTCGGGATCCTTCGGGCTTCGCCCTCAGGATGACGCGGAGAGCGGAGGGGCAGGCAAGGGGGGGAATAAAAAATAAGGACGCTCCACATTGGGAACGCCCGCAGTGAGTATCCCGATGTGTTGCGCCACAACTTTTCATATATCATTAAACATACGGAAAAGAAGGATACACCTTGCCAAAGTTGTGTAGCCATATGTTCAATGAAATATTCAATTGTGGCGCAGTTTCAGTATACCACGGGTGCGGAAAAATTGCAATGTTTTTTATTAAAAATTGTGGCGGGGAATGAGGTGGGCAACGAGGATATAGTAACCCCCACCCCTACCCCGCCCCCTTGAAAAGGAGGCAGGCACCTCGTCGCCCCTCTTAGGGGAGATGTCGAGGCGTAGCCGAGACAGAGGGGTTTCTCTTGGCTCCCCCTTGAGGGGGAGCTGGCGCGAAAGAAGTGAGCGACTGAGGGGGTGTCGTTCTGAATTTGTATGACACCCCTTCCGTCTCGCTTCGCTCGACACCCACCCCTCAAGGGGTGGGCAAGACCCTCGTCGCCCCCTCTCAGGGGCGACGAGGGAAAGGCCGCTGCCCCTCTCAGGGGCGACGAGAGAAAGGCCGCTCCCCCTCACCATGACGCAGGGAGGCAATATTTTCCGAAAGGCGTAAAATTTTCAAAAAAGACCCTTGACGGCTTGGAAAAATCGTGCTACAATAACTCCTGTATGAATGGCGCGGGAAGCGTCAAAAAGAAATATCGGAGGATGTATCAAAATGGCAAACGTAAAGGTTGCAATCAACGGATTCGGACGCATCGGCCGTCTCGCATTCAGGCAGATGTTCGGCGCAAAGGGCTATGAGATCGTCGCCATCAACGACCTCACCACCCCTTCCATGCTCGCCCATCTCCTCAAGTACGACAGCGCACAGGGCAGATATGCTCTCGCCGACACCGTTTCCGCAAATGACGAGGAGAGGACCCTCACCGTTGACGGCAAGACGATCAGGATCTACGAGGAGAAGGACGCCGCCAATCTCCCTTGGGGCGAACTCGACGTGGACGTCGTGCTGGAATGCACGGGCTTCTACACGAAGAAAGAGAAGGCGCAGGCGCACATCACGGCAGGCGCGAAGAAGGTCGTCATTTCCGCTCCCGCGGGCAACGATCTTCCCACCATCGTCTATGGCGTCAATGAAAAGACCTTGAAGCCGACGGATACCATCATCTCGGCCGCAAGCTGCACGACGAACTGCCTCGCTCCCATGGCGGACGCGCTCAACAAGGCGTATCCCATCGTCTCGGGCATCATGACGACCGTCCACGCTTACACGGGCGACCAGATGGTGCTTGACGGCCCTCACCGCAAGGGCGACCTCAGAAGGGCGCGCGCGGCGGCGATCAACATCGTTCCCAACTCCACGGGTGCGGCTAAGGCGATCGGCCTCGTCATTCCCGCTCTGAACGGCAAGCTCATCGGCAGCGCACAGCGCGTTCCCGTTCCCACCGGCTCCACGACGATCCTCGTGGCCGTCGTCAAGGGCAAGGAGATCACGAAGGATTCCATCAACGCCGCGATGAAGGCGGCCGCTTCCAAGTCCTTCGGGTACACCGAGGAACCCATCGTCTCGTCCGACGTCATCGGCATCACCTACGGGTCCCTGTTCGACGCGACGCAGACCATGGTCACCAAGATCGATGACGACACCTATCAGGTGCAGGTCGTTTCGTGGTACGACAATGAGAACAGCTACACCTCGCAGATGGTCCGCACGATCAAGTACTTCGCAGAGCTGTAATCAACGCAAAACAAAAGGGCGTGCCCCCGCGGTGCGTCCTTTTATTTTACAAAAAATCGGCGGGCCTTCCCGAAGGCGTGCCGCCCTTGTTTTTGACAAAATCCCCGCGTTTCCCGCAAAATCTCTTTGCGCTGTCCTCTTTCCCTTCGCATACCATAGGGCAAAGAGGTGAAAACATGCAATTATCTTCGCTCATCGGCAAAAAGATCATCTCCCCCTCGGGGGAACAGCTCGGGTACGTCACGGGGGCGTACCTCTCGCGCGATCTGAGATCGCTCGCCGCGCTCATCGCCGTGGACGGCGAGGAAGAGGAATTCCTCCTCCCCACACGCGCCGTCTCTGCCTGCTCCGACGCGATCATCGCCGCCAAGGCCCGCGTCTCCTCCGTCTGCGGCGTTCCCGCCCCCATCGGCGTACACGCCTTTTCGGAAAAGGGAGACGACCTCGGCGTCGTCGGCGATTGGCTCTTCGGGGACTGCGACCCCGTGTTCATTCTCGTGAAGGACGGGGTGAGGACGGGCTATGCGGCGGATTCCGTCGCCTCGGAGGAAAACGTCGTCGTCTACCTCTCGGGCGAACGCCCCAAGCCCCAAAGGCGCGCAAAACGGCCCGCCAAAAAGCCTTCCGCGGAAAATGATGGGAGCATGTCCGAGGCGGAGCCGACTGAACCCGCTCCCGAGGTCATACCCGCCGCGCCTGCCGCCGCGGAAGCGGAGACGGCTGAAGAGGCCGCATCGGCTCCGCCCATCCCCGCGCCTCCGCAGACCGCACAGCGGGGCGGGGTGCAGTACGAGCTGGGCGGGCGCAACCTCTTGGGCAAGCGCGTCGTGCGGAGCGTATATGACGCGCACGGCGAGATCGTCGCGCTCGCGGGGGACCGCATCACGCCCGAGATCCTCTCCCGCGCAAGAAAAAAGGGGCGGCTCCTCGCCCTCACCGTCAACACCTTGACCAATGTGTATTGAACGGTGAGACGTAATAGGTATATCTTGTCGCCCCTCTTGGGGGCAGCGAGGAAATTCCAATTCTCCCCGCCACAATTTTTAATTTTCAATTTTCAATTTTTAATTAAAATGCGGTGACCCACCCCCCTACCCCCCTCCCATGGAGGGGGCGAGAACGGCACCCCCATGGAGGGGGCAAAAGATCTACCCCCTACGGGGGGAGGCTCATTCTGCCCCACACGCTCATGCTGAGCGTTAGCGAAGCATCTCATAAACCTGCGGAGCAGCCCCGCGTCATTCTGAGAAACGGGGGCAGAACGAAGTCCGAATCCTTGACCCGAAGAATCTCGCGGGGCGTTTGCACGGTAGCGGCGAGATGCTTCGGGTCATCTCTTTCTGACTTCGTAATGCTCTCCTTCTCAGCATGACGCCGCGACTTGTGACTTCGTTTGAGGGGATTCTTCCCCTTCGGCTACGCTCAGGGTCAGAATGAGCGGAAAAAAGAAGCGGCGGGATAGTCAGAGCAAACGCCTCGGGATAGTCAGACCAAACGCCTCACCATGGTGCGGCAAAAGAAACATCAGCGAAAAATCAACTGTACTTTGCCACGAGGCGGAGGACGGCGGAGAGACTGTCGTTCAGATCGTCCGTCTGGCGGTCGGTGAGCGGGCGGGTCTGCGCACCCGTCACACTGCGGGAGAGCGTCTCCACCTCCAACCTGTCGGCGGGGGTGAGCTTCTCCTTTTTCAGCTTCTCGAGGAGGGTGATGACGTGCGAGAGCTTCATGCCCCTCTCCTCGGCGGTCTCCCCGCCCGTCTCCTCAAAACAGCAGACCTTGGGCGGGAGGGGCTTCCGCTCGGGCATCGGCTCCTCAAGCTCCTCGCGGAACCTGCCGTACAGCCGTTCGTCGCGGCTCTCCCTCCTCTCCTTCTTCGGCAGAAGGCAGAGCGGATAGACAAGGACGACCAGCCCGAGGAAGAGGAGGAGGTAGAGGTACCTCTCCTGCATGGTGTAAGTCAGAAGCCCGCCGAACACGAGGCAGAGCGCGGCGGTCCAGCGGAAGAGACGCCGCCTGCGCAGGACGACGGTCGGCACGGCGCAGACGAAAAAGAGTGCGGGCGGCAAAAAGCACACCCACTGCGGCAGAGATGCGATCGATGTAGTGATGAAAGAAAAAATATCCATAATCAAAACTCCCGTACAAGAATAGATCACTTGCGCGGGAGTTTTTTCCCTTTCTGTGCGGAAATTTGTCGGCTTTTTTACATTTCGATCTCGCGGAGGAGGGCGATGTTGACGATCCGTGCGCGGATGCTCTCCTCCCTCACCCCCATCGTGCGGGCGACGGCCTTTTTGTAGAGCGCGATCTGCAGGGCGTAGTCCCCCGCGATCCTCCTGTCGTCGTGGCCCGAGAACTTGTAGTCGATGACGGTGAAGCCCTCCCCGTCCTCCACGAGCAGGTCGATCGCCCCCTGAAAGAGGATCTCGTCGTCCGCCGCCGTCGGGAGGAGTTCGTTCGCGGAGAGCAGCGTCAGGAAGGTCTGCTCCCGCCACAGCCGCTTGCTTTCAAGCCCCCTCAGGCAGGGAAGGGAGAGGATCTTTCGGAGCTTCGAAACGTCGAGGAGTCCGATCTCTTCGGCCGTGAGAAGCCCCTCTTCGCGCATCCGCGCAAGCTCCTCCTCCGCAGGGCGGCCGAACCGCACACGCTGTAAAAAGGCGTGGTAGGCAAGCCCCTCCTCCTTGGTGTGCGCGGGGCCGCTCTCCCCCGTACGGACGATCTCCGCGGCGGTGCGGCGCATGAGGTCGGTCGCCGAACTCTTGAGGGGCAGGGCCGTACTCTCCTGATGCGCATAGGGCAAACGGTAGACGGCGCGGAGTTTTTCTTTCAGCGCGGCGTCCTCCTCCCCGCCGATGAGGGGACGGGCGAGCGGTCTCTCCTGCGGCGCGGGCGGGGGGACGAAGAGGCCGTGCAATGCGGAAAAGTCGATGAAGTCGGACAGCCGCGCCGCGTAGGCGGGCGCGACGGCCGCGTTCTTTCCCCCGAAGAGCATGTGCAGGCGGTACTTCGCCCGCGTCATGGCGACGTAGAGGAGGTTGGTCTCCCCCACACGCTCTTCCTCCTCCTGCAACCGCTCCGTCGCGCGGCGCAGGACGGTGGGATATACCTTGCGGCGTTCAACGTCATAGGCATAGGGCGCGACGCCGAAGCGTTCCGAAAAGAGGATATCCCCCCGCTCTGCCCCGTGGAAGGGGACGTCGAGGTCGGCGAGAATGACAACGGGATATTCCAGCCCCTTGGAGGCGTGCATCGTGAGGACCTGCACGGCGTCCTCCCCGCCCCCGCCCGCATAGTCGATGCGGTAGTCGCTCGCCTTGAGGTCGGCGAGGAAGCGGTGTACGCTCTTCCCCTCGCTCTCCGCGAGGAAGCGTCTCATGCGGGCGAGCCGCTTTGTCCCGTTTTTGCCCGCGGCGATCTGCGTCTCCAGCCCCATCGAGAGGAGGGAGGAGAGGACGTCCGCCGCCGTGAGCGTCTGCGCCCGCAGGCGCAGGTCCTTCAAAAAGACGGAGAAATTTCGGAGCTTTATGGCAATGGGGTCGGTCTTGCGGTCGAGCTTATCGTCGCTTCCGAAGGCGTACATGCGGCACGCCGTGCGGAAGAAGTAGACCTCGGGGTAGCACAGGCGGATGGCGGAAAGCTCGTCCTCGTCGAATCCCCCCACGCGGGAGAGGAGCGCGCTCGCGAGGGGAGCGTCCTGCTCGGCGTTGTCGAGGAGGGAGAGCCAATCGATGAGCAGTTTCACCTCCGAAAAATCGCACACGTTGACGGCGGCAGAGGCGGAGACGGGAATGTCGCGGGAGGCGAGTTCGCGCACGACCTCCTCCATCTCGCCCGAGTGCTTCCTGACGAGTACGGCGACGTCCGAAAATTCCGTCTTGCGCATCCTCCCCTCGTCGGCGTCGTAGATCTCCGAGGCGATCTCCTCCTCGATGAGGTCGGCGATGAGGCGGGCGGCGGCGTCCGGCTTCTTCCCCCCCGTATGCTCCCTGACGGAGTAGACGCGCGGGGTCTTTTTCTCCTCCTTTTCGGCCTCGACCATGTGGAAGCGGACCTCGCCGCGGTGTTCCCCGTATCTGTCCCCGCCCGCCATCGGCTCATAGCCGCGGACGAAGGAAAACACGCGGTTGACGGTCTCCAGCACCGCGCCCCCCGAGCGGAAGTTGCGGTTGAGCGAAAGGTCTCCCCCCGCGGCGCGGAAGGCGGCGCGCTTCTCATCAAAGAAGGCGGAACTGCTCCCGCGGAAGCCGTAGATGGCCTGTTTGCTGTCGCCGACGAGGAACACTTCCTCCCCCGCGATCTTCGAGAGAATGCTCTCCTGCACGCGGTTGACGTCCTGATATTCGTCCACAAAGACGTGGGTGAAGCGGCTCCTGACGGCGGCAAGAGCCTCCCCGTCCGAGAGGACGTTGAGCGCGAACTGTTCGAGGTCGTTGTAGTCAAGCACGTTCGCCTCCCGTTTGAGGAGGGAATAGGTCTCGTCAAAGCGCAGGACGAGGGAAGAGAGGGCGGCCGCGCGCCTTTCGGCCTGTTCGCACCTTGCCCGCTCCGTGCCGCCGTCCGAAAGTTCCCTCAGCTCGGCATAGACCTCCTTGATCTTCTTCGCCGCCCCCGAGAGGAAGCGCAGATTTTTCAGCTCCTCCCCCTCGGCCTTGGTCATCGGGGGCATCGTGGCGATGTTCAGAGGGGGAAGCGCGGCCTCGCGCATGGAAAAGAGGTCCTTCCCCGCGATGGCGGCGCAGGCGGCGGTGACGCCGCCGATGACGTTCCCCGCGCGGCGGTTCTCCGCAAAGAAGGGGCGCAGCTCTTCCAGCCGATCGGCCAAAAACCGCGCGGTCTCGGTGTACCCCTCCGCGAGATAGGCGCACGCTTCCCCGAAGCGGGAGGGGGCGTTCAGGAGCAATTCCCGATAGCCGCACAGCTCCCGCAGGGAGGAATAGAGGGTAAAGACGATCTTTTTCAGCCGCCTGTCCTTCTTCTTGCGGAAGTAGACGGAGAGGAGTTCGGAAAAGTCGGGATCTCCCTCATACGCCTCCTCGAACACGAGGTCGATGGCGCGGCCCTTGAGCGCGGCCCCCTCTGGCTCGTCAGGGGAGATGATGCGGAAGGCGGCGTCCACCCCCGCGAGATAGAAATGCGTCCTGACGAGCCTGCCGCAGAAGGCGTGGATCGTGCCGATCTCGGCAAGGGGGAGCGCGGAGAGCTGGTCTTTGAGGCGTTCCCTCTCCTCCCCCTGCGCCGTGAGGAGCCGCTCAGAGAGGGCGGTGCGGAGCTTGTCGCGCATCTGGGCGGCCGCTTTATTGGTGAAGGTGAGGGCAAGGACCTCCCTCACATCCGTCCCCGACAGAATGAGGGAGACGAGGCGTTCGATCATGACCGACGTCTTTCCGCTCCCCGCCGCGGCGGAGACGATGATCTTTCCCCTCCGCACAATGGCCTCGCGCTGTTCGTCCGTAAAGTTCATTTGTCCCCCCTTTCCGTCTTGACGACGGCGGCGATCTCCCTGCACGAGACGGAGGCCTCCTTTCTCGGCTCCCCCGAAAATCCGCACATGCCCTTGAACGCGCACCATTCGCACGTCCCCTCATAGGGGGAGGGGCGGATGTAGCCTTCCTTCATCTCTCCGATCGCACGGCGGGAGACGAGGAGGGAGTAGCCGAGGAAATCCCCGAATTCCTCCCCCGCAAGGCCCCTCTCGCTCCGCCCGCCCCCGTCGTAGAACGCGCTCTTTCCCTCCTTGCGCAGGGAATCCATGCGGGCGAGGACGTCCTCCTCTTTCAGGAAGAATCCGCGCATGCGGAAGGGTTCCTCGCCCTCGGGGGTGAAGTCCTCCCGCGCGGGGAAATAGAAGGCACCCGCGGGCGTCTTGCCCTCCGACGCGGCGAGAAGGTAGAGCTGGAGCTGTAATTTTCTCCCCGTGTAGTAGGCACCCGCCCTGTCGTCGATCTCCCCCGTCTTGTAGTCGATGATGCGCACATACCCGTCCGAGACGTCCACGCGGTCTGCCCTGCCCTTCAGCCCGAGCGCGGGGAGGGAGACCTCCTCCTCCGTCGCAAACACCTTGAAGGAGGAGTAGAGCAACTGGCGATAGCAAGCGGCTGTGACCGTCCCGCACTCCTTTACGAGCCTTTCCCCCGTATACGCTCCTGCGCCCGTGTCGGTCAAAAAGGCATAGCGGGGGGAGGCGAGGAGTTCCCTTGCCTCCTGTTCGGCGAGGGCGCGGCACTCCTCTTCGCCCGTGAGGGCGTTGAAGCGGGGGGCGACCCTTTCGAGGACGGTGTGGACGAAGGAGCCTGTGTCCGTGTCGAGGACGCTCCTCTCCTCCCGCTCGCGGAGGCGAAGCCCGTGCAGGGCAAAGCTCTCATAGGGACAGGCGAAATAGTCCTCGAGCAAGCTCGGGGAGATCGGCCCGCGGAAGAGGAGCGCGGAGAGCTTTTCCGTCCTCTTTTCCCGTTCGGCGAGGAGAGAGACGGCTTCCTCCCCCTCCTCCTGCAACATGGCTTTGAGGGAGGCGAACTTTTCGCCGCAATTCTCCCTGCCCTCCGCATACTCCTCGGGAAGGCGGAACAGGGTGCGGAGCGCGGGACCCCTTTCACTGCTTTTATAGAGGAAGGTGTCGGGCATGGTACCCCCGAAACACATGTGGGCGATACTCAAAAAGGCCTCACCCCGCCTTGCCTCCTCCCCCTTGACGCGCAGGGGACAGCCGACGTACAGCTCCCGCCCAAAGGAGCAGAGGTTGAGGTACAGGGCCTCCCGCGCGCGCTTGTTGACGACGCCGATCTGCGGCTCTATCTCGAGGGAGAGCGTTTGAAGCCGCCTGATCTCCCCGTCGGTGATGACGGCGGTGTCGTTGGAGACGCGCGGCAGGGATTCGTCCGCGCCGAGGAGGAAGAGGACGGCCGTGCGGTCGAAGCGGCTCTCCGTCGCGTCCCCCACAAAGACGGCGTCCGCGGACTGCGGGATCATGGAGATCTCGAGGGCGGACAGCCCGCTCTCGAGAAGGCCGATGAACTCCCGCGCGGTGAAGGTCTCCTCCCCCGCGATCGATTCGATCTCCGAGAGGACCCCTTCGAGCGGGGAAATATCGAGAAATTCCCTCTCCGCGCCCTCAAAGCGGGCGGAGAGCGTCTCCGTCACGTCCTCCCCCCCGACGAGCGCGTAGAGGGAGCGAATGCCCTGTGCGTACTTTTTCCCCTTTCCCTCGCGGGGGAAGAGGGCGATGCAGGCGCGGAGCCTCTCCCTTGCGGCCATGAGGCGGTCGCGGTCGTACCCCTTGACGGCCTCGCCGTCCTTGATCTCGCGGTTCACCGCCCCGCGGTAGCCGCCGTATTTGAGCAGATAGTTGCGGTAGTCGTCGGCCGCGCCGAAGTAGACGGAAGAGAGGGCGGCGTCCGCCGAAACGGGCTGCCCGCCGTCGTGGACGCAGGTGAGGACGTCGATGGCGAAGCGGCAGAACGGATGCTCCGAAAAGGGCCTCTTTCTGTCCGAAAAGAAGGGAATGTTGTAGTCAGCGAGGGCGCGTTCCGTCTGCGGGAACCTGTCCTTATCGGGCAGGAGAACGGCGAAGTCGCGGTACCTCAGCCCGTCCTCCATGACATGTTTTTTGATGAGGGCGCAGACGGTCTCCGTCTCCTCCCCCTCGTCGGCGGCGCGGAAGAGGTGGATATGTTCCCTCTTTTCCGGCGTTCTCCCGTAGGTCTCGGGGGAGAGGAACCCCGCGGCGAGGAAGGCGGCGTCCCCCGAGAGGGTCCCCGCAAGCTGTACGGCTCTTGTCTCCCCCTCTTCCTCTGCGGCGCGGCGGAAGAGGGCGGCCGCCTCGTTGGTGTACGCGCCGCCCCTGCCCGCGAGGAAGATCCCCGTGACCTGCGCCCCGCTGCGGAGGGCCGCCCTGACCCCCTCCATGGCCTGCCGCGTAAAGGACGGGAAGGCGAAGAACACGATGTGCCCGTCCCGCAGTTCGCTCCCGATCTTTTCGGGGAGAAGGGCGAGGTAACCGCTCTCGTCGAGAAGTCCCCTCTCTTTGAGCAGATCCCCGTACTTTTCCAGCACGAGAGCGAGGTCGAAGAGCTTATTGGAGAGCATTCCCTCCGTCTCCCCCGCGCTCATGCGGAGCATCTCCGCGTCGGCACGGGAGGCGAGGAGCTGGGCAATGGTCTCATAGACGGCGAGGGCGGCGTTCTTCCTGAAACAGCGGAGGGAGGCGGCGTTCTCCTGCAAAATGGCGGCGACCGCCATCACCGAGCCTTGCTTGGACAGGATCGCCCTATCCCCCTTCAAAAAGCGCGCGAAGGTAGTGACCTCCGTGAGGAAGGTCCCCCTCTTGCCCGCCACGGCAGCCCGCTCGGCGAGCAGGGTGAGCCTGTCCTCGCAAAAGACAGTGGTCCGTTTCCCCTCCGCCTCGTTTTTCGCCGTCACCTCCGCGAGGGCTTGGAGCGCGTCGCGGAGCGTGGGTGCGCCGATAATGTTCGTCATGCGTCCACCTGAAATTATTTTTCTCTATTATAGCACAATGAAGAAATTTTCGGGAGATTTCACCCGTTTATTTTTTACAAATGAAAAAAATTATGTTATAATGGTGCGGTAAAAACGATATTTGGAGGAAACGGCATGAAGAAGAAAGGCATTTTCCTGCTCGCGGCCCTGCTCCCCATCGCGCTCCTTGCGGGGTGCGGCGGCTCGGCGACGCTCAGCCTGTCGCCGTATTGGTATTATGAGAGCGGGAATGAGAACATCACGGGGAAGAGCGAACATCTCGAATACGAGGTGACTTTCCGCCCGACGCCCAATGACGGGATCGCCGTCTCCTACGAAAACGGGACCTATGTGACCGATCTCACCGCCGACACGGTTTCGCAGGGGGGGACGTCGCTGGTCTACCGCCTCCGCACTGCGCTGAATATCGCGGGGAAGTACACGAACGGGGCCGTCAGTTCCTCCTTTGAGGACAGCATGACCACCGACGTCTGGTTCACGCGGATCGGCGACGGCTTCCGCCCCATAAGGAGCGAAAAGACAGTCCATTCGACCGTCCCCTACTACTCCGACACCAACCAATGGGTCACGACGTATGAATTCACCTACAACGTAGACTATGCCGCCGACCTCTCCTCGGCAGACTACGCCCTCACCGTCACCGCCCCCGCCGCAGAGGCGCGGGAGGATACGGGGAAGATCGAGATCAAGACGGACAAGACCTTCTTCGACAACGAGCAGATCATTCTCGGTCTGCGCGGCATGAACCTCTCTTCGCCCAATTCGATCCTCCCCTTCGCGACGATCGACCCGCAGACGCGCAAGGTGACGAACGTCAACCTCTCCACGGAGGCGCAGAGTATTCCCGTCTCCTTTGAATGCAACGGGGAGCAGATCAACGCCTCGATCGACGCGGTGCAGGTGAGCTGTTCCTACGACCTGAAACAGCCCGGTGCGCCCCGCAGGTTCATCTATGCGGCGCGGACGGACGATTCGTACAAGAAGTACAGGAGCGTTTTGCTCCGCTTTGAGAGTACGGTGATGTACGACCTCGGCACGATGACCTATACCCTGAAAAAGGCCGAGTTCAACGACAGATGATTTTTTAGAGGGAGACCTCCCCTCGCTGCCCCTGTAGGGGAAGTCCCCCGCAGGGGGAAAGGGGTTTTGAAACCCCTCTGTCACTCACTCCGTTCGCGACATCTCCCCTATGAGGGGCGACGAGGGTAAACCGCTCATCCTGAGGGCAAAGCCCGAAGGATCCCATAAACCTACGGACTTCGTTTGAGGGGATTCTTCGCTACGCTCAGAATGAGCGGAGGAAAATGACGCTCATCCTGGACGAGTAGTCGCTCATGTTGAGCGAAGCGAAACATCTCATAAACCTACGGACTTCGTTTGAGGGGATCCTTCGCTACGCTCAGAATGAGCGGAGGAAGATGACGCTCATCTTGGACGAGTAGTCGCTCATGTTGAGCGAAGCGAAACATCTCATAAACCTACGGACTTCGTTTGAGGGGATCCTTCGC
>CANPZV010000029.1 GCA_947589285.1 uncultured Clostridia bacterium
AGTACCGCTCATTCTGAGGGAGCGTAGCGACCGAAGAATCCCCCGAACGAAGTCCGTAGGTTTATGAGATTCTTCGGCTTCGCCTCAGAATGAGCGGACGGTGACCCACCCCCCTACCCCCCTCCCACGGAGGGGGCAAGGGCCGCGGCACCCCCACGGAGGGGGTAGGAAAAAGGCAATGAGAAAACGGGGCGGGGGAGCATCGCTCCCCCGCCCCGCAATATTCAAAACGGATAAAAGTACTTGTCCCCAAACCGAAGTTTCACCCGCCCATTGAGAAAATCTTCGGCCCTCGCGGCAAAATCCTCGGCGTCCGTCTCCTTCACAATGACTTTGAACGCCGCCTCGGAGGAAAAATCGCGGGAGAGGACCTTCTCCCCCTCCAAAAACTTCATCGCGGCGTTGACCTCGGGGTAATCGACGACGAGCGTCACCTCGACGCCCGTGGTGTAGACGCGCTTTTCGCTCGCCTCCACGCCGTCTGCCGCACAGCCCGCATAGGCGCGGGTCAGCCCGCCCGCACCGAGCTTGACGCCGCCGAAGTAGCGCACCACGGCGACGGCCGTCTCCCGCAGATCGTGCGCCTTGAGAACGCCCAAGATCGGCATGCCCGCCGTGCCCTGCGGCTCTCCGTCGTCCGAAAAACGCTGTTCGTTGCCGAGCTTATCGGCGATGTAGGCGTAGCAGACGTGCGTGGCCGTCGGGTGAATGGCGCGGATGCGGGCGAGAAAGGCCTGCGCCGCCTCCCCTCCCTCCGTGTGCGCGACGTAGGTGAGAAATTTGGACTTTTCGATTGTCTTTTCGGCGAACGCCTCGCTGACGACGCTTTTATATTGCATGGAAGTATCTGAAAAATTGGAAATTGAGTGCGCTGCGCTCATCCTGAACGCAGTGAAGGATCCCCTGAAACGAAGTTATCGGCAAGGGGATTCTTCGGCTTCGCCTCAGAATGAGCGGGGGGAAAACGCAGAATGAGCAGTGGCAGCGAGCAAGCTATCTATGTATCACTCAAAGGGAGCGCGTCACTTTGATGTGGACTTTTTTGCCCTTGTGGAGGATAAAATCCCCTGCAGGGAGGGGCGTATCCATGGCCGCCTTCTCCTCGCCGATCGACACGCCGCCCTGTTCCAAGAGCCGCCTCGCCTCTCCGTTGGACTTGCAAAGTCCCGTCGCGACAAGCACGCCGACGACATTGTTGACGTCCGCGGGGATCGTGCGCACGGGCATTTCGCCCTCTCCCGAAAACGCCGCATGGGCCTGCGAGCGGGCAACATCTGCCGCCTCCCTGCCGTGGACCGCCATGGTAAGCTCATAGGCAAGGCGTTCCTTCGCGGCGTTCATGCGCTCATCGAGGTGGGCGCACAGCTCCTTGATCTCGGGAACGGGGACGAAGGTCAGGAGCATGAAGCACTTCTCGACGTCCGCGTCGGCGGTGTTGCGCCAATATTGATAGAATTCGTAGGGCGAGGTCTTGGCAGGGTCGAGCCAGACGGCTCCCTTCTGCGTCTTGCCCATCTTCTTGCCCTCGCTCGTCGTGAGGAGCTGGAAGGTCATGGCGAAGGCGGGCTTTCTCTCCTTTCTGCGGATGAGGTCGGCCCCCGCGAGGATATTGCTCCACTGGTCGTCCCCGCCGAGTTCGAGCGAACAGCCGTATCTCTGATGCAAAACGAGGAAATCGTACGCCTGCATGAGCATGTAATTGAATTCGAGGAAGGAAAGCCCCCTCTCCATTCTCGACTTGAAGCATTCGGCGGTCAGCATCTTGTTGACGGAGAAATGCACGCCGATGTCGCGCAAGAAGTCGATGTAATTCAGCCCGAGGAGCCAATCGGCATTGTTGACGACGATCGCCGCGTTTTCGCCCTCGAAGCGGACGAACCGCGCCATCTGCTTTTTGAAACATTCGACGTGGTGGGCGATGGTCTCCTTGGTCATCATCGAACGCATGTCCGTGCGGCCAGAGGGATCGCCGACCATGGCGGTACCGCCGCCGATGAGGACGATGGGTCTATGCCCCGCGTCCTGCATGTGCTTCATCGCGACGAGTTGCATGAAGTGCCCGACGTGCAGGGAATCCGCCGTGGGGTCGAACCCGATATAGAAGGGGACGCTCTCTCTCCCGAGCAGGTCGTAAAGTTCGTCCTCGTAGACAGTCTGTTTGATAAATCCCCTCTCGCGGAGGGTGTCCATAACGTTTGCCATAGCTTTCTCCTTGGTTGCATTATACAATAGAGAAAGGCGGCCTGTCAAACGTTACGCGGGATTTTGCAAAATTTCGGCGTCAGATGCCCCCTCCCGCTCCCGCCTGTTGAGGCCGTCGAGCGCGCGCAGGGCGGCAAGAAACTGCTCCGCGGTATCAAGGCCGCGCATGCCGATGCGGAGCGCGCGGTTCCGCTCCTCCCTCAACCTTCTTCGGTATGTAATGATCGAAATTTCCGCTTCCCGCTCTGTCATGGTTCCTATTGTATGCGGGCGGGAGGGCAATACTTCCCTCTTCCGAAAAAATTTTTCCGAGCGGATCTTGCGAGCATGCGGCCTTTGCCGAATCTTGACAAATTCTGTCATATATGGTAAAATCTCCCTATGAAACTTGAGATCATTTTCGGGATCCTGTTCACCCTCCTCTCGCGGAGAAAGATCAGCGCGGCGGAACTCGCACGCAAGTACGGCGTCTCCGAGCGCACGATCTCCCGCTATTTGGACGAAATGACCGTCGCGGGCATTCCCATCGACATCGCGCGGGGCGCGGCGGGCGGCGTCAGCATTCCCGACAGCTTCAAACTCCCCAAGGGCCTCTTTACGCGGGAGGAGTACGCGCAGACCGCGGCTGCCATGCTCGCCATGATCGGGCAGACGCACGATACCGTCCTTGAATCGGCCTACGGCAAGCTCATCGCCGAGAGCAAGACCGAGAAGTTCGACGCCCTCTCGGGTAACATCCTCGTTGACAGCGGCACATGGGGAGACGAGCGGAATATTTCAGAGAAACTCACCATCATCGACAGGGCGATCGAGGCGCGCGAGGCACTTGAGGTCGATTACTTTGACCGCGCGGGCGAGGGAACGCGGCGCACCGTCTGGCCCCATTTGCTCATATATAAGCAAAATATTTGGTATGTTTGGGCGTTTTGCACCCTTAGAAACGGCTTCCGCACTTTCAGGGTCGGCCGCATGCGCAATCTCACCGCCACGGGAGAGACGTTTGAGAGGATCCCCTTTACGCGGGAGGACATTCCCCTCAACTTTTGGCGGAACGAGCGCGTTGCAGAGGTCAAACTCAGGATCGCGCCCGAAAAACTCCCCTATGCGGAGGATTGGTTGGGCGTGGACAATATCTATAAGGAAGGCGGCGAATATTTTGCCGAACTTCTTCTGCCCGACGACGAGGCACTTGTGGGGAATATCCTCTCTGCGGGGTCGGGGATCGCCGTCATCTCCCCTCCCGCCCTCGCCGAGCGCATCAAAAAAGAGGCGGAGAAGATCTCTGCCTCCTATGTGGATCGAATTTTGCGGTCATAACGGAACAGCGCGTGCATTTGGCTTCCCTCTGTAGGGGGGAGCTGTCGAGCGAAGCGAGACTGATGAGGGGGATCGCGTCATTCAGAGCGAAGCAAAGAATCCCCTTGAACGTTGTCCGTAAGTTTATGAGATGTTTCGCTACGCTCAACATGAGCGGCCCGCCTATCTCTTGGGAGGTAAAACGCTCATTCTGAACGCAGTGAAGAATCCCCTTAAACGAAGTCCCCTTGTCGCCCCTTAAAGGGGAGATGTCACGAAGTGACAGAGGGGTTTTAACCCCTTTCCCCTGCAAGCTCGGGGACTGTCTCGGGCGGGTAGCTCCCCGCCCTTGGTCAGCATTTGCCCGAGACATATGGGCAAATGCTAAGAGAATTTTGCGCCAAAGATTATCAATCTTTGGCAGAAGTGCAAAATTCTCCCCTATAAGGGGCAGCGAGAATGCGGTGACCCACCCCCCTACCCCCTACGGGGGGAGGCTCCCGCGAAGCGGGTGGTGGGGGGCGAGCAAAGAAATGTTCGAAAATTTTTACAATGCCATTACAAGTTTGGCATATTCGCCGTTGAGGGCGAGAAGTTCCTCGTGCGAACCCTGCTCCATGATCTTACCGTGGCTCAAATAGACGATCTTATCGGCGTCGCGGATCGTCGAGAGGCGGTGGGCGATGACAAAGCTCGTCCTCCCCGCAAGAAGGGCCTTCAAGCTCGCCTGAACTTCGAGTTCGGTCTGCGTATCGACGTGGCTCGTCGCCTCGTCGAGGACGATGACCTTGGGGTCCGCCAAAAGCAGCCGCGCGAAGGAGAGGAGCTGCCTCTCCCCGCCCGAGAGCGGATAGTCCTCGGAGATCATCGTCTGATAGCCTTCGGGCAGGCGGGAGATAAAGTTCTCACAGCACGCCGCCTTCGCCGCCGCCATGCACTCCTCGTCGGTCGCGCCGGGACGGGAGAAGCGGATGTTGTCGAGGACGCTCCCGCTGAAAATATATGTATCCTGCATCATTGCGCCCACACCCTCGCGAAGAGAGTGCAGGGTGTATTTTTTGATGTTCTTCCCGTCGAGCAGGACGGCTCCCCCCTGCACGTCATAGAAGCGGGAGAGGAGATTGACGACGGTCGTCTTGCCCGAACCCGTCGCCCCGACGAGCGCGACGGTCTCCCCCGCCTTCGCCTCGAGCGAGAAGTGTTCAAGCACGGGAATGCCCTCGATGTAGGAGAAGGTGACGTCGTCGAACTTCACGTCCCCGACGCACTCTTTCAGCTCCTCCGCCCCCTCTTCGTCGTGGATCTCGATGGGAGTTTCGATGGTGTCATAGATGCGCTCAAGGTTGGAGGTGAGGGTAAAGACCGTCGTGAGGTTGTTGCAGATGTTACCGATCGCCGAAGTCACCTCCGAAAGCACGGTGCCGATCGCGACGACGGTCCCGAGGGCGAGCGTGCCGCCGCCCAGTCCGACGGCGAGGGCGACGCCATAGACGATGAGGACGACGACGGCGTTGGTGAAACCGTGGGTGAGCGGGAAAAAGGCCTCACGGACGTGGGTCGTGCGCATGAAGGCGTGTTTGTACTCCTTGAACAGTTCCGCGCCGATCTCGCAGTTGAGCGGGGCGCGGTTGTACGCCCTGACGACCTCCGCCCCGCCGATGTTCTCGGCGACAAAGGCCGTATAGTTGGCGTTCTTGTTGTGGTCGATGCCCGACCGCCTGTGGATCTGCACGCTCAAAAGGTACATGAGCAGCGCGAGAGGCACAATGGCGATGAGGACGGCCGTGCCGATGCGCCAATCGAGGCAGATGATCCAGACAAGCCCGACGACGGACACCCCCGCCGCATAGACGATGGAATAGAAGAGCGTGCCGAACAGCTCTGCGATGTCGTCCACATAGTTGGTGACGCGGACCAAAATTTTGCCCGTCGAATGGGTGTCGAAGTAGCGGAAAGAGAGCTGCATAACGTGGTCCATGATCTCCTTCCTCAATTCCGTCGAAAAGAGCGTCCCGTACTTGACGGGGATCAGATTTTCGAGGTGCATAAAGACGAGCGAACCCGCCCACGCGACGAAAAGCCCGCCGCAAGCAAGGAGGGTGACGAGCAGATAGTTGTCCGCAAGCGTCCCGCTCGTGGGGAAGAGCGCGGAGATGATGACAGAGTACAGGATCCCCGGGAAGAGTTCAAAGACGCCCAGCGCGATCTCGATGAGGATACTGCCGAAGAAGGAGCCTTTGTGTCTCATGGCCCCTTTCAGGAGTTTCCCCATCATGCGGACGGAGAAGCGTTCCCGCACATATTCATCCTTGTAATAGAGATCGTTCATGCTTGCTCCGTGAAGCTCATTTCCTTGGATTGGCGGTTGTAGATCTGTGCAAAGTTCCCGCCGATGGCCATGAGCTGTTCAAATGTTCCGCGCTCGACGATCTTCCCGTCCTCGAGGAACAGAATTTCGTCGCAATCTTTGAGAGCCGTCGCGCGGTGCGTCACCAAGATCATCGTCTTTTCGGCGCACTCGGCGTCGAGGTTGCGGAAAACGGCGTGTTCGGTCTCGAGGTCGAGCGCGCTCGTCACATCGTCAAAGACGAATACAGAGGCATTTTTGAAGAGGGCGCGGGCGATGGAGATCCTCTGTTTCTGCCCGCCCGAGAGGCCGAAGCCCTTCTCGCCGATGGTCGTCTTGTACCCGTCGGGAAAGCGCGCCGCAAATTCGTCCACCTCGGCGAGCTTCCCCGCCCGCTCCACCTGCGCCTCCTCAGCGAAGGGATCGTAGAGGGCGATATTGCTCGCGATCGTATTGGAGAACAGAAAGACGTTCTGCATGGCGTAGGAATAGCTGCGGAGGAGCGCGTCCCTCGAGTATTCGTGAATGGGCACGCCGTCGATGTAGATCTCCCCCTCGTCTGCCTCGGCGAGGCCCTGCAAGAGCTTGCAGAGGAGGGTCTTTCCGCTGCCCGTCTTGCCCATGACGCCGAGCTTTTTGCCGTAGGGGATCTCAAGAGAGACGTCGCAGAGCGCGTAGTTTTCCCCGTTTTTGACGGAGAGATGTTCCACCGTGATGTTCGGACGCTCGGACGGGACCTTGTCGCCGTAGCGGTCGGCGATCTCGTCGTCCGCGTTCAGGAAGTCAAAGAGCCGCTTCCCGCTGACAAAGTCGCGCTGGGAGGCGTTCACGTTAAAGACAAAGCTGTTGAACTGCCACATCAGGCTCCCGAGGTACCCCATCGTCGCTGTGAATTCGCCCGCCGTGAGCGTCCCCCTCACGCCCAGCCAGATGACAAGGGCGAGCGTCCCCAAAAAGACGGCGACGCGGGCGATCCTGACCGTGAGATCGCGGTAGGCGAAGATGTCGATGCCGCCGTATTCGGTCTTTTTGAGGCGTTCGTTGTCGGCGTCGAAGAGGGCTTCCCTCTCGCCCTCGCGGGCAAAGGCGGCGACGGTCCTGACGCCGTAGATGCTCTCCTGCACCGTCGTCGAAAGGGTCGCCGAGTCCCGCCAGACGGCCTCGAAGTACTCCTTGATCCGCTTTTTATAGATGAGAATGACGAAAATGCAGAAGATCCCGCCCGCAAGCGGCAGGAAGAGAAGAGACCAATGGATCTGCCCGAGCAGGACGGCCGCGACGATGATGTAGAAGATACAGTCGGCAAAGCCCTGCGAACGCTGGATATAGAGGTCGCGCACGTTGAAGGGGTCCTTGGTGGTGATGAGGATGAGGTCCCCCGCCGTATAGCGGGAGAGGAGCTGTCCGCTCGCGTTTCCGAGCTTGTTCAAAGCGTCCGCACGCATCGCCCCCTCGCTCTTGAGGGAGAAATAGTGCGCGAGATGCCATTTCAGGTAGAAAAAGATGAAGAACAGCACGGCAAAGATGAGGAGCGTGGCGGCGAGGATCCAAAAGATCTTGGTGTATTCCTCCGTCGGAATGTCCTTGATGAGGAAGAGGAAAATACTGCTCGTGTTCTTGACTTCCCCGCCGAGCAGGGGCGTGATGACCCGATCGACGAGGAGGGCGATGACCTGCGGCGTCACGAGCAAAATGACTACGCGAAACAACCCGAACAGCGTCGCAAGCACCTGCACGGGCATCGTTTTTTTGAAATAAGGATAGGAATTTTTGAAGAACTCTCGCATGGAACTTTTCCTGAACTAAAAATAGTACTCATTGCGCATCCTGCCCCGCCCGCACGTTCTTTATGGCGTCGGAGGGCGGCATGAGCGGCATCGCCGCGAAGTAGCGGAGTGAAGGATCCCCGAAACGAGATCCGTAGGTCTATGAGATTCTTCGGCTACGCCTCAGAATGAGCGATCCGCCTATCGCTTGGGTGGTAAACCGCTCATTCTGAACGAAGTGAAGAATCCCCTTGAACGAAGTTTCCTCGTCGCCCCTTTTAGGGGAGATGTCACGAACGTAGTGAGTGACAGAGGGGTTTCAAAACCCCTTTCCCCCTGCGGGGGGACTTCCCCTATGAGGGGCAGCGAGAGCAACCGCTCATTCTGAACGAAGTGAAGAATCCCCTTAAACGAAGTCCGTAGGTCTATGAGATTCTTCGGCTACGCCTCAGAATGAGCGTCCCGCCTACCCCCCTCTTGCGTCATTCTGACCCTGAGCTTGCCGAAGGGGAAGAATCCCGTGGCGGGAAGTACGGACTTCGTTCTTCGGGATCCCTCGACACACCGACTACGGCGACGGCTACTTCGCGCTTCGCGCTCGTGCCGCACTTGGAAACAAACAGAATGCGCGGGGCGGGATGACGCAGACACAGGGGCAGCAAGAATGCGGTGACCCGCCCCTACCCCCTCCGTGGGAGGGGGCGAAATAGTCGCGGGACAAGGAAGGAAATGTTCGAAATCCTCAATATATGCTCTTCACGCTTCTCGGGAAGAGGGTGACGTCGCGGATGTTCTCCATGCCCGTCACATACATCACAAAGCGTTCAAAGCCGAGGCCGAACCCGCCGTGCGGCACACTGCCGAAGATACGGAGATCGAGATACTGCCTGTACGCGTCCATATTCATGTGCCTCTCCTCCATGGCGGCAACGAGTTTGCGGTAGTCGGCCTCCCTCTCGCTCCCGCCGATGATCTCCCCGATCCCCGGGACGAGGCAATCGGTCGCGGCGACAGTCTTGCCGTCGGGGTTCTGCTTCATGTAGAAGGACTTGATCTCCTTGGGGTAGTCCGTCACGAATACGGGACGGCGGAATACCTTTTCGGTGAGGAATTTCTCGTGTTCGGACTGGAGATCGCTCCCCCAATGCACGGGGAATTGGAACTTTTCGTTCTCCTTCTCGAGGATCCCGATCGCCTCCGTATAGCTACACACTCCGAAATCGCTCGTCGCGACGTGGGTGAGCTTGTCGATCAATCCCTTTTCGACGAAGGAATCGAAGAATTTGATCTCCTCGGGACACTCATTGAGGACGGCGTTGATGAGGTATTTGAGAAGGCTCTCGGCGACCTCGATGACGTCGGGAAGCTCGGCAAAGGCGATCTCGGGTTCCACATGCCAGAATTCGGCGAGGTGCCGCTTGGTGTTGGAGTTCTCCGCGCGGAAGGAAGGCCCGAAGGTGTAGATCTTGCCGAGCGCGGTGGCCGCGACTTCCCCCTCGAGCTGTCCAGAGACGGAAAGTCCCGCCTTGGCTCCGAAGAAGTCCTCCTTGAAGTACTCCTCCTCCGACGGATAGTTCGCGTTCCACGGCTGCGTCGTCACGCGGAACATCTCCCCCGCGCCCTCGCAGTCGCTCGCCGTGATGAGAGGAGTGTTGATGTAGTAATACCCGTTCTCGTGGAAGAACCTGTGAATGGCCTGCGCGGCGACCGAGCGGACGCGGAACACGGCCTGAAAGGTGTTCGTGCGGAGGCGCAGGTGGGGAATGCCCCGCAAAAAGTCGAGCGTCGTGCGCTTCTTCTGAATGGGATAGTCGGCGGGGCAGGGGCCGAGGAGGGCGATCTCCTTTGCGTTGAGTTCGTTCCCTTCTCCCTTGTACGCCTTGACAACATCGCCCTTGACGCACACACTCGCGCCGAGCTTCAAACACTCCGGGTCGGGCTTCAGAGCGGACTTGTCAATGACGACCTGTAATTTGCGGAAAGACGTGCCGTCGGTAAGCTCCAAAAAGGAGACGGCGGAGGAATCGCGGAAGGTCCTGACCCAGCCGCAGACGACGGCCGTCTCGCCGACGAGCGTCGTGTCCTGTAAGACTTTGGAAATATCGAGATGTTTCATATTAGCTCCTCCAATCATGAGAATTAAAAATGAAAAAATGAAAAATGAAAAATTGCGGTGCAGGGGCGTCGCTTTCCCCTGAGTGGTTACCGCGTCATTCAGAGCGAAGCGAAGGATCCCCTTGAATGAAGTCCGAAGGCTTCCCCCCCGTGGGGGGGGAAGCTGTCGCCGAAGGCGACTGATGAGGGGTGCCCTCCAATCAGATTGCCCCTCATCCGTCACGGCAGAACCGTGCCACCTTCCCCCCGTGGGGGGAAGGCTTATGGATGGGGAAACGCGGTGTCGCGACGCGGTACCCTACGGGAACCTTATTGTCATTGCATATAACGCTTCCGAAACCAAATTGATTGATGTCGATAGCACTTTCGCTCGAACATTTCTTTTCGATGCCCCGCGAGATTCTTCGGTCGCTCCGCTCCCTCAGAATGACGCAGAAATGCGGTGACCCACCCCCCTACCCCCCTCCCATGGAGGGGGCATGTGCCGCGGCACCCCCATGGAGGGGGCGAGAAAGTGGCGGGGCGAGCAAAGAAATGTTCGAAATATTTAGTACGCCCTTGCGAAAAATACCGTATGGACGGAGGGCTTGCCGCAGACGACGCAATTTTGGGCAGTGTTCTCGTCTGCCATGACGCGGGCGGTCGCCTGCGCGAAGGTCTTAACTTTGTCCTCGCACTCCCTGCAACCGCACCAGCCCGCCTTCACGAAGTTGCCCCCGTTCACGCCGCCGAGCAATTCCTCAAGCGTTTCCGCGGTGACGACGCGCTCCTGCATGCGCTTTGCCGCCTTTTCGTACATATTCGCGCCGATCTCGGCGAGCAGACCCTTGACGGCCTCGGGCGCGTCTTCGAGGGGAAGCTCCCCCTTCTCGCAGACGTCGCGGCGGAACACGGTCATCACGCCGTTTTCGATGTCGCGCGGGCCGAGTTCGATGCGGACGGGCACGCCTTTCATCTCCCACTCGTTGAACTTCCACCCGGGGGAATTGTCGCTGTCGTCAACGGCGGCGCGGACGCCCGCCTCTTTGAGCGACGCTTCCAGCTCTCTGCACGCCGCAAGCACGCCCTCTTTCTTCTGCGCGATGGGCACGATGACCGCCTGCACGGGCGCGACGGGAGGCGGAAGGACAAGCCCTCTTTGATCTCCGTGCGTCATGATGACCGCACCGATGAGGCGGGTGGAGACGCCGTAACTCATCGTATAGCCGTATTTGAGCGCGCCGTCCCTGTCGGTAAATTGGACGTTGAAGGCCTTGGCGAAGTTCTGCCCCATGTAGTGGGTCGTGCCCGATTGCAGGCTCTTTCCGTCGTGCATCATGGCCTCCATGCCGTACGTGGCGACGGCCCCCGCGAACTTCTCCTTCTCCGTCTTTTTCCCCGTGAGGACGGGCATGCAGAGGACGTCCTTTGCGAAGTTCTCATAGAGGCGGAGCATATTTTCGGTCTCCCTTTCGGCCTCCTCGGCGGAGGCGTAGACGGAGTGCCCCTCCTGCCACAGGAATTCGCTCGTGCGGAGGAAGGGACGGGTCGTCTTTTCCCACCGCATGACGTTACACCACTGGTTGAGGCGGAGCGGAAGGTCCCGCCAGCTCTCCACCCACTTGCCCATCATATGGCCGATGATGGTCTCCGACGTCGGACGGACGACGAGAGGTTCTTCGAGCTTTGCCCCGCCCGCATGGGTGACGACGGCGACTTCGGGCGCAAACCCCTCGACGTGTTCGGCCTCCTTTGTCATGAAGGACATCGGAATGAGGAGCGGGAAATAGGCGTTTTCCACGCCCGCCGCCTTGAAGAGGGCGTCCATCTCCCTTTGGATATTCTCCCAAATGGCGTAGCCGTAGGGGCGGATGACCATGGTCCCCTTGACGGGGCCGTAGTCCACGAGCTTGGTCTTGATAACGACGTCCGTGTACCACTGCGGGAAGTCCGCCTCGATATCGGCGATCTGGGAAACAAACTGTTCGTTCTTTGCCATATATCACTCCTGTCAGTCGCTAAAAAATAAAGATATGGTATATTATACCATATCCTTTTTTATTTGCCAAACGTTTTCGAGGAAAAAGTCAGAATTGTGCGGCGGTCAGAAGGTGTTCCTCAGGCTCTTTGAGATATACCCGAGCGCAAATGCCCCCGGACCGACGTGCGCACCGATGACAGGCCCCATGATCTGGGTATAGGGTTCAAAGCCGAAGCGTTCGCGCACATAGGCGGTGAGTTCGTCGGCGGCAGGCTCGTTGTCGGTATGCACGATAAAGACGTAATTGAGGGCGGGGTCGGGTCCCTCGGTCTCGAGCTTGCGCTTGATGTAGGAGATCGCCTTCTTTTTCCCCATCACCTTGTCGATGACGCCGAGCTTCCCGTCGTTGTCGAAGGAGATGATGGGCTTCACATGAAGCACTCCGCCGATCGCGGCGGCGGTGGCAGAGATCCTGCCTCCCCTCTTCAAAAATTGCAGATCGTCCGCGACGATGAAGTGCTGGATGTGGAGGCGGAGTTCCTTGCAGATCTCATAAGTCTCCTCGGCCGTCTTGCCCTCGTTCCTGCACTGCAACGCCCGCCGTACGAGCGCGCCCTGCCCGACCGTCGCGGTCAGGGGATCGACGACAAAGACGCGGAAATCGGGGAAGTCCTTCTTGACTTCGGCGGCGGCCTGTTCGGCATTCTCCCATGTGTTGGCAAGCCCCGAGGAGATCGTGAAATGCACGACGTCCTTGGCTCCCTCCTCCGCAAGTTTGCGGAAATGGGCGAGGTGCGCCTCTAAGTTGAGCTTGCTCGTCTTGGGCATGTACCCTTGGCGGAGCTTGTTGTAGAAATCGACATATTGGCTGTATTCGGTGAAATTATCGAGATATTCCTCGATCTTGCCGTCCTTTTCGAGCATGAATGTCAGCGGGGCGCATTTGATGTCGTTCTCTGCGATCACATCCTGGTAGAGATCGCACGTCGAGTCTGTTGACAGTGTGAATTTGTACATTTTTTGTTTTCCTCTCCGTAATATTTATATTCATTGTAGCACACATTTCTCCCAAACGCAAGATAATTTACAAAATTGCTCTGTTTTTTCTGTGAAAGACTTGAAAAAACCCGAAAATGCCTGTATAATATTTGGCAGGAAATCTGAGATTTCCCAAAGGGGGGAAACAAAAACTTTGAAAAACTATCTGTCTCTCAAGAACGGGACGGACGTCAGGGGCACCGCGATCGCGGGCGTGAAGGACGACCCCGTGACCCTCACCGAGGATGCGGTGAAGGACATCGGGCGGGCGTTCTGCCTGTGGCTCCGCGAGGCGAAGGGCTTACGGCGCGGTAAGATCGCCGTCGGGCACGATTCCCGCCTCTCCTGTAAGGACATCGAGGCGTGGCTCGTGGAGGGCGTCGTCTCCTGCGGCTTCGACGCCATCCTCACGGGCCTGTCCTCCACGCCGTCCATGTTCATGCTCTTGCAGGACGATTTCGGCGCGGACGCCTCCGTCATGATCACCGCAAGCCACCTGCCCTATCAGAAGAACGGCCTCAAATTCTTCGTGAAGGAGGGCGGGCTGGAAGGCGAGGACGTTTCGCGGCTGCTCACGATCGCCGAAGCGGGCGATTTCCCCGCCGCGGAAAGAGGTACGGTCACAAAAAGGCCGTACATCGGGAAGTACGCCGCCGACCTCGTTGAAAAAGTCCGCCGCGAGACGGGCATGGAGGAGCCGCTCAAGGGCAAGAAGATCCTCGTGGACGCGGGGAACGGCGCAGGCGGGTTCTATGTCGATCTCGTCCTGAAACCGCTCGGCGCGGACACCGAGGGATCGCAATTCCTCGACCCCGACGGCTCCTTCCCCAACCACATTCCCAATCCCGAGAATGAGGCCGCGATGAAGTCCGTCTGCGACGCCGTCAAAAGGCACCATGCCGACTTCGGCATCATCTTCGACACCGATGTGGACAGGGCGGGTGCCGTTGCAAAGAGCGGCGAGGAGATCAACCGCAACCGCCTCATCGCCCTCATCTCCGCCATTCTCCTCGAAGAGAAGGCGGGCGCGGCGATCGTCACCGACTCCGTTACGAGCGACGGGCTGACGCAGTTCATCGAAAGCCGCGGCGGCGTCCACCACCGCTTCAAGCGCGGCTATAAGAACGTCATCAACGAGAGCAAGCGGCTCAACGCAGCGGGCGTCTATTCCCCCCTCGCCATCGAGACGAGCGGGCACGCCGCCCTCAAAGAGAACTACTTCCTCGACGACGGGGCGTACCTTGTGACGCGCCTCCTCATCGCGCTCGCGAAGAACGGCGACCTCGAGGGCCTCATCGCAGACCTTCCCGAACCCGCCGAGGCGGAAGAGATCCGATTGAAGTTCAAATCGAACGTCGATTTCAAGACGCTCGGCGCGAAGGTTTTGAATGACTTTGCGGCGTATGCCGAAAGGCAGACGCACCTCTCCCCCGCGCCCAACAACTATGAGGGCGTGCGGGTCAACTTCGACAGGGACCACGGAAACGGCTGGACGCTCATCCGCATGAGCCTGCACGAACCGATCATGCCCATCAACCTCGAATCGAACTCCGCGGGCGGCAACGCCAAGATGAAACGCGAACTCGGGGAATTTTTGAAGAAGTACGACTTTTTGATGACAGACGGCGTATTTTGAGCGAAAACGCGCCGAAAACACGGTATTATGCGTGACATAGTACTATGAAAAAGCTCTAAAAAACAAAAATCGAAGCAAATAAAAGGAGAAAATACCATGAAACAGACAACGATCAACGCCATCCGCATTCTCTCTGCGGAGGCGATCCAGAAGGCAAATTCGGGTCACCCGGGGCTTCCCCTCGGCTCCGCCCCCATCGCCTACACCCTTTGGCAGAACTTTTTGAAGTTCAACAATAAGGACCCCAAGTGGGACGACCGCGACCGCTTTGTCCTCTCCGCGGGCCACGGCTCCATGCTGAACTACTCCCTCCTCTACCTCTATGGCTTCGGCCTCACGGTCGAGGACTTGAAGAACTTCCGCCAGCTCGGCTCCAAGACCCCCGGCCACCCCGAATACGGCCACACCGTCGGCATCGAGACGACGACGGGTCCCCTCGGGCAGGGCGTCGCGAACGCCGTCGGCATGGCTGTCGCCGAGGCGCACCTCGCCGCAAAGTTCAACCGCGATGGCTTCCCCATCGTCGATCACTACACCTACGCGCTCTGCGGCGACGGGTGCCTGGAAGAGGGCATCTCCTATGAGGCCTGCTCGTTTGCGGGGACGCACGCGCTCGGCAAACTCATCCTCTTCTATGACGACAACGACATCACGATCGAGGGCAATACCGACATCACCTTCAAAGAGGACGTCGCCGCCCGCTTCAAGGCGCAGAATTGGCAGGTCATCAAGGT
>CANPZV010000030.1 GCA_947589285.1 uncultured Clostridia bacterium
CTCATGTTGAGCGAAGCGAAACATCTCATAAACCTACGGACTTCGTTTGAGGGGATCCTTCGCTACGCTCAGAATGAACAAAGTCCCTCGCCACCGCCTTCGGCGGAGATCCCCCAAGGGGTAGGCCTCCCCTCGTCCCTTTTAGGCGAGATGCTTCGGGTCAGCTTGCATAAACTGCGTATCGCTTCCGTATCTCAGCATGACGCCGCGTCTACGAAAAATGCACATAAACGAAACATCCCCGCGTTTGCGGGGATGTTTCTCTTTCAAAGATTCTCTTGCAGCCACAGGCGCATCTCTTCCTCGGGTAGGAAGCCGAGGTTGTGCGCCTTGACCTCTCCGTCCTCAAAGATAAAGACGTCCGGGATCGAGAAGATGCCGAGGGACGCGGCGAGGTCGCCGTTTTCGTCCACGTTGACCTTGTAAAATTCCGCTCTGTCCCCGAATTCCTCGCTCAGGGCCTCCATGACGGGGCCGAGCATGCGGCAGGGGCCGCACCACGCCGCCCAAAAGTCGCACACGAGGGTCTTTTTCTCCTCGGACACGAGCCTGTCAAGCTCCTGTCCCGTGATCTCCTTAACCATTGTCCTTTTTCCTCCTCTGCCTGATATATTGTGCCAACGCGCCGAATCTTACGCGCGCCGACGCCGACGTCTCCATATCCTTGACCTCCGCCGCCCCCTCTTTGAGTTCCTCTTCGCCGAGGACGACGACATATCTCGCGCCGAGCTTGTCCGCATACTTGAATTGCGCCTTGACGGAGCGGCCCAAAAGATCGGTCTCGCAGACGAGGCCCTCGCTGCGGAGTTCTTCGGCGAGGAGAAAGGCCTTCTGCCGCGACGCCCTGTCCATGCCGAGGAGGTAACAGTCCGCCTTCCTCTCCGCGGGGGAGACGCGGAGCGCGTCCAACAGCATGAGGAGCCGCTCAATTCCCGCCGCAAATCCGACGGCGGGAGTGGGCTTTGCGCCGAGCTGGCCGAGGAGGGTATCGTATCTGCCCCCGCCAAGCACCGTACTCTGCGCGCCGAGCGCGTCGCTCGTGAATTCGAACACCGTGCGGCTGTAATAGTCGAGGCCGCGGACGATGGAGGGATCGACGTCATAGGAGACGCCCGCCGCCGTCAAAAGAGCCTTCACCCCCTCGAAGTGGGCCTTGCAGTCCTCGCACAGGAAGTCGAGCATGCGCGGCGCGGCGAGGGTATATTTTTTGCACCCCTCCTCCTTACAGTCGATCATGCGCATGGGATTTTTGTCGAAGCGGCTCCTGCAATCCTCGCACATCTCCGCAAGATGGGGCCTGAAATAGTCCCGCAGGGCCTCCTGATACTTCGCGCGGCAGGCGGGACAGCCGATGGAATTGATGCGGAGCCGCACGGCCGTGGTGACGCCGATCTCCCTCAGGAATCTGTACGCAAAGACGATGGCCTCGGCGTCCGCCTCGGGTCCCTCCGCGCCGTAGAGTTCCGCGCCGAATTGGTGGAATTCGCGGAGCCGCCCCGCCTGCGGCCGCTCATAGCGGAAGGCGGAGATGAGGTAGTACGTCTTGAAGGGCATCGCGCCGCCCGCAAGGCCGTTCTCGATGAACGCCCGCGCAACGCCCGCCGTGCCCTCGGGACGAAGGGTCACCGAGCGGCCGCCCTTGTCGAGGAAGGTGTACATCTCCTTCGTTACGACGTCCGTCGTGTCCCCCACGCCGCGGGAAAACAGCTCGGTATATTCGAATACGGGCGTGCGGATCTCCTTGAAGCCGTACTTCTCTGAAACCCTTCTCGCCGTATCTTCGACAAAGTGCCACTTGTAGATCTCGGACGGCAGAGCGTCCTTTGTCCCCTTGGGAATGTTGATCATAGGATATCCTCCCGTAGTATTTCACTCTTTGCGGGCCGCGCCGCCGCTTTATAGTCCTGCTCCGTCCCAAGCCCGTCATAGAAGCAGCCCGCAAGGTTGAACTGCGCGTCCGCATTGCCCTGCTCCGCCGCCTTCAAAAACCAGCCGAAGGCCTTCTTGAAGTCCCTTCCGAAGCCGACGCCGTGATAGTAGGCGATGCCGACGTTGCACTGCGCGACCGCATGCCCCTGCTTCGGCGTGCGCCCGCAAGGCGTCGGTCGTGAGTTTCGCCATGGTCCTGCCCTCCTTCGGTTCAAAGCACATATTTTTTTCAAATTTCTGTCGCTCGTCATGTTCTTGAGATGTTCCTCGACGTAGGCGCGGTTTTCGCTTTCCCGCCTGCCCCCTTTTTAAGGGGGCGGGGTAGGGGTGGGGGTTCTCTCGCTGCCACGCTTTCTGCGTCATCCTGAGGGCAATGCCCGAAGGATCCCGAAGAACGAAGTCCGTACTTTCCTCTTCGGGATTCTTCGCTCCACTCCCTCAGGATGACGCAGAAATGAGGTGACCCACCCCCCTACCCCCCTCCCATGGAGGGGGCAAGGCCTACCCCCTACGGGGGGAGGCTCCGCCGAAGGCGGTGGTGGGGGGGGAATTCCAATTCCCTTGCCTTAGGCAGAATTCACTTCCGCCGTGGGCGACCCCATTCGGTACCCAACGGGAACCACAATGACTTTCAAGGTACAAGAGTTCGTGGGGTGATAGAGCCGTGGAATGCACATCGTTGACCCCTCGAACATTTCTTTTCGAAGCCCCGCAAGATTCTTCGGTCGCTCTGAATGACGCAGAAATGAGGTGACCCACCCCCCTACCCCCCTCCCATGGAGGGGGCATGTGCCGCGGCACCCCCACGGAGGGGGGCGAGAAAGTGGCGGGGCAAGTAAAGAAATGTTCGAAACATTCCAAAATTACTTGCCTTAGGCGGAATTCACTTCCGCCGTGGGCGACCCCATTCGGTACCCAACGGGAACCACAATGACTTTCAAGGTACAAGAGTTCGTGGGGTGATAGAGCCGTGGAATGCACATCGTTGACCCCTCGAACATTTCTTTTCGAAGCCCCACAAGATTCTTCGACAGGCTCAGGATGACGCAGAAATGCGGTGACCCACCCCCCTACCCCCCTCCCATGGAGGGGGCATGTGCCGCGGCACCCCCACGGAGGGGGCGAGAAAGTGGCGGGGCGAGCAAAGAAATGTTCGAAACTACAACACGTATTTTTTCAAATTTCTGTCGCTCGTCATGTTCTTGAGGTGTTCCTCGACGTAGGCGCGGTTGATCTCCACGGAGACGGTGGGATAGTCCCCGCCCGCGTTGAAGGAGATGTCCTCGAGCAGATACTCCATGACGGTGTGGAGACGTCTCGCCCCGATGTCCTCGCTCGTGAGGTTGATCTCCTCGGAGATCTCGGCGATGGCCTCGATCGCGTCGGGCGTAAATTTCAGATCGATATTGTCCACGCCCAGAAGGACTGCGTACTGCTGGGTGAGCGAATGCTCCGTATTCGTGAGGATCTGCACAAAGTCGTCCTTGGTGAGCGAATGAAGTTCCACGGAGACGGGGAAACGGCCCTGAAGTTCGGGAATGAGGTCCTCGACGCGGGAGACGTGGAAGGCCCCCGCCGCGATGAAGAGGATATAATCCGTCTTGACCGCGCCGTACTTGGTCATGACGGTCGTCCCCTCGACGATGGGGAGAATGTCCCTCTGCACGCCCTCGCGGCTGACGTCCACGCCCGAAGAGCTTTCCTTGCCCGCGATCTTGTCGATCTCGTCGATGAAGATGATCCCGTCGTTTTCCGCGCGGGAGAGGGCCTCCGACTTCACGGCGTCCTCGTCGATGAGCTTGTCGCTCTCCTCGGCGATGAACATCTGCATGGCTTCCTTCACGGTGAGCTTGCGCTTCTTGTATTTGGGGGGGAGCATCTCGCCGAAGATCGAGCCGAGGTTGATCGCCGACCCGCCAGGCATGAGTTCCATGGCCTGCGGCACGTCCCTGACGTTGGTCTCGATGACGAGATCGTCGAAAGTCCCCTTGTGAAGGCCGTCGAGCAGGTTCTTCTCGAACACTTCGCGCGCCGTGTCTCCCCTGTCCCCCTTCTTGACTTCGGCGAGGATCTCCGCCATCTTCTTCTCGGCGGCGGCCGTCGCCTTCACGCGGACCTCCTCGGCCTTCTCGTCCTTGACGAGGCGGTAGGCGCACTCCACAAGGTCGCGGACCATGCCCTCGACGTCCTTGCCGACATAGCCCACCTCGGTGTACTTGGTGGCCTCGACTTTGACGAAGGGAGCCTTGACGAGCTTGGCGAGCCGCCTTGCGATCTCCGTCTTGCCGACGCCCGTTGGCCCTTTCATGATGATGTTCTTGGGGGTGATCTCCTCGCGAAGGTCGGGGGAGAGCTGGGCGCGGCGGTAGCGGTTCCGAAGGGCAATGGCGACGGCTTTTTTGGCCTCCTCCTGCCCGATGATGTGTTTGTTCAATTCGATGACGATCTGTTTGGGTGATAAATTCATAATTTAACTCCTGTTTGATGCTTAAACGTATTCCCTGCTGCCAAGCCTACTCTCGGGGGGGGTGCCTCTCCACTTTTTCGCCTGCCCCTTTTTCAAGGGGGGTGAGGCCTCTGGCCTTTTTCGCCTGCCCCCTTTTTAAGGGGGGTGAGGCCTCTGCCCTTTTTCGCCTGCCCCCTTTTCAAGGGGGCGGGGTAGGGGTGGGGGTTCTGCTCATTCTGTCAAAAACAAATGATTCCAAATATCTTCGCAGACACCGCGAAAATTATTATTGATCTCTTTATTGCTGTACCGCAACACTGTATAGCCCATGGAGGACAAAAAATCGTCTCTGACGGTATCCTTCATCTTTCCCTCTTCCTCATAATGCTGCGCCCCGTCAAGTTCTATGATGAGTTTTCGGGAAGAACAGCAGAAATCCACAATATATCTCTTGATGATTTTTTGCCGCGTGAATTTTACGGGTAGGGTACACAAAAATTCATACCAAAGACGACGTTCTTCGTCCGTGAGATTCTTCCGAAGTTCTTTCGCATTGTCAACCAATGAACAGTTGTGGATCGGTCTTGTCATGTTATCTCTCCACCCCCTTCCCTACCCTCCCCCCTCATGTATAAGGGGGGAGGCAGATTTGGGCCTTCCCATCGGATAAGGGGGTGAATTGTACCCCCGTAGGGGGTAGGGTCACCCCCCACTCGTCACGGCGGAGCCGTGCCACCCTCCCCCCTCATGTATAAGGGGGGAGGCAGATTGGGGCCTTCCCATCGGATAAGGGGGTGAATTGTACCCCCGTAGGGGGTAGGGCGGGGTCATACGGTCTCGCAGATGATGTGGTCGTTGGTGTAGACGCAGATCTCGCTCGCGATCTTGAGGGATTTCCGTGCGATCTCCTCGGCCGAAAAATCGGTGTTCTGGGCGAGCGCACGCGCCGCCGCCAAGGCGTAATTCCCGCCGCTGCCGATCGCGCAGATGCCCTCGTCGGGTTCGATGACCTCCCCCGTCCCCGAGAGAATGAGGAGAGTGTCCTTGTCCGCCGTAATCATCATGGCGTCGAGTTTGCGGCCGATCTTGTCGCTCCGCCACAGGTCGGCAAGTTCCACCGCCGAGCGCATGAGGTTGCCCGCAAACTTGTTGAGCATGCCCTCAAAGCGTTCGGAGAGGGAGAAGGCGTCGGTGACCGACCCCGCAAAGCCCAAAATGACCTTTCCCCCGTAGATGCGGCGGACCTTGACCGCCGTATTTTTGAACACGACGCTCTCGCCCATGGTGACCTGTCCGTCTCCCGCGATCGCCGTGACGCCGTCCCGCTTGACGGCGCAGATTGTCGTTCCGCGAAATTCCATAATTCACTCCGTATATTTTGAGATTCTAATCTTTTCTACCCGATATCAAATGTTTTCAAACATCAAATTCTTGTAAGCGTCGATCTCGCCCAGCGACCGCTCGGCGAGGAGCCGCCGCCTCTCCTTCTTGTCGCGCACGCTCTCAAAGCCCCCTTGGAGGACGCCGTAATTGGCGTTCATGGGCTGAAAGTCGCGGCTGGGCGTCGCGATGTACCTCGAAAGCGCGCCGATCACCGTGGTCGCGGGCGGCACGACGGACGCCTTCCCGCAGAGCTTCCTCCACAGATGGATGCCCGCCATGAGGCCCGACGCCGCGCTCTCCACATACCCCTCGACCCCCGTCATCTGCCCCGCAAAGAAGAGCATGGGGTCGTTTTTTGCCGAAAAGTCGGCGTTCAGGACGTCGGGAGATTGCAGATACGTGTTCCTGTGCATGACGCCGTAGCGGAGGAACTCCGCATGCGCGAGGGCGGGAATGAGGGAGAACACCCGCCTCTGCTCGCCGAATTTCAGGTTGGTCTGACAGCCGACGAGGTTGTAGCTCGTCCCCTCCGCGTTCTCCCTGCGGAGCTGTAACACGGCATACGGCCGCGCGCCGCCTTCAAGGGTGAGGCCGACGGGCTTGAAGGTGCCGAAGCGGAGGGTGTCCTGCCCCCGCGCGGCCATGACCTCGACGGGCATGCACCCCTCGAAGATCTCCCCCTTTTCAAATTCGTGCAGCGTGGCCCGCTCTGCGCTTGTGAGTTCGCGCACAAAGGCCTCGTACTCCTCCTTCGTCATCGGGCAGTTGATGTAGTCCCCCGTCCCCCTGCCGTAACGGTCCTGCGTGAACGTCTTTGTGAAATCGACGCTCTCTGCCGCGACGATGGGCGCGGAGGCGTCGAAAAAGTGCAGTCCCCCGCCGTACTCCCTCACGATGGCGTCGGCGAGGCCGTCCGCAGTCAGAGGCCCCGTCGCGATGATCCCGCAGAGGGGGAGCTTGGCGACCTCCTCGGAGACGATGTGAATATTCGGAAGGGCCATCAGCCTCTCTGTGACGAGGGAGGAAAACTTCTCCCTGTCCACGGCGAGCGCACCGCCCGCGGGCACCCGCGCTTCGGCCGCGGCCGCCATGGTGACCGAGCCGAGCCGCCGCATCTCCTCCTTCAAAAGGCCGCACGCGTTGCCGTAAATGTCGTCGCTCTTCAAAGAGTTGGAACAGACAAGCTCGCACAGCTTTTCGCTCGTGTGCGCGGGAGAAAATTTGAGGGGCTTCATGTCGATCAGCTCGACCTCCACCCCTTTCGTTGCAAGAAAGTGCGCGGCCTCGCATCCCGCAAGGCCCGCACCGACGATCTGTATCATTTGCCTTCCGTCTCCGTCGGCTTCTTATAGCCGCACGATCTGTCCGAACACTTGACGACCCCGCGCGGGGACTTCACGATGGGTGCGCCGCACTTCGGGCACTTCTCGCCCGTGGGCATATCCCAGCTCATGAACTTGCAGGCGGGATAGCCGCTGCATCCGTAATAGGGCTTCCCCGTGCGGGAGCGGAGCTTCTTCGTGGGCTTGCCGCAGTCGGGACAGATCCCCTCGAGAACGTCGTCCTCCTTCTTCTCGCCGAAGGGCATCGTCGATTTGCAGGAGGGATAGTTGGGGCAGGCGAGGAATTTGCCGTATCTGCCGCTCTTGACGACCATCATCGCGCCGCACTTGGGGCAGGGCGTGTCCGAGATCTCCTCCTCCGACTCGCTGACGATGTTGGAGCATGCGGGGTAGCCGCTGCACGCGAGGTATTTGCCGTATTTGCCCGTCTTTCTGACCATGGGCCTGCCGCACTTGGGACAGAGGATCTCCGTCATCTCGTCGCCGTCGGTGGAGGCGAAGCGGAGCTGTTTTTCAAAGGGGGGATAGAACTCCCCGATGATGGCGTGCCAATCCTTGCCGCCGTCCTCGATCTCGTCGAGCCGCTCCTCCATGCCCGCCGTGAAGCCGACGTCCATGATGTCGGTGAAGTAATGCACGAGCATGTCCGTGATCTTGTAGGCGATCTCCGTCGGCTTCATGTACTTGCCGTCCTTTTCGACATACTTGCGCTTGTTGAGTACGGAGATGATGGAGGCGTAGGTGGACGGGCGGCCGATGCCCTTGTCCTCCATGGCCTTGACGAGCGATGCGTCCGTATAGCGGATGGGAGGCTTGGTGAACTTCTGCTCGGGCTTTACGGCGAGGCAGTCGAGGGGGTCGTTCTCCGCAAGGGGGGGCAGAAGGCCCTTGGCCTCCTCCTCGCTCCCCTCGGGCTTGGTCTCCGTCCAAACGGCGGTGAAGCCCGCGAAGCGGAGGGCCTTGCCCGCCGCCTTCAGCGTATACTTGCCGTTGAGGATGTCCGCCTGCATGGAATCGTACTGCGCTTCGGCCATCTGCGAGGCGATGAAGCGTTCATAGATGAGCTTGTAGACCGCATAGTGCTTCCTGTCGAGGAGCTTCTTCACGGCCTCGGGCGTGCGCGACAGGTCGATGGGGCGGATGGCCTCGTGCGCGTCCTGCGCCCCCTTGCGGGAGGCGTAGAAGTTGGGCTTTTCGGGGAGATATTCCCTGCCGTACTTCTTGGCGATGTATTCCCTCGCCGCCGCCTGCGCCTCTGCGGAGACGCGGGTGGAGTCGGTACGGATATAGGTGACAAAGGCGATGTGCCCCTCCCCCTCCACGTCGATGCCCTCATAGAGGTGCTGGGCCATGAGCATGGTCTCGGGCGCAGAGAGGCCGAGTTTGTTGGAAGCGTCCTGCTGGAGGGTGGACGTCGTGAAGGGCGCGGGCGCGTGGGAGCGCGTGACCGTCTTTTTGACGCTCCCCACGACGTAATCCCCCTCCGCAAGGGCGGCAAGGGCCTTGTCCGCCTGCTCCTTGTTGCCGATCCTCAGTTTCTTCCCGCCGAACTTTTCGAGGACGGCGCGGAAGGAGGCGTGCTTCTTTTCGGGGTCCTGCAATTCGCAGGTGATCGTCCAATATTCCTCGGGGACGAACGCGGCGATCTCCCGCTCCCGCTCCACGACGAGGCGGAGGGCGACGGACTGCACCCGCCCCGCCGACAGACCGTTCTGGATCTTGTTGTTGAGCAGGGGGGACAGCTTGTAGCCGACGAGACGGTCGAGGACCCTGCGCGCCTGCTGTGCGTCCACGAGGTTGTAGTTGATCTTCCGCGGGTGTTGGAGGGCGTATTCCACGGCGCGGGGAGAGATCTCGTTGAATTCGATGCGGTTCTCCCCGTCCTCGGGAAGCCCCAAAACCGATTGGAGGTGCCACGAGATGGCCTCCCCCTCGCGGTCGGGGTCGGTCGCAAGATAGACCCTGCCCGCCTTCTTCGCCTCCTCGGTGAGCCGCCGAATGGTCTCCTCCTTCCCGGGGGAGGTCACATAGCGGGGTTCAAAGTCCCTCTCCACCGAGACGCCGAGCGTCTTTTGGGGGAGGTCGCGGATGTGTCCGCCCGAGGCGTCCACGCGGTATTTGCCCTTGAGATACTTCGAAATTGTCTTGGCCTTGCTGGGTGATTCTACGATGATCAGATCCATATGTTTCCTTTTATCTTGAAAAAATTCTTTTTCGGTCATGAGAGGGCGGCGTACTTGTTCCCGCCCGTTTTTGTGACGAGGCCCTTGATCTCGAGCGACGAGAGGAGGGCGGACGTCTCGAAGATGGGGAGGCTGAGCGACCCCGCGAGGGCGGCGACGTGCGTTTCGCCGTTCTCCCTCAGATAGGTGAGGATCCTGCCCTCGTCCCCCTCGGCGGAAGCCTCCTCCCTCTCCCTCGGTTCGATGCCGTAGACGGCAAAGACGTCCGAAGAGGAGGTGACGAGGTACGCGCCCGCCTTGATGAGGTCGTTGCACCCCTCCCCCTGCGAGATGCCGACGTTGTAGGGCAGGGCGAACACGTCCCTCCCGCAGTCGAGGGCGCGGCCCGCCGTGATGAGTGCGCCGCTCCTTTTCCCCGCCGAGAGGACCAGAACGCCCTCGCTCAATCCCGCGAGAATGCGGTTCCTCTGGTGGAACGACCACTTTGCGGTGCCCGTCCCGGGGGCGTATTCGCTCAGGAGCAGTCCCTTTGCAAGGACCTTCTCCCTGAGCGCGGCGTGGGCGGCGGGGTAACAGCCGTCGATCCCGCAGGGAAGCACGACGATGAGGTCCCCGCGCGGGAGTGCGCCCGCGATCGCGGCGGCGTCTCCTCCCTCCGCAAGCCCCGTGACGATCGTAAACCGCTCCGAGAGTTCTTCGCTGATCCTTCTTCCGACCTTCTCCGCCCATGGCGGGGTGATACGGGAGCCGACGATGCAGAACTTCCTCGCCCTCAGAAGTTCCCGCCTCCCCATGCCGTAGAGCAGAAGGGGCGGGTCGGGGGCGTACCGCAGGGCCTCGGGGTAGTCCTCGGAGAGGACGGTGACGAGAAAGATCCCCTTCTCCCTCAGGGAGGCAATGAGGCGGTCGGCCGCGGCGGTCTCCTCGGGGGAGAGACGGCGCACGCCGCCTTCCCCGCGGATGGCCGCAAGCCCCGCGCGGTTGTTATTGCCTGCTACGGCCGCCTCATAAATGACGACCTTCTCTTCGGGAGTGATCATCTTTCGTCAAAGTTTATCGTACAGGCGGTAGGAGACGGCCTCAAAGACGTGCTTGGGCAAGATCTCCTCGCTTGCGTCGAGGTCGGCGATGGTGCGGGCAACTTTGATGATACGCGCCCGCGCACGCGCGGAGAGTTTCATGCGCTCAAAGGCGTCGCGGAGGATCTTGTCCCCCTCCCGCGTGAGGGCGCAGAATTCCTGGATCTCTTTCTCGCCCATCTCCGCGTTGGTGTGGATATCGCAGCCTTCGAATCTCGCCCTCTGGATGCGCCGCGCCGCGTTGACCCGCTCCTGCACGGCCGCGGAGTCCTCGTTGACGTCCTCGGAGGTGAGATCGTCATAGGTGATGTTATCGACCTCCACCTGAAGATCTATTCTGTCGAGGAGGGGGCCTGAGATCTTTCTCCTGTACCGCCTGATCTCGGCGGGGGTGCAGGTGCAGATCCTGTCTGCGGAGCCGTAATTGCCGCAGGGGCAGGGATTCATGCTCGCGCAGAGCATGAACCGCGCGGGATATGTAAACGTCCCGCCCGCGCGGGAGACGGTGATACAGCCGTCCTCGAGGGGCTGGCGAAGGGCCTCGAGCGTCGAACGCTTGTACTCGGGAAGCTCGTCCAAAAAGAGGACGCCGCCGTGCGCCAGGGAGATCTCCCCGGGGTGGACGATCTTGTTCCCGCCGCCGCACATCGAGACGGTCGTCGCCGTGTGGTGCGGGGTGCGGAAGGGACGCTCGGTGACGATGCCCTCCTCGCCCAAAACGCCCGCGACGGAGTGGATCTTGGTGATCTCGAGGGCCTCCTCAAAGGTCAGATCGGGCATGACCGTGGGCAGACACCGCGCGAGCATCGTCTTGCCCGTCCCGGGAGGGCCTGACATCAACAGGTTGTGGCCGCCCGCGACGGCGATCTCGAGCGCGCGCCGCGCGATGGGCTGGCCCTTGACGTATTTGAGGTCTGCCGAACTCTTCCTGTGAAGCCCCGGGACGAATTCCTTCATCTCGAGGGGAAGAATGGGCTGCATGCCGACGAGGTGCCTAACGACGTCCCCGAGCGACGCGGCGGGATAGATCTCCGCGCCCCCCAAATATCTCGCCTCCTCCGCATTCTCTGCGGGGATGATGAATTTGGTGAACCCGTGGGACTTCGCCGAAATGAGAATGGGGAGAAGCCCGTTGATGGGGCGGATGTCGCCCGTCAGGGCAAGTTCGCCCAAAAACACGATGTCCTTGACGTCCGCGCCGAGCAACTGTTCGCTCGCCTTGAGCAGGCTGACCGCAATGGCGAGGTCGAATCCCGCGCCCTCCTTTTTGAGGTCGGCGGGGGCAAAGTTGATCGTGATACGGTTCATCGGGAAGAGCAGCCCGCTGTTTTTGAGGGCGGAGCGGACGCGCTCCTTGCTCTCCTTGACGGCGGCGTCGGGAAGGCCGACCATGTCGTAGGACGGAACGCCCTTGTTGACGTCCGCTTCGACCTCTACGGGTACCCCCTCGAGGCCGTTGAGTGCGTAACAGATGATTTTAGCGATCATGTTTTTTTCACCCCTCTATCGTAAAACTTTTGGAAATCAGAAGAATTTTGCCATGAAGTCCGCGGGCATGGGAACGGAGAACGTAAAGATCGCGAACAGCATGAAGCAGACGAGCAGAAGCACGAGCGCGGAGATGGAGACGATCTTTGCGGCCATCCCCTTTCTTCCCTCAAGCGACATACAGCCGTCCGCGGCGTGCGCCGCGAGCATGAAGGCGAAGATATAGGCGAGGAAGATGAACCCGAGCGCGCCCCCGCCGAAGGAGGCAGAGATGAGCGCGACGGCGATCCCCGCAAGGGGCGGGACGATCTTCCTCAGTTCCTTGCCCTCTTCCTTGAAGTTCTTGCAGATCTTCACGATGCGCCAGACCGCATACCCGATGCCGAAGAGGCCGCAGACGGCCGCGACGGCGTTCATGACGACGGCGGTCACGGCGTAGCTCTCCCCCGCTCCCCTGAAGAGGACGAGAAAGACGCTCCACACGGAGGGGACGCTCCCGAGCGCGTTCACGCCGACGAATCCGCCCGCGAACGCCTTCCAGCCGAGCGTGAACACGTTCGCCGTGGAGGAGGCGGGACCCTCATAGAATTTGAGGAGGGGCGAATAGACGGGCAGAATGAAGAGGAGCGAGAAGATAAAGGTCCCGAGCAAGAGCGCGGCGGGGAACAAAATGCCCGCGGCAAGGTTCTTGTAGCGGTTTTCCGCCACGACCCTTGAGACCTCCGAGGTATCGCGCTTGCCCTCCTCATTCAAGGGCATTTGTTCGCATTCCTCGATGGCTTTGTCGAGATAGTAGCGGTTTGCCTTCTGCTGGCGGACCATGCCCGCGGCGAAGAGGCCGCAGACGGCGACGACGGGAATGGCCATCGCCCCGTTCACGCAGATCGCGGCGGCCGCCGCCAGCCCCCCGAAGAGGAGGGGCGCGACGCCCGCAAAACTCATCTTTTTGATGCCCTTCCGATAGAAGGTATCTACGAGGTACACCGAGAGGAGCAGAAAGAACAGCCCCGCGGTGAGCGGCGTGCCGACGTGCCCGAGCGCGAAGGAGAAGTCGCACAGCGCGTAGAGGACGGCGAAGATGAAACCCGCCCTGTCGCTCTTGAAGAGCCTTCTCACGAAGAAGAAGCCCAAAACGAGGATCGCAAAGGAGAAGAGCATCGGCATGAAGCGAAGCCCGAAGGGGCTGACGCCGAACATCGCCGTCCCGAGCGCGATGAGGTCCATGCCGAGGACGTTATACACCCCCTCCGCGTGATAGACGTCGGCGACGGTGTTGTCAATATCCGTCGTGTAGCCCGAGCCGGCGCGCAGCTCGGTGACGGTGAGCAGGGAATACAGCTCCTCCCGCATGAACGTATCGTAAGAGGTGAACGTGTCCGTGGGGATCTCGCTCACGGAGGGATAGGTCCCCCTCTCCTCCTCCGTATTGTCTGCATAGGCCCGCGCACGCACGTTGATCCCGGCGTCCAAGAGGACGCCCGCCCGCGCCGCCGCCTGCAGAGCCGTTTCACCCGTGTCGGGCGTGGCCTTTTCCACCCGCGCGGGAATGATATACAGCTCCTGGCTCGCCTTGTCGGGATCGGACGGCTTGCCGACGAAGATGACTTCGGCGACCCTGACGCCCGCGTCGGTGGCGGAAAGCTCCCAATAGCGGAAGGAACTGATGCTCCTGCCGTTCAGGGTGAAGGGGTGGATCCAGCGGAAGAGCGCGTCCTTTTGCAGAGGCGTGTCGTCCTTGGCGTCCTCCTCCGTCCCCTCCGTAGGCTCGGGGGTATAGAGATTTTCCAGCTTCGCCTGTAACTTACCGCTGTACGACCCGTCGGCGGAGGTAGAGCTGCTGAGGGAAAGCCCCGCGGGGGTCCCCGCCTCCGAATAGATGCTCGTGACATAGAGATAGACGTCGCCGATGGTGAAGTAGACCGAGCGGGTCTGCTCCTTGCCGCTGTCGTCCGTGTACGTCTCCGTCACGCTCGAATCGAGCCGAAAGACGACCGAAGAGGTCTGCGGATCGCCCGACGCGTCCTTGGCGGGAGCGCGCAATTCAAAGTCACCGCCCACGTTGGAAAGGGAGCCGAGCGTCCCCATTCCCACCGCAAGGAACACGAGGGCCACCGCCAGAAAGGCGATGAAAAACGGGGTCAGTATGCTTGCTTTTTTGTTGCTTTTCTTCATAAGAGGTATTCCCTATTATAAGTTGATATTTTTTATTCTAACCCATCGCGTTAAAATTGTAAATGATTTTTCAAAGGTTTCACTCAAATTTTTTTCGGGAGGCAGACGATTCGCCGAAAATTTCCTTCAGACGACAAAAAAACGGTCCGCCGTGACTTTCGGCAGACCGAATTTTTTTACTTGTCCTCCTTGATCTTGGCAGCCTTGCCCGTGCGGCCGCGCAGGTAGTAGAGCTTTGCCCTTCTGACCTTGCCCGACCTCACCACGTTGACGTAGGCGACCTTGGGGGAATGCAACGGGAAGCAACGCTCGACGCCGACGCCGAATGAAAGACGGCGGACGGTGAACGTCTCGCGGATGCCGCCGCCCTTTTTGGCGATGACGACGCCTTCGAAGTTCTGGATACGCTCTTTGCCGCCCTCAATGATGCGGTAACCGACCTTTACGGTGTCACCGACCTTGAAACGGGGAGCGTTCTCTTTCATGCCTTCCGCTTCGATCTGTTCGATAAGCCCCATGACTTTACCTCCTGTAATACGCGGCGTTCATGCGAAGTTTGCAGAGGACCGCCCGAAGTCAACAGCTATTATAAAGGATTTCCCGAAATAATGCAACCGTTTTTCAGTTGAAATTGAAAAAAAGATTTCTCCTTGCCTCTCCGCGTCATCCTGAGTGGTTTACCCCCGAAGGATCCCCTCAAACGAAGTCCGTACTTTCCTCCTCGGGATTCATCGGTCGCCCTGCTCCCTCTGAATGACGCGATCGCCCCCCTCGCTGCTCCGCTCTCCGCGTCATCCTGAGGGCAAAGCCCGAAGGATCCCCTGAACGAAGTCCCCTCGCTGCCCCTCTCTCCGCGTCATCCTGAGGGCAAAGCCCGAAGGATCCCCTGAACGAAGTCCGTACTTTCCTCCTCGGGATTCATCGGTCGCTCTGCTCCCTCTGAATGACGCGATCGCCCCCCTCGCTGCTCCGCTCTCCGCGTCATCCTGAGGGCAAAGCCCGAAGGA
>CANPZV010000031.1 GCA_947589285.1 uncultured Clostridia bacterium
CCTTCGGCTACGCCTCAGGGTCAGAATGAGCGAGAAAAACGGGCAACGAGAGGGACGCCCGCGTTGCGATGAGCGGGAAGAATTCGCTCATGCTGAGCGTTAGCGAAGCATCTCGTAAACCTACGGACTACGTTTGAGGGATTCTTCCCCTTCGGCTACGCCTCAGGGTCAGAATGAGCGAGAAAAACGGGCAACGAGAGGGACGCCCGCGTTGCGATGAGCGGGGGAACGCGCAATTTTATTCTACATTTTTCATTCCATATAAGGAGCAGTATGATCGATTTAGGTGATTGGAAGGAGCCGCTCGCGCCGCTGTTTCAGGACGATCGGTACAAAAAAATTCGGGAATTCCTCAAATTCGAGTATTCCCACTACATCGTCTACCCCGACATGTACGACCTCTATAACTGTTTCCGCTATACGCCTTACAGCGAGGTCAAGGCCGTCCTCCTCGGACAGGACCCCTACCACAACGAGGGGCAGGCGCATGGGCTGTGCTTTTCTGTCAAGGAGGGCGTTCCCAAGCCCCCCTCCCTCGAGAACATGCTCAAAGAACTCAAAGACGACCTCGGCTGTCCGCCGCCGAAGAGCGGGGAACTGACAAAATGGGCCAAAGAGGGCGTCTTGCTCCTCAACACCGCCCTGACCGTCCGCGAGCATCAGGCCAACTCCCATGCAGACTGCGGCTGGAGCTGGTTCACGGACTCCGTTATTTCCCTCCTGAGCGAGAATAAGGAACACCTCGTGTTCCTCCTCTGGGGCAACAATGCGCGGCGAAAGAAGGCCCTCATCGACCAACGCAAACACCTCGTCCTCGAGGCCGCCCACCCCTCGCCGCTCTCCGCCTACAACGGCTTCTTCGGTTGCAGGCACTTCTCCAAGACGAACGAATACCTCTCCGCCCACGGGATCCCCCCCATCGACTGGGATCTGACGACATGAAAAAAGCTCCCGCATTGCGGCGCGGGAGCTTTTTCCTCTCTCACTTCTTCAGCTTGTTCATCATGTCAACGATGTCCTGCACCGTCTTGATGCCCTCCACATCCTCTTCGGGGAGCGTGATGTTATGCTCGTCCTCCAAAGTCATCAACAGCTCGACCACATCAAGCGAATCGGCTCCAAGGTCCTTGACGACCTCCGATTCGGGGCGAATGGTCTGAGCGTCGATCCCGAGCTGCTCTGCAAGCATCTTGCAAACTTCTTCAAACATATGATCCCTCCTGTTTTCCGCAATGCGGAAAACAATTTTCTATTATTGTACCAAATTTTTCCCGTCTTGTCAAGCCCCTTTGTGGATTTTGTCACTTTTGGGACTTTTTTTAGACCCCTTCCCCGAAAAATTCGGCCAGCGCGGCCCTCCAAACCCCCTCCGAAAAGCGCGGATTGGCGGGGGAAGTGGACGGAAGTTTGGCCGTGACGGACGAAAACTGCGGGAATTTCCCCAAAAACAGTTCGTATGCCTTGCTCCCGTTGCAAAGGACTTTTTCGACGGGGGCGTTCTCCAATACGCGCGGAATGTCTGAAAAGACGATATTTTCGATGGACGCATCGGAGGAGCCTACGATGTCACAGCTTTCGACGACGTCCCAGAGGGCGATGCGCCGCCGCAGGAGGAAGGCCCGCTTGCCGTCGGGGTCGGGCGGGATCTCCTCGCCGAAGAAGCCGCAGAGCGTCCTCCAAAACCTGTTCTGCGGGTTGCCGTAGTAGAAGGCGATCTCCCTGCTCCTGACGGAGGGGAAACTGCCGAGGATCAGGAGGCGGCTCTTTTCATCGCAGACGGGCGGGAAGCCCTCCGCATGCCCCCGTTTCAAAGCGAGACGCCCTTATCGAGATTTCCGACGGTGGCGACGGCCGCCCTGCCGAAGTCAAAACTGCCCTCGATCGCAGAGAGAACGTCCTTCTTGGTGAGAGCGGACAGCTCGGCCATGCGCCGTTCGAAGTCGTAGATCTCCCCCTTATAGAGCATCTCCTTGCCGTAGAGGAGCATCTGCGAGGAGGTGTTCTCCTGCGAAAAGACGGTGCCGGAGAGGAGCTGTTCCCTGCCGCGCGAGAACTCTTCGTCCGAGAGATCCCCCCGCAGGAAGTCCTTGATGACGGCAAGGACGGCCTCCGCCGCGCTCTCCGCCTTCTTGGGATTGACCCCCGCATAGACGGTGAGAAGCCCCGTCTCCGCATAGTTCGAGGGGTAGGAATACACCGAATAGGCGAGGCCCAACTCCTCCCTGACCTTTTTGAAGAGGCGGGAACTCATGCCGCCGCCCAAGATGATATTCATGACCTGCATGGCGGGAAAGGCGGGATCCGTCCGCGTGACGGACGGGAAGCCGATGGCGAAGTGGGCCTGTTCGATGGGCTTTTTCTTGAAGAGCCTGTCCGCGCGGAGGGCGATCTTTTTGGGCCTGTCGTGGAAATCCGTCCGCTCCATGCCGCCGAAATATTCCTCGGTGAGCGCGACGGCCTCCTCCACGCCGATGTTCCCCGCAAAGGAGACGACGATGTTCTCGGGGCAATACCGCTCGCGCTTGTAGGCAAACATCTCCTCCCGCGTGAAGGCCGAGACATTCTCCGCGGGGCCGAGGATATTCCTGCCGTAGTTCTCCTTCCCGAAGAAGGCGCGGGAGAGGAGGTCGAGGCAGAGGTCCTCGGGGGAGTCCTCGTCCATGTTGATCTCCTCGATGACGACGCCCTTTTCGCGGGCCATCTCCTCCTCGGGGAAGGTGGCGTTCAGAAAGAGGTCGGAGAGGAGTTCGAAGCTCTTCTTCGCGTGTTCGGAGGTGGACTTGCAATAGTAACAGGTGAGGTCCTTGCCCGTGAAGGCGTTGACCTGCGAGCCGAGGGCGTCGAAGGCGTCCGAGATCTCAAACGCCGTGCGCGTCGGCGTGCCCTTGAACTGCATGTGTTCGATGAAGTGGGAGATGCCGTCCTCGCGGTCGGTCTCAAAGGCCGCGCCCGTGCCGACGAGAATGCCCATCGTGACGGAAAGCAGCCCCTCCATGCGCTTGACGACGATCCTGATCCCGTTTTTGAGTGTTTTGCTCTCTACCATATGTAAAAATCTCCTTATGAGGTATTTCCGAGGTTTCTATGAAAAATCAATCCCCCAAATTTTCACCGACCGTGACGGCCCTGAGGCCGTGTTCGCGGTAGTACGCGAGAATGCGTGGAAGGGCCTTTGCGGTGTGTTCCATGGGGTGCATGAGAATGAGGTCTCCCCCCTTCACCCCCTCCGTCGCGCGGGAGAAGCACAGCGATTCGTCCTTGTCGCGCCAATCGATCGTGTCCTTGCTCCACATCACCGTCTTGAGACCGAGGCTCTCCGCGGCCGAGAGGGTGTCCGCATTGTACGCCCCCGAGGGCGGCGCGAAGAGGGCGATCTCCTGCCCCGAAGCGAGGGTCAAAAATTCGGCAGAGGTGCGGATCTCGTCCAAATTTTCGGCGAGGGAGAGCTTGTCGTGTTCCTTATGAAAGTAGCCGTGGGTGCCGATCTCGTGCCCCCGCGCGGCGATCTCCCTGACGCAGACGACGTTGTCGTCCGCCCAACAGCCGCCGAGGAAGAAGGTCGCCTTTGCGCCGTATTCGTCCAAGGTATCGAGGATGCTGTACACCTCCTCGGTCCCCCAATAGACGTTGAACATGAGCGAAACGCCGTCCTCGCTCGACCCGCGGTAGCGGACGCGGTCGTCCACCTCCGAAGCGGGGGAGACAGCGGGCAAGAAGCACACGACGCCGAGGGCGGCGACGATGAGCGCGAGGGCCAAATTTGTGAGTGCCGCAACGGCACGCGACCGCTTTTTCACAGTTTACCTCAAAATGAATACGATTATCAAACGTATTCTATTGAAGAAAGAGTGAAATTATGAATGAAAATGGCTACTTTTGCCCGTGACGCCCCCGTCGCTTGTTGGGGGGGCACGAAGTGACAGAAGGGTTTTGTTCCGATCCCCGCGCTCATCCTGAGCCGCAGGCGAAGGATCTCATAAACCCACGGACTTCGTTTAAGGGGATTCTTCGCTTCGCTCTGAATGACGCAGAAAAGCGGTGACGATTTAAGGACGACACCCCTTCTGCCCCTACGGGGCACCCACCCCTCAAGGGGTGGGCAAGGTTTCTCTCTCGGCTCCCCCTTGAGGGGGAGCTGTCACGAACAGAGTGAGTGACTGAGGGGGTGTCATTCCTCTTCACTGCGCGGGGCAGGGTCCCCCCGCCTGAGCCACAGGGATCCCATAAAATATTGCAAAGCAAGATTTTTTGGGAAAAGGAGCGACCTGCGTTCAAAGCGACGGTTTTGCGTTCACGCAAAACCGCGCAAACCGCGCAGTGCCGCGACGCGGTACCCCACGGGAACCTTACTGTCCTTGCATATAACGCTTCCGAGACCAAATTGATTGATGTCGATAGCACTTTCGCTCGAACATTTCTTTTCGATGCCCCGCGGGATTCTTCGGTCGCTCCGCTCCCTCAGAATGACGCAAAAATGAGGTGACCCACCCCCCTACCCCCCTCCCATGGAGGGGGCATGCGCCGCGGCACCCCCACGGAGGGGGCGAGAAAGTGGCGGGGCGAGCAAAGAAATCGTTCGAAATCATCTCATTTCAGTGTTACGATCGTCACGCCGCTCTCGCCCTCGCCGTACTTGCCGAGGCGGAAGCTATCGACGCGCGGGTGTTTGCGCAAGAGTGCGTGGACAGCCGCGCGGACCTTCCCCGTCCCCATTCCGTGGACGATGCGTACCTCGGTCAGGCCCGCAACGAGGGCGGCGTCGAGGAAGTTCTCCGCCTCGATCTGCGCCTCTGCGGCCGTCATGCCGATGAGGTTGCACTCGCGCGGGAGGTTGTCGCGGGCGGCGAGGCGTTTGACGACCTGCACTTCTCCCCTCTTCTCCGTCGGGGCGGCGGGATAAAAAAGGCCGTCGATCGGGCTTCTCACTTTAAGTGCGCCCACCTGCACTTCGGCGGTGTTCTTCTCCTTTTTGAGGAAAATGACGACCCCCTCCGCGGACATGGTACCCACAAAAACCCTGTCGCCGACCTTCAATTTGTCTCTGTCCACGGGGGAGAGGCACACTTTCGCCTCCTCCTCGGGGGCGGTCTCCCCCATCTTGTTTTTGAGCGTCCTCGCCCTGATGATGTCGCTCTCGGTGAGCGTCTCCTTCTTCACGATCTCCTCGATCTCGGCGAGCAATTCCTCCGCCTGCGCCGTGCGCTCGGCGACGATGCGGCGGGCCTCCGCCTTGGAGGCGTAGAGGAACTTTTCCCTCTCCCGCCTGAACTTCTCTTCCTCGGCGGCGAGGGCCTTGGAACGCGCCTCCCAATCCCTTTTTATGGCCTCCGCGCGTTCCCGTTCTGCCTCGGCGCGGATCGCGCTCTCCTCGGCGGCGCGAAGCGTCCTCTCAAAGGAGCGCGTCCCCTCGGAGAGGTACCCTCTCGCCTCCTCGATCGTCTCCTCGGGCAGCCCCAGCCGCGTGCAGATCGCAAGGGCGTTGGAGGACCCGGGCGCGCCGATCCTGAGGCGGTAGAGGGGGCGGAAGTCCTCCGCGTCGAACTCCATGCAGCCGTTCTCCATGCGCGCATGTTCATATGCAAACTCTTTGAGCGCGGAATAGTGAGTGGTCACGATGCCGCGGCAACCCTTGCGCTCGAGCGCGGACAGCACGGCGCGGGCGAGGGCCTGTCCCTCCTCGGGGTCGGTGCCGCCGCCCGGTTCGTCGATGAGGACGAGGGAATCCTTCCCCGCCTCCTTCAAGATCTCCCTGAGGTTGACGATGTGGGAGGAGAACGTCGAGAGGTCCTCCTCGATGGATTGGCTGTCGCCGAGATCGCAGTAGACCCCCTGAAAGACGGCGAGCCGCGTCCCCTCCCCCGCGGGGACGAAGAGACCGCACGCCGCCATGAGGCAGAAGAGGCCGCACATCTTCAAGGTGACCGTCTTGCCGCCCGTGTTCGCGCCGCTGATGAGGAGAAAGTCATACTCCTCCCCCAGCGAGACGGAGACGGGCACGGCCTTTTGAGGGTCGAGGAGGGGGTGCCTCCCCTTGATGACGTCGATGACGCCGCGGCCGTTGAGTTTGGGACGGACGCACTTGCGGCGGTAGCCGTACTCTGCCAGCGCGTAATACAGATCGACCTCGGAGAGGATCTTCTCGTCGGCCTCGAGCTGTCCGCGCATGTGCCCCGCCGCGCGGGAGAGTTCCTTCAAGACGCGCTCGACCTCCTCCTTTTCGTCGAGGGTGAGGTCCATGAGTTCGTTGTTCATCTCAAGCACTTCCTCAGGCTCGATGAACACGGTCGCGCCGCTCGCCGAGCGGTCGTGGACGAAGCCGCGGATGCTCCGCTTGTACTCCGCCTTGACGGGGATGACGTACCTGTCGCCGCGCACGGTGACGAGGCCGTCCTGCAAATATTTTCTGTCCTCCCCCGTGAGGTACCCGCTCAGCCGCGCACGGATGCGCTCGCCCAACGCCCGTATGCTGCGGCGGATGGAAAAGAGCTTCTCGCTCGCGGTATCGGCGATCTCGTTCTCGTTGACGATCTTCCTTATGATGTCCTGTTCCAGCCCTTCGTCAAAGGCGAGACGGTCGGTGAGCGTCCTCATCTTTTCGATGCGGGGGTCGGAGAGCGAATGCACGCCCTGATAGCACACCCGCGCCGAAGAGAGAAGGCGTGCGATGTTGAGGAGTTCGGCGTTGGAGAGGGTGGAACCCTTCTCCGCCCGCTCCAAACTGTCCCCCGCGGGGGCAAATTCGGGGAGCCTGCCCGCCCCGAGTTCGTAGAGCAGGAGCCTCGCCTCCTCCGTCATGCCGAGGCGGAACTCCGCATCCTTGAGCGTCACCGCGGGGACGAGGTTCCGTATCGCCTCGCGGCTCCCCTCGAGCGCGGCATTCTCCGCCGCCGCGTGTAAAATTTTGTCAAGCTCCAGCCGCTCGGCGTGCTTTGTCATAGCATACTCCTTTGCGCATGGCCGCGCGTGGACGGCCCCCCGACGCTCACAGAGCTGTCGATGAGGGGATCAGCCCCGACCTCGCAGGAGAGCGGGGCGCAGTTGTAGACCTCGAAGCGGCAACTTCCCATGACGTACCGCCGCAGGGGAAACTTCCTCCCCTCCCCGTCGGTGAGGGTGTATCTCTTCCGCCTGTCGCAGGAGGCGCAAGTCTTTTCAAAGGGGCAGTAGCACAGGTCCATGACCTTGACGGCCCCCTGAGAGAGGGCAAACGCCCCCTCCGCGTTCAGCTCCCTCTGCTCGGCGGCGGAGATCTCCTTCGAGAGGGCAAAATACTTCGCCCCCGCCTCCATGACCCCCGCGACGGCGAAGCGGTTGGTGAGGTTGAATCCCGTCCCCGCAAAGAGGGAGACGCCGTACTTCCTCGCGAGGGCGATCCCGTAATAGCCCTCACAATAAATTCCCTCGTAATTCTTCAAGAACGGCCCGACAAGGGCCTCGTCCGCACCCGTGAAGAGGGGCGGAAGGTACAGATAGGTGCGCGGTCCCCCTGCGGGCAGGCGGGAGTAGTCGTCGGGTTTGAGGATCGCAATATCCCCGTCTCCTCTCTCCCCTGCGATGTGCGCGGTCAGCTTTTGTGTGGCGGGGGGAAGGGCCGGCGCGGCAAATTCCGCCGCCGCAAGGGTCCGCCTCGGGTCGAGATGTTCGCACAGGGCGGCATAGAAGTCCCGCCGCAGGGCGTTGAGGGCGGATTTCGGCAGAAAGGCCCCCTCCGTCTCGGCAGTTACTGTCGGCAAAAGGGGCAGACCGTCCGTCTTTGAGAAGCATTCCGCGATCTGCGCTCCGTCGAGCGGGGCGTTCTTCGCCGCCTGCGGGATCTCCCCGCCCGTGTACACGAAGTCCCCGCAGCGGATCCTCGGTTCCTCCCCTGCGCAGATGCGCACATGGAGGGCGATCTCCCTCTTCCTCTCGCCCGAGAGGACGCGCTCGGAGGAGGCCGCGTCCGTCGTCACGCAGACGGCGTCGTTTGCAAGGAGGCGGGCATTGGAGGAGAGGAAGAATCCCCCCTCGCCCCCCCTTGCAAAGACAGCCCCCGCGACTTCCTTCCCGCCGCGCAGGATCTTGAAGGCGTCCCCCTTCCGCGGACGGAAGCCGCTCGCGCAGAAGGGCCTTCCGCCGATGAAAGCGACCTGACCGACCTCCTCGCCGATGTGCCCCTGCACATCGCGGGAGAGCAGCGTCTCGTCCTGCCCGAACGCGAGGCCGCGGGTGTAGTTTCCGCGGTTATAGGCGCGCTTCAAGTCGGAGAGCGCGGCCTCCCGCCCCGCGTCTTTCCCCCCGAGTACCGAAGCGACGCACTCCCGCACATACCGCACCGCGGCGGCGCAGTAGGCGGGACGGCGCATGCGCCCCTCGATCTTGAGGGAACAAACGCCCGCGTCGAGGAACTTTTTTACCTCCTCCCCGACGCTGAGATCGGAGAGGGAGAGCGCGTAGGCGGGGGTCTCATAGCCCGCGCGATCGATGGAGTACAACTTTCTGCACGGCTGTTTGCATCTGCCGCGGTTGCCGCTGTTGTTGCCCGCAAAGGAGCTGAAATAGCACTGCCCCGAAAAGCAGGTGCAGAGCGCGCCCTGCACGAAGGCCTCCGTCTCGATGACCGCGGAAATTTCGGCGATGTCGGCAAGCGGGGTCTCCCGCGCGAGGACGACGCGCGAAAAGCCGTACTCCTTTGCGGCCTCCGCGCCGTAGCGGTTACAGCATCCCCCCTGCGTGGAGAGGTGCAGGACGATCTCGGGCCACTTCTCCTTGACGAGCTTCCCGAGGAAAAGATCCTGCATCAGAATGGCGTCCGCGCCCCTCTCCCAGGCCTCCCTGACGGAGGCGAAGAAATCGGCCGTTTCGCCGTCCTTCACGAGCGTGTTGAGGGCGACGTAGACCTTTGCATGCAATAAATGCGCAAAACGGGTGACGCGAAGAAGGGCGTCCCCGTCGAAATTTGCGGCCCCCTCGCGGGCGGAGAACCTCGAAAGGCCGAGGTAGATCGCGTCCGCCCCCGCATTCAGGGCCGCATATGCCGTCTGCTCGTCCCCCGCAGGGGCGAGGATCTCGGGCCTCATCGTCCGATCGTGCGCTGGATGAGTTCCTGCGCCGCGTCGTAGCCCATGCTCTTCAAACGATGATTGCGGGCCGCGACTTCGATGAGAATGGCAAGGTTCCGCCCGGGGGAGACGGGGACGGTGAGCTTGGGCACCTTGATGCCGAGGATCTCCTGAAATCCCCCCTCGCCGCCGATGCGGTCGTATTCCTTGTCCCGCTTCCAATGTTCCAGCTCCATGACGAGTTCGATCTCCTTCTCTCCGAGAATGGACCCCGAGCCGTACATGTTCTTGACGTTGATGATGCCGATGCCGCGCAGTTCCATGAAGTAGCGGATGCGCTCGGGCGCGGTCCCGACGATCTTGTTTTCGATGTTCTTGACGAGGACGGAGTCGTCCGCAACGAGCCTGTGCCCGCGCTTGATGAGTTCCATCGCCGTCTCGCTCTTGCCGACGCCGCTCTCGCCCGTGAGCAGAATGCCCGCGCCGAACACGTCCATCAGGACGCCGTGCATCGTCGTCTTGGGGGCGAGGAGCTTGGAGAGGTAGTCATAGAGCTGTGCCATGATGACCGTCGTCATCTTTCCCGTGCGAAAGACGGGCGTGCCCGTCTCGCGGGCGAACTGCATCATCTCGGGCGGCACGGGGAGGTCACGGGCGAACACCACACAGGGGATCTGCCCGCAATCGAAGAGCTTTTTCACCCGCTCCACCCGCTCCTCGGGCGAAAAGGAGCGCATGTACTCATGCTCCGTCTGCCCGATGAGCATGATGCGCTCCGAATCGAACATGCTGAAAAATCCCGCGAGCCTCAGCCCCGGGCGGTCCACGCTGATGTTCGTGAACGTCAGGATCCCCCGCCCCGCGTGCAGGACCTCAAGGTTCAGGTCCGAGGCAAATTTGTCGAGCATCACCGTCTCGTGCGGCAACCACATCTCATCCATACTTAGTCCCCCATTGCGTATTTCATAAGTGCTTCGGCGACGCCGTCCTCCTCGCAGGAGGCAACGACGGTGGCCGCTTTTTTTACAACTTCTTCTGCATTTGATACCGCGAATCTCCCGCCCGCCCGCAAAAGCATGGGGAGGTCGTTGGGCTGGTCCCCGATAGCGGCGACCCTCTCCCGCGGCACATGGTAGTATGCGGAGAGGAAATCCACCGCGCCCGCCTTGTTCTGCTCCTTCGGCATGACCTCCACGAGGTAGGGCGAAGAGCAGGTGACAAAAAACCTGTCCCCCAAAAAGGCCTGCGTCTCGCTCTGCAATCTGTCCCGCTCATCGGCGGGCGTCATGGCGAGAACTTTGACGACTTTGAGGGAATTTTGCAATACCATGTCCGAAAGGTGCGGCTCGATCTTTCCCTTGACGCGGCAGACTGCCTCATAGGTATGAAGGCCGTCGTCGTCCATATTCGACCAAAAATCGTCCTCCGTGTAGACGTGGATATGCTCCCCGCGGCTCTCGAAAAAGCGGATGCACTCCACCGCCTCCTCCCGCGGGAAGAAGCCGCACTTCAACACCTTGCCCGTGCGGACATCGGAGATCATCGCGCCCTGATAGGCGACGGCAAGCCCGTCCGCAAGGCCCAATTCTTTGAGGCGCGGCAGAATGGAGGTCATCATCCTCCCCGTGACGACGGCAAAGACGCCGCCCGCCTCCCTGTATGCCGCGATCGCCCTTCGGTTGGCGTCCGAGACCGTCCCGTCCTCTCTGACGAGGGTCCCGTCAAAGTCCGAAAGAAAGAGTGGATATCTCATAGTTCTTCAAAATATTTTTTGATGCGGCGGGCAAGTTCTTTGCCGATGCCCTCGGCCTCGGCCAGCTCCTCTTCGCCCGCACCCATGATCCTGTCGATCGTGCCGAATTTCCGCATGAGGGAGAGCCGCTTCTGTTTGCCGACCCCGTCGATCCCCTCAAGGACGGATTCGAGGTTGCGTTTGGAGTGAATGGAGCGGAAATAAGAGACGGCGAAGCGGTGCGCCTCGTCGCGGATGCGCTGGAGCATGCGGAGGGCATAGTCATGCCTGTCGATGCGGACGCTCTCGCTCTGCGAGAGGGTAAAGACCTCTTCCTCCTGCTTGGCGAGGGCGACGAGGTCGATGTCCCCGACGCCGAGTTCGTCAAAGATCTGCTTGACGGAGGAGAGCTGTCCCTTGCCGCCATCGATGACGATGAGCTGGGGGCGGGGAAATTTCTCCTCCTCGTCGGAGCCGAGCTTTTGGAGCCGCCGCCGCAGGACTTCCTGCAAGGAGGCGAAGTCGTTCGCCCCCTCCACCGTCTTGATGCGGAAGCGGCGGTATTCGTACTTATCGGCCTCGCCGTCGGTAAAGACGACCATGCTCCCGACCTTATCCACGCCCGAGATGTCCGAAATATCGTAGCACTCCATGCGCTTGGGATAGCGGCCGAGGGAGAGGAGCTTTTGCAGCCGCTCGCAGGCGCGGACGGTCATGTCGTCCCTGTGTTCTATGGAGGAAACGGACTTTTCGAGGTAGTCCTTGGCGTTCGCCGCCGCCATGTCGAAGAGTTCCCTCTTCACGCCGAGCTTGGGGTGTACGATCTCGACGTTCCTCCCCGCCCTCTCGCGGAGGAAGGCGGCGAGGGCTTCGTCGTCCACGGCCTCCCCGAGAATGACCTCGTGCGGGGTCTCGTGGGCGGTGTAATACTGTGTGATGAGGCTTTGGAGGGCCTCCCCCCGCTCCGCCGCGCCCGCGTCGGATTGGAAGGTGCGGCTGCCCTGCATGACGCCCTTGCGGGTCACGAGGAGGGAGACCGCCGTGTACAGCCCGTTCGTCTCGATCGCCCAGACGTCGGCGTCCACGTCCTTCGGCATCGAGGTGATGCGCCGCCGCTTGAGGGCGGAGAGCATGCCGATCTTGTTGCGGTAGTCGAGGGCAAGCTCGAACTGCTCCTCCTCGGCGAATCTCTGCATCTTCTCCCGCAGGAGCTGTTCGGCCTCCTCATAGTTGCCCGAGAGGAAGGAGACGGCCTTCTCCACCCGCTCGGCATACTCCTCCTTGGAACACAGCCCCGCGCAGGGGGCGAGACAGCGGTGGAGATGATAGTCGAGGCAGGGCTTTGCCGTCCCCCTGACGGCAGCGGAGCAGGTGCGGATCTGATAGACCTTGGCGACGATATCGACGATCTCCTTGCAGTTCACCCCGCCCATGAAGGGGCCGAAGTACCTGCCGTCCTTTTTGACGCGGCGGGTGATGGAGATGCGGGGAAAGTCCTCCCGCGTGTGGATCTTGATGTAGGGGTAAGTCTTGTCGTCTTTGAGGAGGATGTTATACTTGGGCTTGTACTTCTTGATGAGGTTGTTTTCAAGCGCGAGCGCGTCCACCTCCGTGGGCGCGACGATGTAATAGAAATCGGCGATGCTGTCCACCATCGCCTGAACTTTTTCCGTCTTTTCGGTGGAATGGAAGTATTGGCGCACACGGTTTTTCAGGACTCTCGCCTTGCCGACGTAGATGACGGTGCCGTCCCTGTCGAGCATGACGTACACCCCGGGGCAGTCAGGCAGGAGTTTTAATTTTTCCCGTATGACATCCATAGTACTATTATACACACATCCGCCCGCTTTTTCAAGCGTTCGCGCCAAAAATGAAAAATTTCTCGCAGAAAGCCGCTGTGACACTTACCCGTTACGGCGGCAGGGAAGGGGTGCCCTCATCTCCCCGCATCATCCCGAGCCGCCGCCATAGGCGGCGTGTCGAGGGATCCCGTGAACGTAGTCCGTATTCTCTCCACGGGATTCTTCGCTTCGCTCAGAATGACGCGGTTTCCCCTTGTCGCCCCTCTTAGGGGAGATGTCACGAAGTGACAGAGGGGTTTCAAACCCCCTTTCCCCTCGCAAGCTCGGGGACTTCCCCTACAGGGGCAGCGAGAATGCCCTCCTCCAACGTTTCAATAACCCAAAAACTCCACGCCCTTTAAGAGGACGTCGTTGACGATCTCGCCCGAAGCCATGTAAAAGATGATCTTCCCGTGACGTTCGCTCTTGACGAGGCCGACGTCCTTCAAAAAACGGAGCTGGTGGGAGACGGTCGTCTGATTGATGTTGAGGACCCTCGAAATATCGGTGACGCACATCTCGGAAATGGCGAGCGCGGACAGGATCCTCAGCCGCGTGCCGTCCGAAAAGATCGAAAAAAAGCGTACGAGGGAGGAGAGGATCTCCCCGTCGGGGACGTAATCCTCCACCATGTCCTTCGTGCGCCTGTCGAGAAGCAAGGTTTCCGCCATAAAAAATTCCTCCTTTTTATGACAGGATAACACTTGCCGCCTTGCGCATATGTGAAATTTTTTTCGTCTTTTGGCGAATCTTGCCGAATTTACAAAATCGCCTTCGGCTCGTAACCCGCATCGGTGACCGCAGAGAGAAGAACTTCGTCCGCGACCTCCCCCTCAAGCTCGACGACCGCCGTCTTGTTCTCGAGGCTGACCTCGGCAGACTTGACGCCGCCGACCTTCTCGAGCGCGTCCTTCACATGCTTTGCGCAGTGTGCGCACATCATGCCGTCCACAAGAATTGTCTTTTTCATTGTTTTATCTCCTTTTTGATTGGTTTTGGTTTGTCGGGGGCGGACCCCCTCCCCTACCCCTCCCCCTGACGCAGGGGGAGGGCAAGATACGGGACCCTCCCCTGACGCAGGGAAAGGCCGCTCATCCTGAGACGATACCACCCGCTCATCCTGAGGGAGCGTAGCGACCGAAGGATCCCCTTGGACCACCCGCTCATCCTGAGGGAGCGGAGCGACCGAAGGATCCCCTTGGACCACCCGCTCATCCTGAGGGAGCGGAGCGACCGAAGGATCCCCTTGGACCACCTGCTCATCCTGAGGGAGCGTAGCGACCGAAGGATCCCCTTGGACCACCTGCTCATCCTGAGGGAGCGTAGCGACCGAAGGATCCCCTGGGACCACCCGCTTATCCTGAGGGAGCGTAGCGACCGAAGGATCCCCTTGGCCCACCCGCTCATCCTGAGGGAGCGTAGCGACCGAAGGAT
>CANPZV010000032.1 GCA_947589285.1 uncultured Clostridia bacterium
TCAGAAGCAGCCACACATTAAAAGAGTGCGTAATAGCTCACCGGTCGAGTGATTTTGCGCCGAAAATTAACGGGGCTAAAACCTGGCACCGAAGCTTGGGAATACCGGAGGTATTGGTAGAGGAGCAATGCATACGGGCAGAAGCTGTACCGGAAGGAGCAGTGGACTGTATGGAAGAGAGAATGCCGGCATAAGTAGCGAGAGGGGCGCGGGAAACGCCCCCGTCGAAAGTCTGAGGTTTCCCGGGGAAGGTTCGTCCGCCCGGGGTAAGTCGGGACCTAAGCTGAGGCCGAAAGGCGTAGGTGATGGACAACAGGTTGAGATTCCTGTACTACCGAACGAGGAAATGAAGCAGTGACACGGGAGGATAGTCTGAGCGTGCGGATGGAAGGGCACGTCCAAGCGGAAGCGTTGGCACATAGTGAAGTACGTGTGTCGGAAGGCGTAGCCGTGAAGGGGAGCGGACTAAGGAAGCGAAGCAGGCGAATCCACACCGGCGAGAAAAGCTGCTAAATGTTGTAAGGTACCCGTACCGCAAACCGACACAGGTAGACGAGAAGAAAATTCTAAGACGAACGGGAGAACCCTTGTTAAGGAACTCGGCAAAATGACCCCGTAACTTCGGGAGAAGGGGAACCGAGGAATCGGTCACAGAAAAGAGGCCCAAGCGACTGTTTATCAAAAACACAGGTTTCTGCGAAAGCGTAAGCTGACGTATAGGAGCTGACTCCTGCCCAGTGCCGGAAGGTCAAGGGGACTTGTTAGCGCAAGCGAAGCAACGAACTCAAGCCCCGGTGAACGGCGGCCGTAACTATAACGGTCCTAAGGTAGCGAAATTCCTTGTCGGGTAAGTTCCGACCCGCACGAATGGAGTAACGATTTGGGCACTGTCTCAACAGGGGGCCCGGCGAAATTGTAGTATACGTGAAGATGCGTATTAACCCGCGACTGGACGGAGAGACCCCGTAGAGCTTCACTGTAACTTGATATTGGATCACGACAACCGATGCACAGGATAGGTGGGACGCGGAGAAACGCCACTTTCGGGGGGCGCGGAGCGGACGTTGGGATACCACTCTTCGGTTGTTGGGATTCTAACCGAATGCCGTGATCCGGGTTTGGGACAGTGTCAGGTGGGCAGTTTGACTGGGGCGGTCGCCTCCTAAAGCGTAACGGAGGCGCCCAAAGGTTCCCTCAGAATGGTTGGAAACCATTTGTCGAGTGTAAAGGCAGAAGGGAGCTTAACTGCAAGACCGACAGGTCGAGCAGATGCGAAAGCAGGGCTTAGTGATCAGGCGGTAGAGAATGGAATTGCCGTCGCTTAACGGATAAAAGTTACCTCGGGGATAACAGGCTTATCTCCCCCAAGAGTTCACATCGACGGGGAGGTTTGGCACCTCGATGTCGGCTCGTCACATCCTGGGGCTGAAGCAGGTCCCAAGGGTTCGGCTGTTCGCCGATTAAAGTGGCACGCGAGCTGGGTTCAGAACGTCGTGAGACAGTTCGGTCCCTATCCATCGTGGGCGCAGGATACTTGAGAGGATTTGTCCTTAGTACGAGAGGACCGGGATGAACGCACCTATTGTGCACCTGTTGTCGCGCCAGCGGCACGGCAGGGTAGCGAAGTGCGGAGCAGATAAACGCTGAAAGCATCTAAGCGTGAAACTGACCTCAAGATAAGGTATCCCATATCATAAGATAGTAAGACCCCTTGAAGACAACAAGGTTGATAGGTCGGGGGTGGAAGCACGGTAACGTGTGTAGCTGACCGATACTAATAGGTCGAGGGCTTGATCTCATGAAAATGAGGAAAGCAGTACGAATCTCTTAAAGAATAAGAATATCTATGATTTCATCGAGCTTTCTTCCTTCCTTCTTGATGAGTACTTTCTTGCTTGCAGTTGTCAGTCTTCGGAAAGAGTTTCGTAAAATTCTTTGGGAAAAGAATTTTACGAGGGACCGAAGGAGGGGCACCCCCCAACTTCCGCGGCCGCGCGGCCCGTGCCTTGAAGGGCAGGGAGCGCAGGGATGCGCAGATGGGGTGCGCGGCGCAAAAGTGCGGTTTTGCTTGCGCCGTAAGTGAGGATCACGGGACCTGCCGCGGGGCATGTCTTGGTGATAGTCGTTAAAGGGGGAAACTTTTAACGACAACATGATATAACCATCCGCAAGGATGTTTATATACCATTCCGGTGACGATAGCAGAGAGGATCCACCTGTTCCCATCCCGAACACAGAAGTTAAGCTCTCTCACGCCCAAAGTACTTGGCCCAACGGCCCGGGAGGATAGGTAGTTGCCGGATTTCAATCAAAAAAGACATCGCATTTGCGATGTCTTTTTGCTATGACTTCGTTCAGGGGATTCTTCGGGCTTCGCCCTCAGAATGAGCGGGGAGGGGATTCTTCGGGCTTCGCCCTCAGAATGAGCGGGGAGAAATTGCTCATGCTGAACGAAGTGAAGCATCTCATAAACCTACAGACTTCGTTCAGGGGATTCTTCGGGCTTCGCCCTCAGAATGGCGGGAAGGGGATTCTTCCCCTTCGACTACGCGCAGGACCAGAATGAGCGGGGAAAAATTGCTCATGCTGAACGAAGTGAAGCATCTCATAAACCTACGGACTTCGTTCATGGGATTCTTCGGGCTTTGCCCTCAGAATGACGCGGAACCACCTCGCTGTCCCCTCCTCAGTCACCTGCGGGAAAAGGCTCCTCCTTGGGAGGAGCCTTCTCGCTGTCCCCCGCAGAAGCAAAGGGGTTTTGAAAACCCCTCTGTCACTCGCGTTGCTCGTGACATCTCCCCTAAGAGGGGCGACGAGAACAAGGTGATGGTTCGACACGCGCGTTCCGCGCGGCTCACCATGACGGAATCAGAACGACACCCCCTCAGTCGCTCACTTCGTTCGCGCCAGCTCCCCCTCAAGGGGGAGCCGAGAGAAACCACTCTGTCACTCGCGTTGCTCGTGACATCTCCCCTAAGAGGGGCGACGAGGGAATACACTTCCACCGTCTGTACCGAAAAGAGGCGAGGAAAACCCCCGACGGGGTCGGGGGCAGGGTTCAGTCTTCGTTGTTTTTCAGAGGGTCGGCGTCGGCGATCTTGTCGGCAATGCGGATAAAGGCCTCCGCATCCTCCTCGCCGATCGTCTCGATGATGCCGCGCACGAGGGCAAGCGTCTTTTCATGCTCCCGCATGTATCCGTCGAGGTTCTTCGCCCGCACGAACGTCGTCCGCTTGTCCGCGCCGTCTGTCTTTTCGAGATACTCCTGCTTCACAAGGGAGTCGATGGTGCGGTTGACGAGGGATTTCAGCATCTGCGTGCGCTTGACGATCTCCTTGAAGGAGACAAGCCCCTCGCCGTCCTCCAAATATCTGTTGTAGACGATGTTCATCACGATCGCCTCGTTGTAGATCATGTCCTGCGTGATGCGGGTGTTCTTGAGAATGCCCGTCAGCTTGACCCAGGCTGTGATGATCCTCTCTTCCAATGATCTCATGTCATTGCCTCACTTGAAATTTCGAACGATGTCATTATACCGCACAGCCCGCGGAAAGTCAATCTGTTTTTCAAAATTTTCAGCGCGAAGAAATCGTTTACAACCTCCCCGCGATGTGCTATAATGCCTGTATGCAGTTTCCCGAAGATCCGACGATGCTCTACAGCTTCCTCAATACCAAATTGCGCGACGAATATTCCGACCTCGCCGCGCTGTGTGACGATTTGGAGGCGGATACGGACGCGCTTCTCCTCCGCATGAGGGAGGCGGGGCTTCGCTACAATACCGATGCAAACCGTGTGGAATTCGTGTAAGTTATCAACATTTGCACTGTTGATATGTGGATAACTGCGGGGAAACCGCCGAGGAGGGGCCATGTCTCAATATGAAATCATGAAACTGTTCGAGCAGTACGACGATGAGATCTCGGAGGGAGATTTCACGCCCGAGGAGCTTGAGGAATATCTCGCCTACGCGCGGGACAAGGACGCGCCGCTCTCCCCCGCCGCATGGAAGGCGGAGTATTTTTCGTACTACGACGATGTTAAGGACAAGTCCCTCAAAAAGCAGGATTGGTGAGGGAGACGTTCACGAGAGAAATTTTGTCGGCTGAAAGGCGAAGAGCCAAAAGAGCAGCCAGAGCGCGGCGACGCCCGCAAGGGACAGGGCGGCGCGGTAGATAGAGACATTGCCCGCGCACAAAAAGAGGAGGACGTCGAACCCGACGAGCGCGTAGACGCTCGCAAAGATCCCGAACAATATCAAAATGCCGCACATGATCCACGTCGTGTATTTCATGGCGGCAGTATTTGTAGTTTTGGGGAAAATAATTTGTTTTATTTCGAACATTTCTTTACTCGCCCCGCCACTTTCTCGCCCCCTCCATGGGGGTGCCGCGGCGCATGCCCCCTCCATGGGAGGGGGGTAGGGGGGTGGGTCACCTCATTTCTGCGTCATCCTGACCCTGAACGCAGGTCCCCCCTCACGAGATATTCTCGATCACGAGTTTGGTGAAGTCCACGCTCTCCAAAAAATCGGACGGACGAAAGACGGTGTGGCGGTATTTGGCATACTGAAAGATGTGCTGTTTCAAAAGAACGGGCGTAGGAACGTCGAGTTCCATGCACATCTCGGCCAAATATCCGAAAAAATCGGAGTACGAAAACTTCTTTTCGCTCTCATATACTGTCTGTTTTTCGATATGGTCGTCTCGGTAGACCTTTGCCCAAATTCGGAACATGCCCCTATTATAGCAAACTTTCGCCTCAAAAACAAGGGATAATAGCCCCTTTCTGGCCAAAGATAGTTGACAAAACCGAGGAAAAGCGATACAATAGGAAACGTGAAAAGTTGCCGTGATTTCCGCTCTTACGAAATCACGGTATCATTTATAAAAGAACGCGCTTCGGCGCGAAAAATAAGAGGTATATCATGGCAGAACAGTTTATCATGACCAGAGAGGGGTATGAGGAGGCGAAGAAGCGTCTCGACTATCTGATCAACGTGAAGCGCGCCGAGATCGTCGTGCGCATTCAGGAGGCCCGCAGCCACGGCGACCTTTCGGAAAATGCCGAATACGACGCCGCCCGCAACGAACAGGCCGCAAACGAGGGCGAGATCGCCGAACTTGACCACCGCATCAAGAACGCCGTCATCGCCGAAGAGAACGACGATAACTCTGTGGTCCACATCGGCACGGTCGTCACCGTGTTCGACGAGGAATTCGAGGAAGAAGTCGCCTACACCATCAAGGGATCGACGGAGGCGGACGCCATGAACAACATCATCTCCAACGAAAGCCCCGTGGGCGCCGCGCTCATCGGCCACAAGAAGGGGGACACCGTCACCGTCAAGGCCCCCAACGGCGAATACAACCTCAGGATCTTGAAGATCGAACTCAAATCGTCGGAGAGCGACGCAAAATAAGGATCGGACATGGAAGATACGACGGTTGAGGCGGAACTCATCGAACAGGCGAAGATCCGCCGTGAAAAACTCAAAAAATTGCAGGACGAGGGGCACGACCCCTACAAGGTGACGAGCTATCCCGTCACCGCGCTTTCCCTTGACGTCAAGGAGAACTTTGAAGCGTTCGAGTCAAAGACGGTCTGCATCGCCGGCCGCCTGATGTCGAGGCGCGTCATGGGGAAGGCCTCCTTTTCGCACATCTCCGACGGCAAGGGCAGCATCCAGATCTATGTGACGCGGCAGGACGTCGGCGAGGAAAAGTACGCCGCCTACAAAAAGGACTTCGACATCGGCGACATCGTCGGCGTCAAGGGCTTTGTGTTCAAGACGCAGACGGGGGAGATCAGCGTCCACGCGACGGAGCTTGACATGCTCTCCAAGGCCCTCCTTCCCCTGCCCGAAAAGTTCAACGGCCTCCAGAATATGGACATGAAGTACCGCCTCCGCCACCTCGACCTCATCATGAGCGAGGAGACGAGGAACGTCTTTTTGAAGAGGGCCAAGATCGTCTCGGGCATCAGGAAGTTCCTCGACGGCAGGGGGTATATGGAGGCGGAGACGCCCATTTTGCTTCCCCTCGAGATCGGCGCGGACGCCCGCCCCTTCAAGACCCACCACAACGCCCTCGACCTCGACATGTACCTGAGGATCGAGACGGAGCTGTATTTGAAGCGGCTCATCGTCGGGGGATTCGGCAAGGTGTATGAGATGGGCCGTATCTTCCGCAACGAGGGCATGGACGCAAGGCACAATCCCGAGTTCACCACCGTGGAGATCTACGAGGCCTTCGCCGATTATCACACGATGATGGACCTCGTGGAGGAGATGTACAAGACTGTCGCCCTCGACGCCTGCGGGACACTAAAGATCTCCTATCAGGGGACGACGCTCGATTTCTCGCATTGGGAAAAGCTCACGATGACCGAGGCCGTCAAAAAGTATTCGGGCGTGGACTTCTCCCTCGTCAAGACGGACGAGGAGGCGCGCACCCTCGCCAAGGAACACCATGTGGAGCTTGAGGCGGGAAAGGACAGCAAGGGGCACGTCCTCGCGGAGTTCTTCGACGCATTCGTGGAGGACAAGCTCGTCCAGCCCACCTTCATCTATGAATATCCTGTGGAGATCTCGCCGCTCGCCAAGCGCAAGCCTGACGACCCCGCGATGACCGAACGGTTCGAATATTTCATCATGGGCATGGAGATGGGCAACGCCTTCTCCGAACTCAACGACCCCATCGACCAGAGGGAGCGCATGGAGGCGCAGGCCGCGCGGAAGAGGGCGGCGGGCGCGAACGCGCAGGTGGACGAGGACTTTCTCGACGCCCTCGAACACGGCATGCCCCCGACGGGCGGGCTGGGGCTTGGCGTTGACAGGCTCGTCATGCTTCTCACGGACAGCGCGACGATCCGCGACGTCCTCCTCTTCCCCACCATGAAACCCAAAAAGTAAGGAAAACACCTTGGACGCACGAATCACAAAGGAGAGGCTCGGAACGCTTCTGTCATACGATTGGCTGAAGATCCTCGGCGTCATTGCCGCCGCGGTCGCGGCTCTCTATGTGTTTTTTACGATGATCACCTACCGCCCGACGATCGCGCAGGTGTACACCGTGTACACCTATGGGGGGCTGCGCATCGGACAGGACAGTTCCTCCTTCGTCGGGACGCTCCGCTCGCAGGAGCGGTTTTCCTATGACATCCTCGAAGTCGAGATGGAGAATTTCGACGCAGGCTCCCTCGGCGAACAGGCCCTCGTCGCCCGCCGCGGCATGTTAGAGGGGGACGCCGTCTTTGCGGCCAACGACGCGGGGGAGGGGGAGGTCACGCCCTTCGAACTCCTCTGCAACAACTACTCCGCCTACAATGCCGAGACGGACACCCTGCGGGGATTCTACAACATCTCCGCTCTTCTGAACGAGGCCGAGGACTATCTTCGGACCTTCTTCGACGATCCCGCCACCGCCGCGGACGAGACCCTTACGGGGGACGTTATCGCCGCCGCCGTGGAGGAGGCCTTCTACCGCAGGAACGGCGCGGACAGACGGTTCAGGACGGACGCGCAGAGGACGGCGGGCATCGTTGCGGAGAAGGCCCGCATCCTCTCCATCCGCGCGAACTATCTCGCCGTGAAGGGTGCCATTGACAGCGGCGCGATCTCCATCGTCCCCTATACGGTCGAAGTCGATCGCGTGGTGGAGGGCGAGAAAAAGACCGAGGAAAAGAACTTTGGGGTCGCCATCGGCCTCGGCAAGCTCGCGGGCCTTGGTGATCTCTTCTTCTACGATAGCGACGGGAAGATCGCAACGGAGGAACTTTGCCTCCTCTTCTTCGACAACGGCTACCGCACCGAGGAGGCGAAGTACGAAAACCTCGCCCTCGTCAACTACCTGCTTGATACCTATGCGCCTGCACATTCGTGAAATGCTCGACGGGCAGAGGACGCCCCACATCTCCTTTCACACCCCGGGGCACAAGCGGAGCGGGGACGACATCACAGAGCTGAGCTATTCTGATTCCCTGCTCTCTCCCACGGGAGTGATTTCCGCGGCCGAGAGGGACGTCGCCGGGATCCTGCACGCCCGCCGCAGTTTTCTTCTGACGGACGGGAGTACCTGCGGCGTCTTTTCGATGCTCTTTGCCTTAAAGGAGAGGAGGGTGCGCTCCCTCGCCTTTCCCGTATCGTCGCACAGGAGCGTGTACCGCGCCTGCCGCGTCCTCGGCATAGAGCCTGTCCTCATTCCGCAGGAGGGGAGGGCGGGTATTCCGCAGCAGCCGACAAGGGAGGCCGTTGCGGCGGCCGTGGAGCGGGCGGACGCGCTCCTTCTCACTTCCCCCGATTATTACGGATTTCTGGCCCCCATGTCCGCGGCAAAGGAGATTTGCCGCACCCATGCAAAACCCTTTGTCATCGACGGGGCGCACGGGTCTCATCTCCACTTCACGGACATGTATGCGGGAAATTTCGCCGACATGTGGGTGGACGGCGTACACAAGTCCCTCCCCGCCATGACGCAGGGGGCCGTCGTCTCCTGCAAGACGGAGGAATGGGAGGCTCCTCTTTCGGAGGGGGCCAAGACCTTCCGCACGACCTCTCCCTCCTATCCCATCATGGCGAGCGTGGAGGAGGCCGTGAAGTGGCCGAGGAATCCTCTCATCGAGGGGGCGGCGGAGGCGTTCAAGCGGGAATACGGAGCCGTCGGAAACGACGATTGGACAAAGATTTTGATCCTCTTCGGCGAACATGCCGACGGGGCGCAGAGGACGCTTGAGGAGAGGGGCGTATATCCCGAATTCAATGACGGAAACTATCTTCTGTTCTACCTCTCCCCCTGCACGAAGGAAAGCGAGCTGAAGCGGCTCGGGGAAATTTTGAAGGGGCTTCCCCGCGGGACAAGGATCGCCGCGGGAAGGATCCCCATCTATTCGGAGGGCGTATGATACAGCTGTTGCGCTCCGCAAGGGTGTACCGCGACATGGGCGGGGACGTTCCCCACACCACGCTTGTCACCTTTTCGGATGAAAAATATCTCCGCACCCTCCTGAAAGAGTGCGCAAAGGCCTTCTTCCATGCGGAGGACGGCTCGCGGGAGAGCGTCCTCATCGGCAAGGAGCAATTTTCGGACTGCATCTTCCTGCCCGAGGCGGGCGGGAAGCTCACGGCGGACATGTGCGCAAGGATCATCGAAGAGAGCGCGCTCCTTCCCATGGAGGGCGGGAAGAAGCTCTTCGTTCTGGACGCCTTCCACACCGCCCCTGCCCTTGTGCAGAACAAACTTCTGAAAGTCTTGGAGGAGCCGCCCGAGAGGGTTTATTTCCTCCTCGGGACGGTCAACGAACACGCCGTGCTTCCCACCGTCCGCTCCCGTGCGCAAAAGGAATTTGTGCCTCCCTTCCCGGAGGAAGCCGTCGGAGCGGCCCTTGCGCGCATGTACCCCGGACGGGACGGGAGGGCGGCGGCCGCCGCGTGCGGGGGAGTTCTTTCCACCGCGGAGGCACTTCTTTCGGAGGGAGAGGAGATCTTCCTCCGCGCCGAGAAGTTCTTAATCGGCGAACATGCGGAGGAGTTCTGCCGCACGCTCACCGATAAAAAGGAGGCCGACCTCTTCTTCTCGTCGGTGAAGATGACCCTCCGCGACGTCATGTTCTGCGCGGAAGGGCTGGAAAAGTACGCCGCCCGCAGGAGCGGCGGGATCGAAAAGCTCGCGCGGCTCTACACGGTCGGCGCGGCGAACAGGGGGATCGCGCTCGTCGGCGAGGCACAGCAGGAGATCGTGTTCAACGCAAACTTCGCGCAGTGCGCCTTAAATCTTGCGATACAGCTCAAAAAGGAGAGAGAAAAATGGCAAAGGTTGTCGTCATAAAGTTCAAAACTTCCCGCAAGCCGTACTATTTCAGCGCGGGCCAGCTCGAACTCAAACGCGGGCAGGCGGTCATCGTGGAGACGTCGCGCGGGATCGAATACGGGATCGTCTCCGACCCCGAACGGGAGGTGCCCGACAGCGCGATCGCCGCTCCCTTGAAGCCCGTCATCCGCATCGCCACCCCGCAGGATATCGAGGTGCAGACGAGGCACGAGGAGAGGCGGGCGGAGGCCATGAGGGTCTGCCGCGAGAAGATCGCGAACCACAACCTCGAGATGAAGCTCATCGATTGCGAATTCTATTTCGACGGGAGCAAGGTCGTCTTTACCTTCACGGCGGACGGGAGGGTGGACTTCCGCGAACTCGTCAAGGACCTCGCCTCCTACTTCCACATGCGCATCGAACTCAAACAGGTCGGCTCCCGCGACGAGGCCAAGATCTTGGGCGGGATCGCCCCCTGCGGCAGGGAGTGCTGCTGTGCGGGCTGTATGCCCGACGTCAAGAAGGTCTCCATCAAGATGGCGAAAAACCAGGGGCTTTCCCTCAACCCGGGGAAGATCTCGGGGCTGTGCGGGCGGCTCATGTGCTGTCTCTCGTATGAGGACGAATACTACGCCGACGCATGCAAGCGCGTTCCCAAGCTCGGCGGCACGGTCGGCACGCCCGAGGGCAAGGGGACGGTCGTCTCCTGCAACATGCTCAAGATGGAGGCGCGGGTCAAGATCGAGAAGGACGGCGCGGTATTCTACCGTGATTTTCCCGTCTCCGAACTCAAATTCAGGAGGGGACAGCCCGCCGCGGAGGGGACGGAGACGGAAGATAAAATTTCCGAATGATCTCGGCAAAACGCTTTACGAATGAAAAAACATGTGCTATAATACTCTTAAGAATTTTATGGAGGGATACAGATCATGGCACACAAGATCAACGATGAATGCATTTCCTGCGGAACGTGCGCGGACGCCTGCCCCGTGAACGCGATCGCCCCCGGTGATACGACGTATGTTGTCGATCCCGACACTTGCATCGACTGCGGTGCATGCGAAGGCGTTTGCCCTGTCGGCGCGGTCCAACCCGAATAAACGAAAGGACGGAAGAGCGCGGTTTCCCGCGCTTTTTTCGTTTTTCCGCTCATTTTGAACGGAGAGATCCCCGAGGAGGATCTGTCACCGCAGGTGACTGAGGTTTTTTTCTTGGCTCCCCTGTAGGGGAGGGCAAGGGTCTTGTCGCCCCTTCATAGGGGAGATGTCGAGGCGTAGCCGAGACAGAGGGGTTTTCTTTCGGTTGCGTCACCCTGAGCTTGCCGAAGGGTCACCGCAGCAAAATAAGGTGATGGTTCGACTGCGCTCACCATGACGGGATCAGAACGACACCCCCTCAGTCGCGCAAGGACAGCGCGACAACTCCTCCTCAAGGGGGAGCCGAGGCCCTTGCCCACCCCTTGAGGGGTGGGTGCCCGTAGGGCGGAAGGGGTGTCATTCCATATCCCCCCACCACAATTTTTAATTTTTAATTTTCAATTTTTAATTTTCAACTCATGCGCAGTATCGAATCCCTGCAAAAGGGCGACTACAAGATCATACAGGATACCGACCTCTACCGCTTCACTTCGGATGCGGTCCTCTTGTCGCGCTTTCAGCGGGCGAAGAAGGGCGAGCGCGTCGCCGATTTCTGCGCGGGGAGCGGCATCGTCGGCCTCCATTTCTACGCCGAAAACGAGGAAAACGTCTCCTCCGTCACCCTCTTTGAGATGCAAAAAGAACTTGCCGACATGAGCAGGGAGACGGTCGCCCTCAACGGTCTTGGCGGCGTCTTTTCCGTCGAAAACGTCAGGGTGCAGGACATCGGGAGGGAGTATACGGAGGCCTTTTCCCTCATTCTCTGCAACCCGCCCTACGAAAAGGGAGGATTCGGGAGCGCGGACGCGGGGAAGGCCCTCTGCAAAAAGGAACTCTCCCTCTCCCTGCCCGAACTCGTCGGGAGCGTCAGGCGGTGCCTGAAATTCGGGGGAAGAGTTTCCCTCGTCCACCGCGCCGACCGCGTCGCGGACGTCATCTGCGCCCTCCGCGAGGGCGGGTTGGAGCCGAAAAAACTGCAATTCATCGCGGGAAAGACGGGGGACGCGCCCTACGCCTTCCTCATCTCCGCCGTCAAGGGCGGCAGGGCGGGCGTCGAAGTTTTGCCGACGGCCGCCAACGACCGAAAGGGGATCTGATATGATACAATTTGTCGCAACGCCCATCGGAAATCTGAAGGACATCACCCTCCGCGCCCTCGAGGCCCTGCGGGAGGCGGACGTCATCTTCTGCGAGGACACCCGCCATACCCTCAAATTGCTCACCGCCTATGAGATCAAAAAGCCCCTCCAAAGCTGTCACAAGTTCAACGAGCGCGGCGCGGCGGAGAAGATCTTGGAGCTTTCGAGGGAGGGGAAGAACGTGTGCGTCGTCTCGGACGCGGGCATGCCCGCAATCTCCGACCCCGGGGGCGAAGTGTGTAAGATCTTGCGCGAAGCGGGGGAGCCGTACACCGTCCTCCCGGGGGCGAATGCCGCCCTCTGCGCGCTCGTCCTCTCGGCGTTTTCGGCGGAGAGGTTCACGTTTTTGGGCTTTTTGCCCGACAAGAAGCGGGAGCGGGAGAAAGCACTGTCAGAGTACAGGACGGCCCGCGAGACCCTTCTCTTCCACAGTGCCCCGCAGGACGTGGACCGCGATATTTGCGATATGTATGCGGTTTTCGGCGAGCGAAAGGCGTGCGCCGTGCGCGAGATCACCAAGATCCACGAGAGCGCGGAGACCTTCCTCTTGAGCGAGGGGCTGAAAGGGGAGAAGCGGGGGGAGTACGTCCTCGTCGTCGAAGGGGCGGCGGGGGAGGAGAACCCGCTCAACGCCCTCTCCGTGCGGGAACACGTCCTGCACTATATGCGGGAGGGACATGACAAAAAGGAGGCGTTGAAGCTCGCCGCCCGCGACCGCGGCGTCTCCAAATCCTCCCTCTACGCAGAGACGATCGATCTTTGAAATCGGAAACGCGGCGACATATCCTTCAAGGGTGGGCAAGACCCTCGTCGCCCCTTATAGGGGAGATGTCGAGGCGTAGCCGAGACAGAGGGGTTTCAAAACCCTTTGGCCCCTACGGGGCACTTCCCCTACAGGGGCAGCAAGAGGGTCCTCCCGAAGGGGTAGGCCCTTTGCCCCCTCCATGGGAGGGGGGTAGGGGGGTGGGTCACCTTATTCTCG
>CANPZV010000033.1 GCA_947589285.1 uncultured Clostridia bacterium
GAGTGTTTTTGTCTACCTCATCGGCATTAGCCTCTTTTGAACCACGCGACTATCGCGTGGTTTTCGTTTAACAAAAAACCGCCGCATTTGCGGCGGTTTTGAGGTCATTTCTTCAACAGGTCCTTCAAATACTTTTCGTATTCCTCATCGGTGAGCCTTGGTATCTTGTTCTTTTTTGCCATACGCGCCTCGCTTGTTTTCTCAAAGTATGGCCATGGCGAAGAATTTTATTCGGTCCTGAGCGCGATGACGGGATCCTTCTTTGCGGCCGCCTGCGCGGGAATGAGGCCCGAGATGAGCGTGAGCGCGACGCTGACGCACACCATGATGAAGGCGGTGAGCGGCGGGAGCGTGGCGATGCCCGCGATCCCCGAGAGCGAGTAAATGATCGCGCTGACGACGCCTGACAGGATATAGGTGACGGCGACGCCGATAAGCCCCGCGGCGAGGCCGATGATGAACGTCTCCGCATTGAACAGATTCCTGATGTCCATCTTCCTCGCGCCGAGACTTCGGAGAACGCCGATCTCCTTGACGCGCTCGACGACGGAGACATAGGTGATGATGCCGATCATGACCGAACTCACGACGAGGGAAATGGACGTGAACGCGACAAGCACATAGGTGATGACGTTGAGCATGGTCTGCATGATGCCCATGAGAAGGCCCACGCGGTCGGTATAGGTGATCTTATCCCCTTCGTCGCGGGCGGGGTCGTTGTTCCAGGCGTCGAGATATTCGAGAACGTGATCCTTTGCGTCAAAGTTGGTGGGATAGATGAAGATGTCGTTCGGATCGTCGCTCCCGCCCAGCCGCCGCACTGCGGTGTCCGAGGCGAAGGTGAGAAAGACGATGCCCTCGAGGGAGATATTCCCGAGCTTAGGTTCGATGTACTTCGTGACGAGCGGGATCCCGAGCGCGGTCACAAGCTCTGTCCGCGTAAAGACCGTCCCGAGCTTGTCGATCTCCGCGATCATGGCGTCCACGGTCTCCGTGCCGATCGGGGATCGGTCGATCGTGGGGATATTGAGGTGCATGGTGCGTCCGATCGCCCCGATGGCGTCATTGGCTTCCTGCGTGCCGAATTCGTTGCCTGCGATCATGGACTTATACGTTTCCATGAAATTGTGCGCCGCTTCACGGCTGATCTCTTCGCCGCCGAACGGATAGCCCGCGCCGAGCATGGCCCCCGTCCTATCCATTCCCGCGAGAAAGACCGTGCCGAGGGCGGTGCCGAAGTTCGTCTTCATCGAGCCGAGGTCGAGGGGGGTATAGAGGGTCATGGATTCGGTCGTGACGGTATTGAGATGGGAGGACGGCGAACGGTAGCTGGAGAGCTGTTCCTCGCCTGCGTCGGAGTCCGTACCCGAGGTCCCCGCCATGGAAGTGATGAGCTTGGTGAATTCGTCGGGAAGTTTGGCTTTGTCGCCCGTCATCCACTTGACGATCTCGCTCTCCTTGTTGCCCTTGATATAGTCGAGGAGGGCCGCCTCGGTGAAATTCAGGCCGTTGGTCAGGCACCCATAGGTACGCCCCTCTTTCAGGCGGAGGATCGCGCTGATGCGGAGCGGAATGCCGAGAGCCTTCCCCCCCTCCGTCTCATATGCGAGGTCTCCCCGTGCGTCCGAATAGACGAAGGGCTGCTCGGAGAGCGCGCCCGTTTCCGCGCCCTTGGCGTAGACCGCATCATTATAGTAAAGCACGTAGTTCTTCGAGAGGACTTTCTCATAGGAGTACGTCAAAGGTTCCCTGTTCTCTTCGTTGCTCTCCTCGCCCATTTTGAAGAGCGTGACAAATTCGTCCTCGGGAATGAAGCCGAGCTGGGCGAGGGTCAGGTCGGTCGCCTCGTTGCGGTCTCCGACGACAAGCACCGCCTCGTTCTCAGTCTTGGGGAAGTGCATCGTTTCGGGATCGATGATGTCGTACTGCGAGAGGACGTACTTTGCGTACTCCTCATCGCCGAAATCGGTCGTCCCCGGCATGACGCCCACAACGTCGTCAAAGAAATTGACGTATTGGACGAGCGCGGAATATTCGGGCGCAAGGGTGGTGATCTCATCGGTGTAGAGATCTCTCAGTCCCGAAAGGGAGAGATATTGCGTGACCTTTTGGGAGAGGCCCGAGCCGTCCTTTAAGGGCACGCCCCCCGTCTCGACGTCGGTAAAGAGATTATCGACGAGGCTGATCCCGTAGCCGTACTTGATCGCAGCGAACCAGTCGGGGTGGACCTCCTTCCCCTTCTCGAGATAGGAGAGATATTCCTCGGAGAGGTTGTTCGTGACGGCGATGCCCTGCGCGAGCTGGGTCAGGAAGGAATCGACGTACACCTTGTCGCCGATCTGCGACGTATCGGGCATGTTGGAGAGAGAACTCCCCGCCTTATCCATGACGGCGTTGAGGTCGAGGGTGTTCTCCTCGATCTCGAGGGGATAGTAGGAGAGCATATCCTCCTCGGTGTGTTCGATGTAGGTGTTGAAGCCGTTGGAGAGGGCGAGGACGAGGCAGACCGAGATGATGCCGATCGACCCAGCAACGGACGTGATGATCGTCCGTCCCTTCTTGGTGAAGAGATTCTTGGCAGAGAGTGCGAGGGAAGTGAAAAAGCTCATCTTTGCGCGGGGCTTCTTCCCGCCCTTTTTCGGCTTTTCTTCCTCTGCGGCCTCTGCGGCCCCTGCGTTCTCCTTCGCCTCCTCCTCTTCGGAGTAGGGGTCGCTGTCCGACTCCACCTGCCCGTCCATGAGGCGGACGATGCGCGTGGAATACTTTTCGGCAAGCTCGGGATTGTGCGTCACCATGATGACGAGGCGTTCGGCGGAGATCTCCTTGATGAGTTCCATGACCTCGACGCTCGTCTTGCTGTCGAGCGCGCCCGTCGGCTCGTCGGCGAGGAGAATATCGGGATTGTTGACGAGTGCCCTCGCGATCGCGACGCGCTGCATCTGCCCGCCCGAGAGCTGGTTGGGGCGTTTGTTCAGTTCTTCGCCAAGCCCGACGCGCTCCAAGGCCTTCTTCGCCCGCTCCCTTCTCTCCTCCTTCCCGACGCCCGCAATGGTCAGCGCGAGTTCGACGTTGGAGAGAACGGTCTGGTGGGGAATGAGATTGTAGGACTGGAAGATGAAGCCGATCCTGTGGTTGCGGTAGACGTCCCAATCGCGGTCCATGAAATCCTTCGTGGACCTGCCCTGTATCACGAGATCGCCCGACGTGTAATGGTCAAGCCCGCCTATGATGTTGAGGAGGGTCGTCTTGCCGCAGCCCGACGGCCCGAGAACGGAGACAAACTCGTTTTTCCTGAAAGAAAGCGAGATCCCCTTCAGCGCATGTACGCTTCCCTGCGCTACTTTGTAATCCTTCGTGATATTCTTTAACTTCAACATTTGGCCTTTCTTCCGTCCTGCTTAAAAAATTACGGTTTTACGCCACCCCCTTGGGGGGCGGCGGTCACTTGGCCGCTTCTTCCGCGACCCCTTTCTCGCGGGCTTCCTTCATGAGTGCGATGAAGTCCGCGGTATCCACCGAGAGACGTTGCATCCTGTCCTTCCCGAACTTGCCCGCGCAATATTCAAGAAGGGCGTTGACCTGCCCGCACTGCCTCTCGAATTCGGCGAGCGCATGCTCCGAAAGGCGGATATATGCGATCTTTTTGTCATTGGGAGCGGCCGTGCGGACAACGATGTCGCGCTCCTCGAGCTTTGTGACGAGCTGGGACACGGCGGAGCGGGTGACGCCGAGACGCCTCGCAAGTTCGGACGAGATGATGTCTCTCCCCTTCGTGCGTTCGGCCACGACCTCCCTGAGCAGGCGGAATTCCGTCCTCGAGAGCTTCGCGGAATTCCCGAACAGCCTCATTGCGTCCACGTCCTCGATCGCTCCAAACAGCCTCACTGCATAATCGTTCAGTTCCATAAAGTACCTCCACGTATTTTTTCTTCTGCTGAACTAATGATATTATACACAATCCCCCTCGGCTTTGTCAAACAATTAAAATTAAAAAACGGGTGCGACGGAAATTTTCACCGTTTGTGCATATTCCTTTCATGAAAAGACGCCCCCGCGTCCGCATTGGGGCACAGGGGTGTGATCTTTGTCGGTCGATCCTCGGTTTTTCTGCGGTCATTCCTCGGTCTCGTCCACCGTCTCGGGGGCCTCGGGTTCGGGAATGAACGGGGTCAGGGGAGAGGTGACGGGCGTCAGATCGTACTTGTCGTCGATGTCCGCGCCCAAGAGTTCCTCCACCATGTCCTCGCGGGTGATAAGCCCGAGGACGTTCCCCTCCGATCCGACGAGGGCCATGTGTTCACGCATGGCCTGCATGCGCTTCATGAGGTCGGAGACCTTCTCGTCGGGCGTCGTGTAGGAGACGGGGCGGATGATGTTCTGGAAATCCCGCCTGCCCGCGAGCATGTTCTCGTAGAAGTCGGCGCGGTAGAGGATGCCGATGATGTTCTCCTTGCTCCCCTTGTAGACGGGAATGCGGGAGAAGTTAGTCTCGCGGAAGATCCTGTAAATGAGGGTCGAATTCTCTCGCAGGTCCACCATGACGACGCGCTCGAGGGGGATCATGCAGCTCCCGACGTGGAGATCGTCATAGCGGAGGGTGCGGGTGATGAGGTCCTGCTCGTTGCCGTTGAGAACGCCCTCGTGCGTGATGTCGGAGACGATCATCTTGAACTCCTCCTCGGTGTATTTCGGCTTCTTCTTGTTCAGGCCGAACACGAGGAAGAGGAGCTTTTTCCACAGCCCAAAGACCCAATTGAGGGGCCAGAAGAGATAGGTGAACAGGGTGAGCGGGTAGGCCATCGCACAGGCGAAGCGTTCGGGCGATTCCCGCGCGAGCGTCTTGGGGGTGATCTCCCCGAAGATCAGAACGACCACCGTGAGGACGATCGTCGAGATCGTGGGGCCGATCTCCTCGTTGAGGAGCCGCGAAAAGACGATGGTCGAGATCGTCGCCGCGGCGATGTTCACAATGTTGTTGCCGATGAGGAGCGTCGTGAGTACTCTGTTATAGTCATCGCTGAGTTTCATGACCTGCCGCGCGGAACGCTTTTTCGCCGCATACCGCCGCATGCGGACCGCGCTGAAACTCGTGTAGGCGGTCTCCGTCGCACTGAAAAATCCCGACAGAATGAGAAGCAGGATGAGCGCGATCGTGAGACCGATGATACTGCCGCCTGAGTGACTACTTGGGTCGCCGTCCATAAACTGAAAAATACCTCCGTTGCGCCGTTCTGCGGCGCGTCAATGATTTTTGTTTGAAATATCCTTCCATCCGAGCCGTTATCTTGGGGAAACGGTCGGAAAATTGCACACGTTCAGGCATTTCCGCCCAAATATCGTTTTGCGGAGTGGGCCGCGACAAGCCCCTCCCCCGCCGCCTTAGCGTATTGGTAGGGAGGCCCCGTGACGTCCCCCGCCGCAAACAGCCCGCCGAGAGAGGTCGCAAGCGACCTGTCCACAACGATGTGCGCCCCGTCCGTTTTCAATCCTCCCGCAATGGCTTCGGGAGGCACGGCGGACCGCAGAAGGAATACCCCGTCCACATCGTATGCGCCGCTGTCCGCAAGGAGCCTTTGGACGCGCCCCTCCCCCTCGACCGCGCGGGGAACGCCGCCGCAGACGACGATGTTTTCCGCCAGATAATTCCCCGCAAAGGGGGCAAAAACGTACAACGTTTTGGCAAAACCCGCCAAATATTCGGCCTCTTCGCAGAAGCGGGGATCCCCGAGGACGGCGGCGATCTTCTTGCCGCGGAAGAGCGGGCCGTCGCACACGGCGCAATAGCTCACTCCCCTGCCGAGGAATTCGCTCTCCCCCTTGATCTTGCCCTTCAGGTCCACGCCCGTGCAGAGAATGACCGTTCGCGCGGAGTACATCTTCGGCGAGACGGAAACGGCGTATCCTTCCTTCATGCGAAAAACGCCGTCAACCCTTCCCTCGGTGAAGAGGACGCCCTCCCTTTCTCTCTGCGCCTCGAGCGCGTTGAAAAAGTCGGCCCCATTCCCCAAAAAAGAGGGGTAATTCCGCACATATTCGCTCTTTTTGACCTTTTCGCCGAAGAGGTCCGCACCGAGCCAAAGGCAGTCGAGACCCAAGCTCTTTGAGGAGAGGGCGGCGGAATATCCCGCGATGCCCCCGCCGATAACGGCGACGTCATAGATGTGTTCCATACCCAAAGTATGAACTCCTTGGAGAAATGTATCGCCCGCCTACTTCAAAAACTTTCCGTAGACTTCGGACGTGGGGGTGAAGGAGGCAAACGTCCCGGGGTAGCTCCTGATGATGCGCTGGACCTCGGCGATCTGACGTTTGCGGATGATACAGACGAGGACGTCGTGTTCCTCGTGGGAATACATGCCCGTCGCCCGCATCATGGTCGCGCCGTGGTGGGTCCGCTCCATGATCTCTTGCGCGATCTCCTCGGGGTGGGTGGTGATGATCTCGAACTTATAGGCGACCTTGAAGCCGTCGATGATGACGTCGCAGGTCTTGCTCGTCACGAACAGGGAGACGAGCGCGAGGAGTACGGGCACGAGATTCGCCGCAAAGCCTACGGGCGAATAGTAGACGAAGAAGGACGCGAACACGACGATCGCGTCGAGCAGAGACGTCAGCCAACTCACCGAGATGAACTTCCACTTCTTGTTGACGATAGAGGCGGGAATGGCCGTTCCGCCCGCCGTACCGCAACAGCGGAGCATGACGGCGAGCGCGATCCCGAGGAAGATCCCGCCCGCGACGGCCCCGAGAAGGCCGAAGGCGATGGGTTCGGTCCCGTTGGGATCGTAGAACTTCGGGAAGTTTGGAATGTGATCGAAGAGAATGAGCAGCCCCGACGTCAGGAGCATGGAGAGCGTCGAGAGGACGGCCTCCTTCTTCCCCAAGAGAAAGAAGGCGAGGAAGAAGAGCGGGACGTTCAGCATGAGGAGGAACCAGCCCGAGTTCCAGCCGACGGCGTACTCCAAGAGGACGGCCGCGCCGTTGATGCCCCCGGGCGCGAAGTGGTTCGGCGACACAAAGGTGTAGATGCCAAACGCCCTGACGACGCCCGAGATGAGTACGGGCAACACAAAGGAAAGGAAAATTTGAGAAAATTTGACGCGCTCTTGGGGTTGCTGATCGGTGGATTCCATGGCGGTTTCGGTCTGCCTCCGTAAGTAGAAAAGATTTTACCATATTCCGCGGGAAATAGCAATCGTTTTTGAAAGAATTCTCTCTCCTTGCCCGCAGATCTTTTGCGTTCACACGGGTCATAACGGATTTCCCCCGCCCCGTCAGGCCCCTTCGCATGGCCAAGAGCTTCCCTCTTGGAGGGACCTCCCGCGTAGCGGGTTGTAGGGGGACATTGCTCATCCTGAGCCAAAGGCGAAGGATCTCATAAACCCACGGACTTCGTTTGAGGGGATTCTTCGACACGCCGCCTACGGCGGCGGCTCAGAATGAGCGGAAGGCTCATGCTGAGGCGGAGCCGAAGCATCTCATAGACCCACGGAGCAGCCCTGCGTCATTCTGAGAAACGGGGGTGAAACGTAGTCAGACAAGCGGAACCGAAGAATCTCGCGGGGCGTTTGCACGGTAGCGGCGAGATGCTTCGGGTCTGCCTCCTTTGACTTCGTACAGCTTCCGTTCTCAGCATGACGCCGCTACAACGGACTTCGTTTGAGGGGATTCTTCGACACGCCGCCTGCGGCGGCGGCTCAGAATGAGCGGAAGAGGGCAACGAGGGAGTTTCGTTCATCCTGAGGCGAAGCCGAAGGATCTCATAAACCCACGGAGCAGCCCTGCGTCATTCTGAGAAACAGAGGTGAAACGAAGTCAGACAAGCGGTACCGAAGAATCTCGCGGGGCGTTTCCATAGTAGCGGCGAGATGCTTCGGGCCATCTTTTTCTGACTTTATACAGTTTTTGTTCTCAGCATGACGCCGCTACAACGGACTTCGTTCTTCGGGATGTTTCGGCTGCGCCTCAACATGACGCGTACCCCCTCCATGGGAGGGGGGGTAGGGGGGTGGGTCACCGCATTCTCTCGTCGCCCCTTTTAGGTCGCAAAACGCAATTCTTGCGCATCAGCACAGTGTGCTGATGCGCAAGAATTGCGGTGAGTGAGCGCATTATCCCGCGCGAACTACAGTGGCAGCCAAGAAGATCATCTCTTTTTTTGAACCACGCGCTTTGCGCGTGGTTTACTATTAACCAACGAGGGGGGGCGCACACAGTGCGCCCCCCCTCGTTGGTTTTAATACTTGACGGAGACGATCTCCTTTGCCATCCACTTGACCCCCTTCAACGGGCGGCCGCGCGTGTAAGTGGCGTCGATGGGAACGTCCTCGGTGGTGATCTTTTCGACGGTCCCCTCCTCCGTAAACACCGCGAGTTCATACGGCTTTGTCACATAGTCGGCGAAGAGGATCTTGTCCTCCTTCATGTCGGCGACGCGGACGCCCTGCGAACCGCGGCCGATGGGGTCGATCTGCGAGACGATGATGCGCTTGAACCGTCCGCCCGTAGTCGCCAGCACAAGTTCGCCGCAGTCGTCGATGAGTTTCGCCCAGATGACGGCGTCTCCCGTTTTGAGGCCCATGCCCTTGACGCACGTCGCAGCCGTCTTGCGCACGGGGAAGTCGTCCATCTTCATGTTGAGGCACATGCCGTTCCGCGTGACGAAATACAGCGTCCTGCCGTCGGGAATAACCCTCTCTGCGGCGACGAGCCTGTCCCCCTCCTCCATTTTGACGACGGGTCCCTTGCCCGCCGCGATGTCCGCAAGGTCTCTTCCCATGATCTCGCCCATGCGCGTGACAAAGAGCAGCGTCGCCGTCTCCTCCTCGGAGAAGAGCGCGACGATCTTTTCATCCTTCGCCGCGTCGGTGACGTCGGTGAGTTTGAGGCCCGCGTCCGACCACTTGCGCATGCACTCCCGCATGTTGACGCGATAGCAGTTCGCCCTGTCGGTGATGATGAGCGCGTCGGCGTTGGAGAGAATGGCGGTGCGGTCGGCGATGATGTTCCCTCTCCTGGTGGAGGGCGTGACTTCCTGCGACGCCGTCTTGAGTTTTTTCTCCTCCACGCACTTGATTTTTCCGTCCGCGGTCAAAAGGAGCTGAGACGGCTCCCCGGGGACGTACACGTCGAAGCGTTCGGCGAACGCCTCCTCCTCGCTCTCGGGCAAAGACGTCCTCCGCGGCACGGCGTACTTTTTGGCGAGTTCGGAGATCTCCTTCTTGACGACCTCGAGCTGTAACCTCTGGCTGCCGACGATCTCCGTAAGCTCGGCGATGAGCTTTTGGAGCTGTCTGTGTTCCTCCTCGAGTTTGAACACCTCGAGTTTGGTCAGGCGGGCGAGCCTGAGGTCGAGAATGGCCTGCGCCTGTTTTTCGGAGAGTTCAAAGCGTTTCCGCAGTTTGTCGCGGGCGTCGGCGGTGCTGTCCGCCCCCTTGATGATCTTGATGACCTCGTCGATGTTTTGGACGGCGACGATGAGGCCCTCCAAGATATGACAGCGTTCCTTTGCCTGGTTGAGGTCGAATTTCGTCCTCCGCAGGACGACCTCCCGCTGATATTCCACATAGTAGCGGATGATGTCCATAAGCCCCATGAGCAGGGGCTTTCCCTTGGCGATCGCCACCATGTTGATGCCGAAGCTGACCTCGAGGTCGGTGTACTTGTAGAGGGCGGCAAGCACCTTTTCGGCGTCCTTGCCCGTGCCCTTGACCTCGACGACGGCCCGCATGCCGCTCCTGTCGCTCTCGTCCACGACCTTGGTGATGGGCGCAAGCTCGCTCTTCTGCTCCCGAAGTTCTGCGATCTTGCGGAGCAGGGCGGCCTTGTTGACCTGATAGGGAAGCTCTGTGATGACGATGTTGCGCTTGACGGCCGCGTCATCCTCCCCCGTGGGGCGTTCGCCCTCGGCAAGTTCGACGGAGACCTTCGCGCGGAGGGTGATCTTCCCCTTGCCCGTCGCATAGGCCTGTTCAAGTTCCTTGGCAATGATCTTGCCGCCCGTCGGGAAATCGGGGGCGGGGATATACTTCATCATCTTTTCCAGAGTGATGCGGGGATTGTCGATATAGGCGATGACGCCGCCGATCACCTCGCCCAAATTGTGGGGCGGGATATTCGTCGCAAGGCCGACGGCGATGCCCGACGCCCCGTTGACGAGGAGATTGGGAAATCTCCCCGGGAGCATGTCGGGTTCCTTCAAGGAATCGTCGAAGTTGAGGGAGAAGGGAACAGTGTTCTTGTCGAGGTCGCGCAGAAGCTCGAGGGCGAGCGGTTCCAATCTCGCCTCGGTGTAGCGCATGGCGGCGGCGGGGTCGCCGTCCACGGAGCCGAAGTTGCCGTGGCCGTTGACGAGCGTCATGCCCATGTTGAAGTCCTGCGCCATCCTCACCATCGCGTCATAGACGGAGCTGTCGCCGTGCGGGTGATATTTGCCCATGCAGTCGCCGACGATGCGGGCGGACTTCTTGTGCGGCTTGTCGGGCATGAGGCCCATCTCGAACATGGTATAGAGGATCCTGCGCTGGACGGGCTTCAACCCGTCCTCCACGCGGGGGAGTGCCCTGTCGAGAATGACGAACTCCGCATACGGGAGCATGGATTGGGGAAGGACCTCCTCCAAGGGAGTGACAAAGAGCTGGCCCTGCGGCTCTGCCTGTTGCAATTCATTCTTCTTCATCGGTCGTTGCCCCCTTCTTGTCCACGCGCGCAAGGAACGTGTCTACTTTGTTGAAATTGGCGTATCTGCTCAAAAATTCCTTTCTGCCCTCAACGGCGTCGCCCATGAGTTTGGTGATCATGTCGTCCGCCGCGATCGCGTCCTCCACCGTGACCTGCGTGAGGTTGCGCCGCGCGGGGTCCATCGTCGTCTTCCAGAGCTGTTCCGCGCTCATCTCGCCGAGGCCCTTGTACCGCTGGATGAGGTACCCCTTCCCGACCCTCGCGATCTTCTCCTGCAACTCGTTGTCGTCATAGGCGTATTCCTCGATGTCGCTGTTCGGCTTATAGACTTTGTAGAGGGGCGGCATGCCGATGTAGACGTGCCCCGCGTTGACGAGTTCGCGCATGTAGCGGAAGAAGAAGGTCAAGAGGATACAGCGGATATGGAAGCCGTCCTGATCGGCGTCGGAGAGGATGATGACTTTGTGGTAGTTGATCTTGTCGATGTTGAAATCGTTCCCCACGCCCGCGCCGAGGGCGGAGATCATGGTGCGGATCTCCTCGTTGGCGAGGACCTGGTCGAGCCGCTTCTTCTCGACGTTGAGGGGCTTGCCGCGGAGGGGCAGAATGGATTGGAACTGCCTCACCCGCGCCTGCTTCGCCGTCCCGCCCGCCGAATCGCCCTCCACGATAAAGAGTTCGTTGAGTTCGGGCTTCTTGCCCGTGCAGGCCGCAAGTTTGCCGACGAGCTGTAAGGTGTCGATGGCGTTCTTGGCGCGGGCGGTGTCCTTGGCCTGCCGCGTCGCGACGCGCACTCTCGCCGCGCCCTGCGCCTTCTTGATCATCTCATCGAATGCCCGCTTGTTCTTGGGGTCGGACGAAAGGGCTTTCAGCCCCTCCACCACGACGCCCTCGACGCTCGCCCTCGCCTCGGGGTTGCCGAGCTTGGTCTTGGTCTGCCCCTCGAACTGCACGTTCTTCATCTTGACGGAGAGGACGACGCTCAATCCCTCGCGGAAGTCGTCCCCGAGGAAGCCGTCCTTGTCCTTCATGAGTTTGTTGTCCCGCGCGTAGGCGTTGAGGACGCGGGTGAGGCCGCTGCGGAAGCCCGCCTCGTGCGTGCCCCCCTCGGGCGTCGGAATGTTGTTGACAAAGGAGAAGAGATTTTCGGTGAACTCCGTCGTGTGCTGGATCGCGAATTCGACGATGATGCCGTCCTTCTCCCCGCGGTAGCTCAGAGGCTTGCGGTAGAGGGTCTCCTTCGTCACATTGAGCGCGGAAACGAAGTCGGCGACGCCGCCCTCGAAGCAGTAAGTGACGGAGAAGGGCTGCATGCCCTCGATGCCGAGCTGGACCTGCTCCTCCCCGCCCTCGCCGTCGGACATCGCCTCATTCATCGTGACGCGCTCGTCGGTGAGGGTGATCGTGACCCCCTTGTTGAGGTAGGCAAGCTCTTTCAGGCGGCGGTTGACCGTTTCGACGTCGATGACGGCATCGCCAAAGACGGCGTCGTCGGGCAGGAAGTGGACGAAGGTGCCGTGACGCTTCGTCCGCTTCTTGACGTCGGTCAAAGGCCCCGTCGGGACGCCCGATTCGTACTTCTTCTTTTTGGGGTCGTAGTAGGACTTGAAGCCCATCTCAAAGGTCTTTCCGTCGCGGCAGACGCGGACGTTCAGCCACTTCGAAAGGGCGTTCGTGACGGACGCGCCCACGCCGTGCAGTCCGCCCGAGAAGGAATAGTTGTGTTCATCGAACTTCCCGCCCGCATGGAGCTGGGTAAAGACGACTTGCACGCCCGAGACGTGCGTCTTGGGGTGGATGTCGGTGGGAATGCCCCGCCCGTTGTCCTCGACGGAGACGGAGTTGTCCTTATAAATATGTACGTCGATCCTGTCCGCGAAGCCGTTCGCCGCTTCGTCTACGGCGTTATCGACGATCTCCCATAGGATATGGTGAAGCCCGCTCTTGCCCGTCGATCCGATGTACATGCCGGGGCGGAGCCGCACAGCCTCCAACCCCTCGAGGATGGTAATGTCGCTCGCGTCGTAATGTTGCTCCTGTGCCATAAAAACCTCTTACGCATAGTATTTCATGATAATTATAGCACATTTTGTCCCAACGTGCAAACGCTGAGAGCTTGGATTCGGAAATTAAAAATCAAAAGTTGTATCCCTCCGCGTCATGTTGAGGCGAAGCCGAAACATCCCGAAGAACGAAGTCCGTGGGTTTATGAGATTCTTCGCTTCGCTCAGAATGAGCGTTGTTCCCCCCACCACCGCCTGCGGTGACCCCCCCCTACCCGTTACGGCGGCAGGGACCGCCGTAACCCCGTCGGCGAGGCCACGCCTCCTGCCGCGGCGCAGCTCA
>CANPZV010000034.1 GCA_947589285.1 uncultured Clostridia bacterium
CGTTTGAGGGGATTCTTCGACACGCCGCCTGCGGCGGCGGCTCAGAATGAGCGGAAAGAAATCGCTCATGCTGAGCGGAGGGTCAGGGGAAGGGGGTGTCAATCCACGCCGTGGATCTCGCGGTAATAGGGGTCGGCGGACCAATCGCGGTCGTCGGTGTATTCCCCGCCGAGGGCCTCGACGGCGTATTTCAGCTCCTGATATTCGAGATAATTGATGTCGTCCCGCGCGATGACGTCGAGGAGGACGGGGAGTGCGCGCGGATCGCCGTAGGCGGCAAGATAGCTCGCGTGCATGGGGATCTCCCCGCTCGTTCTGAACGCGTCGAGGAGGAGGCCGAACACTCTGTCGTCCCTCTCCCTGGTGCGCGAGAGGATCTCGAGCATCAGATCGGTCTCTATCCCCTCCCCGAACATGGCGAGGGCGCGGTCTTTGGCCTTGTCCGCCTCCGCCTTGAGCTGTTCGGCGACGGCGTCCTTCAGCTCCGTGTCCTCACTCGTCCTTAATATCCTGAAATAGGCGTCAAACGCCCTCTCGTTCGGCCCCGCAAGGTTGACCGCAAGGAGCAGAAGTTCCTCGTCGTCCCCGTCGAGCAGGGGCAAGATCGCCTCGGGACAATCCCTCTTTTCGAGTTCCTGACAGAGGAAATCGGGCACGGGGACCCCCTCCTCCACATGGCGGCGAAGGGTCTCGGCGAGTTCCTCGTCCGTCATCGCGGCAAAATACCCCTTCGGCGTGGCCCCGACGGACGGGATCATGATGTCGCCGAACTGACGATAGAGCTTGGGAATGACGCTCTCCCACTGTTTTTCGGAGTACTTCCCCGCATTCTGCTGCATGTATTCGGAGAGCTTTTCGTCGAACAATGCGTCGAAATCGATCAATTTTTTCATACGTTCCTCACATCAGAAAGTCTAAGATCTCCTGCGTGACGTAGCGGTTGGCGTCGAACATCTCGCAGATCTCCTTGAGGGGCTGTGCCGCGCCCCTCAGCCGCGCCTCACGATAGATCGCGGAGGCCAAAGCCGCGCGCTCGTCCATATATCTCCATGCGCCCGCCGCCTCGAGAGCCGCATAGATGTCCTCCGCCGCCCCGCAGAGCTTGCCCTCGTTGTCGTCCCCGAGCAAGCCGTATTTGGAGTAGACGTCGGCAAAGGCGTCGAGGAAGGCTTCCGCCTTGCGCGTACCGATGTTGATGGTATGGGTGAAGAATTCCTTGTACAAGTTGATAAAGACGGTCCCGAAGGAATTGTTCTCGTTGCGGACGGTCAGCTCGTGCAGAATGGTGAACTTGACGAGGTCGTTGCCCGTGTAGTCAAGGAGCTGTTCCCGCAGAAAGTCGTCGCACCGCAGGCGGGAGGCGACCTTGACGGCGAGGAGCTGCAATTTTTCGTCCCTGCCCTCCAATTCGTCGAAGGCGATGCGGAGACAGCGGCCGAGGTCGGGGGATTCCGAAACAGCGGGAAGCTCCGTCTCGTCCGCCCTGCATGCGGCGAGCAAAAATCCCGCGATCTTCCTGTATTCGGCCTGCGGCATGCGGTAGAAATAGGTCATGCCGACGTCCTTCTCCTCCCCGTCGCGGATGAGGCGGAGATGTTCGAGATAGTACTCCGCGACCGCCTTGCGGGGCCAGAGGGCGGTGAGCGTCTCCAGCGCGGAGATCGCCCCGTCGATCTTCCCCACGCGGTAGGCCGCCGTGGCGTAGAGGAACAGCACGGTGTCGTCGTAAGGGAGCCGCTTTTTCAGCTCGGAAAGCACCCTGTGGGCGTCCTCGTCCAGTCCCGTCTCGCAGAGGGCCGTCGCGATGCGGTACAGGTCGTCCGTCCCGTCGGCGGGAAGGGAAGCGAGCCGTTTGGCCGTCTCCTTGGCGCGTTTTTTGTCCCCCCGCGCACCGAGGACGGCGACATACGTCGTGAGGGCCTGCACGTTCTCGGGATATTTTTCAAGCAGGGCTTCGCACTCTCTCTCCGCCTGCTTTTCCTCCCCCGCCAAGAGGAGGCACATGGCGGCAAGGCCCGCCGCCGAGGGATAGTCGGGGCTGTCCTCCTCGACGAGGAGGAGACGCTTCCGCGCGTCGTCCAAGGCCCCCCCGCGCATGAGGTCAAGCCCCTCCTTGAGGGCTTCGGGGTCGTCCCCGCCCACAAGTCGGAGCTTTGGAGGTTCGGTCTCCGCCTCGAAATTTTCGATGAAATCGGCAAGTCCCTCGGTCTCATCCTCCCCCTCCTCGGGGTAGGCGTGGGAATAGTAGAACGCCGACTGAAACTCGTTGCCCATGTTCATGAACACGACGGCAAGCCCCTCGAACCCCTCGGGGAAGTCGGCCTCGTTGCAGACGTCGAGGAAGCGGAACCACGCGTCTGCGGCGAGCGGCCAAAGCTCCAAGCCCTCATAGACGTCGGCGTAGACCGCCCATGCGTCCGCGCTCGGCGGGTACAGTTCCGCCCTGCGCTTGAGTGCGCCGAGCGCGCCGAAATAGTCCCCCTCGTCCGCACGCTTTTCGGCGGTGTCGATCAGGAACTCTTCGCTGATATTCCATGTTTTGGGTCTGTCCCTCATGCTTCCTCCCCGAAGAGACGCACGACGTCCTCCCTTTCAAAGATATAGTCTCTATTGCAGTAGTGGCAGTGGACGGAGATCTTCCCCTCTTCACGGATGAGCGCGAACGCGTCCTCCTTGCCGAGGGAGAGGACGGCCCCCGCCGCCCGCTTCCGCGAACAGTGGCAGCGGAAGGAAAATTCTCTCCTGTCGAAGGGTTCGTCCGTGAGCATCCTGAGGACGCCCTCCGCGCCCCTTTCCCCGATGAGAGAGGAGATCTCACGGAACTTTGCGATCTCCTTCTCGCAGTAGGAGATCGCCTCCTCGCCCGCCCCGGGGAGGGGTTGGAGAAAGACGCCGCCCGCGCCGAGGATCCTCTCTTTGACCTTTACGCCGAGCGCGATCGCCGTCGGACGCTGTTCGCTCGTCAGAAAGTAGGCGGAGAAGTCCTCCGCGATCTCCCCCGAGACGAGATCGCTCGTCCCCGTGAAGGGAACGCCCGTGCCGTCGTCGGAGACCACGGTGAGGGTGCCGTCCCGCCCCGTGAAGCCGCCCACGTCGAGCTTCCCGTCCGCGCGGGGAGGGAGTTCGAGCTGCGGCTCCCCCACGAAACCGCGCATGCGGAGTTCGCTGTCCCCCGCGGCGCAGATCTTCCCGCCGGGTCCGCCGCCGTTGACCGTGACCGCGAGGGAACACCCCTCTCCCTTCAACCAGCTGCAAAGGTATACGCAGGCAGTGAGGGTCCTGCCGAACGCCGCCGCCGCGACGGCGGAAAATTTGTGCCGCCGCATGGCCTCCTGTACGGCCGCGGTGCTGTCGATGACGGCGAGGGAGACCTCCCCGCCGTGGACCAATGTCTTTAAGATGATACTTTTCTGCATATAAAATTCAATCTGTCGCTTTGGAGGGCCGCCCCGCCGAGGTGCCCCTCTACCTCCGCTTGGAACCCCGCAGAATGCAGGGCCGCGAGGAGATCCTGTTCCTTGTGGATATAGCGGACATGCGTCTCGTCATAGCGGCGGAAGAGGTCGCCCTCCCGCACAAAGAGGGTGACGTCTGTCTCGACGCTGTCCTCCTTTTTTCTGTTGAATTCGAGGTAAGTGACGTCGTCCCTGTCGTCCCCGAACATATTATTTGCAACTTTTTGGGTCAGTTTGTATTCGGAACTGACGTCGAACCAAAAGATCCCCTCCCGTTTGAGGCAGGCGGCGATATGGCGGAAGGCCGAGGGAAGGCTCCCCTGCGGGAGATAGTTGATACAGTCGTTGGCGGAGAGGATGAAATCGTACCGCGCGGGCGTTTTGAGGCTGCGCGCGTCGGCGAGGACAAAGGGGATCGCAAGCCCCTCCTCCTGCGCGAGGCGGACGGCCTTGGAGAGCATGGGACGGGAGACGTCTCCCCCCGTCATCTGAAAGCCCGCCCGCGCCAAAGCGCGGGTGAACGCCCCGCTGCCGCAGCCGAGTTCGAACCCCTTCGGCCCCGCGCCCCTCCTTTTCAGCCCGTCAATAAAATACTGCGACCAAGTGGGATAGTCGCAGTCATCGTTCAAAATTTCAAACCATTCGGCAAGATAGTCGTAAGCCTGCGTCATCGTATTATTTGCGCGGCAACATCTTCGGACGGCGCATTTTCTTTTCCTTTTTCTTCTTGCCGTCCGTGCCGTTCTCCTCTTCGCTGAGGGCGGCTTCAAGCGCGTCGAACTCCCTGTTGTAGGCGGCGTACTTTTCGTCGTCCTTGTGTTCCTCCGCATAGGCCTGCGCGTCCTGCGCCATGGCCTCCCTGCTCTCGCGGAGCTTTTGCAGATCCTCGCGGGAGAAGGAATCGGGGAGCAGGTAGGGATCGACGCCCTCGTCGATGGGTTTCACGGGGCGGGAGATGAGCTTGCTCCTGCCGTTGAGAGCCATCTGCCTCCTGTATTCGCGCATCGCCTCGCTCTGGTCCTCCGTCATCGGCGCGCCCGTGTTCATGGTTCCCGTCTCCTTGTTATAAAGACCCCTGCCCGTGGCGATGCCGAACGTCGGGTTCACATACTTATCGAACGCCCACTGGCTGTAATCGAGCCAGACGAGGCCCGAATAGGAGAAGGCAATGAGGAGGAGAAGCAGGATGCCGACGATCCCGAAGAAATTCAGCCCGCCGAAGAGGGCGAGGAAGTACGGCCAAAGGGCGAGGGCGGCGAAGAACACCGTCTGCGGGAAGGTGCCGATCGTCATGACGACGGCGTTGCGGAAGAGTGCCCAAGGCCCCTGGTTGTAACTGATGCCGAGGGAGATCATCCACAGGCAGACGAGGAGCATGAAGGAGACGATGATGTACCCGACGACCTTGGAGGCGACCATCCAGCCCGCGCCCGCCGCGCCCGTGGCGACGAAGTAATCGGCGAGGTTCCCCATCACCCGCGCGACGAACAGCACGACAGTGAAGATGAGGACGGCCTCGAACACGTTCCAGAAGTTGCGCTTGATGCCGCGGAGGAAGTCGTTCGCGACGAAGATGCCCTCCGTCCAGATGAGATTGCGGATGATATAGAACCCGCCCGAGATGCCGAGGGCGGCAATGACGCCCGCGGGGATAAAGAGCGAGAAGTAAACGAGGTCGCTCTGCAATAGCATGGCCTCGGCGTTGCCCACGATGTCGGGAATGTACGGGAAGGAGGGGCCGAGGCCCGCGCCGAACGCGCCGCCCATGCCCGCAACTCCCACCTGAAGAAACCGCCACACGATCAGCCCGATGAGGGGGAGGAAGGTGAGCAGGATCAAAAGATTGACGAGCATGAGCCGCCCGAACCTGCCCTTCAGAATGTCCCAAAAGAGTGCCCAGCGGCTCGTGGGGAGAGTGGACCGCGCGTAGTCCTCGCTGCGCTCCTTCCCGATCAGCCAACGGGCGACGAGACCTTTTTTCTCTGTATCTGCCATAATTTCAGCTCCGATTTTATCTTGCCGTACACGGCAAAAGTCTGCCGTGTCAACCATTATACCGCAACTTCCGAAATTTTTCAATGGAAAAGCGGTGAATTCTTGCAAAAAGTTGATTTTTTCATAAAAAGCGTCCGCAAAGCCCCCTCTCCGCCCCCATGGAAAGCGGTTCCCCCCCGCATTCCCCCCAAAGCGGCGCGTTTCCCTTGCTTTTTGCGGGCGCATATGATACAATGCTCTCAAAGAAAAATCGGAGGCGGAAAAAAATGAAACAGTATCGCGTCGGGATCGTCGGGGCGACGGGAATGGTCGGGCAGAGGTTTGTGACGCTCCTCCAGCGTCACCCGTGGTTCGTCCCCGCCGCCCTCCTCGCAAGTCCCCGCTCCGCGGGCAAGACCTACGAAGAGGCCGTGGAGGGAAAGTGGGCGTTCGATTTCCCCATTCCCGAATACGCAAGGAAAATGCCCGTCCTCGACGCCGCCGACCCCCGCCCGCTCAAAGATAAGGTGGACTTCGTATTTTGCGCCGTCAACATGGGGAAAGAGGAGACCCGCGCCCTTGAGGAGGCCTATGCAAGGGCAGAGATCCCCGTCGTCTCCAACAATTCCGCCCACCGCTTCACGCCCGACGTCCCCATGGTGATCCCCGAGGTCAACCCCGAACACCTGTCCGTCATCCCCTTTCAGAGGAAGCGGCTCGGCAGCAAGCGGGGATTTATCGCCGTCAAGAGCAACTGCTCCCTGCAATCGTACGTCCCCCTCCTGCACCCCCTGCGCAAGTACGGGATAACCTCCGCCGCCGTCTGCACCTATCAGGCGGTCTCGGGCGCGGGCAAGACCTTGAAGGCGATGCCCGAGATCGCGGACAACGTTATTCCCTACATCGCGGGCGAGGAGGAGAAGAGCGAGAGGGAGCCTCTCAAGATCTGGGGCAAGGCCGAAGAGGGCAGGATAGAACTTGCTTCCTCCCCCCTCATCACGGCGCAATGCGTCAGGGTCCCCGTCTCGGACGGGCACACGGCGGCCGTATTCGTCTCCTTTGAACGCGACCCCTCGCGGGAGGAAATTCTGTCTGCGTGGGAGAACTTTGCGGGGGAGCCGCAACGGCTGGGGCTTCCCTCCGCGCCCAAGAAGTTCATCACCTATCTCGGCGGGGACGACAGGCCCCAGCCAAAACTCGACCGCATGCTCGAAGGGGGCATGGGGATCGCGGCGGGGCGGCTCCGCAGGGACCCCTTCGGGTGGAAATTCATCGGCCTCTCGCACAACACGCTCCGCGGGGCGGCGGGCGGAGCGATCCTTCTCGCCGAACTCCTCGCCGCCGAGGGATATTTCGGGTGACGTTTTCCCTCCCTTCCGCATAGAATGGGAAGGCGAGGAATGCAATGACAGGATTTTTGAGGGGCGTCGCGACCGCCCTTGTGACACCGTTTACAGAGGATGGCGTGAATTTTGCGACGCTCGGGGCCTTGCTTGCCCGTCAGGAGCAAGGCGGCGCGGACGCCGTCGTCGTCCTCGGCACGACGGGCGAACCCTCCACCATGGCCGCGGAGGAAAAGGAGGCGGTCATCCGCTTTGCGCGGGCGCACTGCGGAAAGATGAAGCTCGTCGTCGGCACGGGCGGCAACGATACCTCCGCCGCCGTGAAGATGACGCGGCTTGCGGCAGAACTTGGGGCGGACGGCATCCTTGCCGTCACGCCCTATTACAATAAATGCACCCAAAGGGGGCTTGCGGCGTACTACCGAACGCTCTGCGCGGCCGTCCCCCTCCCCGTTATCGCCTACAACGTCCCCGCGCGGACTGGGATCAACCTCCTCCCCGCGACGATGGCGGAACTTGCCGAGATCCCCAACATGGCGGGCGTCAAGGAGGCGAGCGGGGACATGGCGCAGGTCATGGAGACGGCGCGGCGCATTCGCGGCAAGTGCGACCTCTATGCGGGCGAGGACGCGCTCGCCCTTCCCATTTTAGCCGCGGGCGGGACGGCCGTCATCTCGGTGGTCTCCAACCTCTTCCCCGCGGAGGTCAAACGGTTGGCGGATCTTGTCGCAAAGGGCGACCTCAAAGCCGCGAACAGGCTCAGCGACGCCCTTCTCCCCCTCGTCGGGGCGTGCTTTTCGGAGGTCAATCCCATTCCCGTCAAGGCCGCCCTCGCCCTGCTCGGCTACGACGTCGGCCTCCCCCGCGCGCCGCTCACCGAGATCGAACCGCCCCACCTCGAACTTCTGAAAACCGCCCTGCTCGGCTTCGAAGCGGAGAGAAAGAGATGCGGCTGATCGTGTGGGGCTGCTGCGGCAAAATGGGCAGGGTGACCGCCGAGACCGCCCAAGAGGCGGGGCATACCGTCGTCTGCGGGATCGATCTCTCCCCCTCCCCCATGCCCTTTCCCGTCTTTGCGCGGGCCGAAGAGGTGACCGAGACAGCAGACGTTGTTATCGACTTCTCCTCCCCCGCCCTCCTTGCGGAGCGGCTTTGTTTCTGCGCGGACAAAAAGATCCCCATCGTCCTCTCTGCGACGGGGTTTTCTGCGGCCGATGAGACGCTCATCGGGAAAACCGCGGAACACCTCCCCATTCTTCGGGCGGGGAATCTCTCCCTCGGCGTCAACCTGCTCTGCCTCCTCGTGAAAACGGCCGCCCGCGTTCTCGGCGGCGCGTTCGACGCGGAGATCGTCGAGCGGCATCACGGGCAAAAAAAAGACGCCCCCTCAGGCACGGCCCTCATGCTCTTTGAGAGCGTGAAGGAGGGTCTTATGGAAGAGCGTGAGATGGTCTGCGGCAGGGCGGGATACGGCCAAAGGAAAAGCGGCGAGATCGGCGTCCACTCTGTGCGGGGCGGGACGATCGTCGGCGAACACGAGGTGATGTTTGCGGGCGGGGACGAGGTCATCACCCTCTCCCACGCCGCGGGGAGCAGAAAGATCTTCGCTTCGGGCGCGCTCCGCGCGGCGGAGTGGCTCCTCGGCCGGCCGAACGGGCTGTACGGCATGGACGATCTCCTCGGCGCGGCGGTCAGTCTTTGAGGGCGGCGATCCTGTCGAGTTCGGGGAGATATTCGACGCTCCAATCGTACCCGCGCATGAATTCGCCGTGATAGGCTCCCTTGCCCGTCCTGATGAAATCCCAATAGTCGCAGACGATGTTGGACTTGTCGAGCGTCAAAACGGCCCTGCCGAAGCCGACGCAGTTGACGCCGACCTCCGTGAGCGTCTTTCGGAGGCGGAATACGGCGTTGCGGTACAGGATCTTGGCCTTCTCGACGTCGTTATCCCCCCAGAGGTGGGCGATGGCGTCGGACATGGTGAGGCTGTTTCCGTTGTAGGCGATGAGGAGGGCAAAGAGTTCCTTGGACTTGGCGGAGGTGAACGTCACGATGCCGCCGTCCGTAAAACAGTCGAATCCGTCGAACGTCTTTACCTGCAAAAGAGGCGTTCTTTTGTTTATGAGGTTGAGATACGTCCGCAGTTTGTTGGCGTTGTAGGGCTTATAGAGGAAGCCGAGCGTGTGTTTTTGCACCGCCGCGCTCAGCCCCTCCGCGGTCATGTTGGTCCCCGTGATGAACACGAACGGGATATCCTTCCCGAGGGCGACGATCTTTTCGGCGAGTTCCGGCCCGTAGATCTTGGGCATGCTCACGTCCGAAAAAACGGCGTCCACGGTGTTCTTTTCGAGGTAATCAAGCACGGCCCTCTCGTCGTCCTTGAAAAATCTGCATTCGACGTCGCAGTCGATGACCTCATTCAAAAAGGATTGGAGCGCGTACATCTCATCGTCGATGACAACGATCTTCATGCGTGGTCCTCCTCATCCCCTGCGGGGATCTCTATGGTGATGCGCGTCCCCTCCCCGGGGACGCTCTCGACGCGCGGCGTGGCGGCAAATGCGATCTGGAACCGCTCGCTCGCATTCCTGATGCCGTGGGAGGTCTCCTTGACCGCCGCGGGGTCGAAACCCCGCCCGTTGTCAAAGACCTCGATGACGACCGTCCCCCCCCGCTTGAAGCTGGAGATGACGATCCTCCCACCCTCCTTGTCCTCTACGCCGCTGTACCGCATGGCGTTCTCGACAAAGGGTTCCACCGAAAAGGGCGGCACGGAGAAATCGGTGAATTCTGTGTTGAAGATGACCTCCGCCTTCCTCTGCCGCTTCATGTTCTCGAATTCGGTGTAACTGTAGATCGTGTCAAGTTCCTTTTCAAAGGGGACGAGGTCGTGGTCGAAGGCGTTGATGCTGTCGTTGAGCAGATCGGAAAGGAGGGAGACGGCCGTGTCCCCCGAGGCAACGTCGCGGTGGTAGAAGGACTTGATGGCCTCCAGCGCGTTGAAGATGAAGTGGGGCTTGATCTGCCCCGTGAACGCCCGCAATTTGAACGAGCGCACCTGCGATTTGTACTCCTCCGACTGCACCGCCTTGAGGTCGGCATGGACCGAGAAGGCGAGATAGACGGAGATGAACATGGAGACGGAGAGGACGGCGTAGACGAAAGTGATCCCTGGGTAGGCGTTTGCGACGTCGTTGAAGCACAGGGCGTTCACGCTCTGCGCCCCCGCGCTCAGACAAAAGACCGCCGCCACAAAGTAGGTGGTGAAGCCGATCTCGCTCTTCTTCGACGCCCGCACGAGCGCGGCAAAGAGCATCACCGTAAAGATCGCCGCGATCAAAAAATGCGCCCAATGCCCCCATCCCCAGAGGAAGAGCAGGGAATCGGCAAGCACGAGCAAAATGACGGGAATGGCGATCGCCGCATAGATGCCCCTGTCCCAGCGGAGGTTGTAGAGATAGCAGATGTACCAGAGGCAGGACGTCTCGCAGAGGACAAAGGAGATCTCCCCCGAGATGCCGAGGGCGATGTCGGGCATTTTCAGGCCGAAGCTCTCGAGGAAGAGCTGTGTGTCCGCCGAAAACAAAAACTGCACAAAGACGCTCCCCGCGAGGCACACCGTGTGGAACGTAGAATCGTCGATCTTGAAAGCGGAGACGATCTCCACGATGAAGATGATGAAGAGCAGGCCGAGAACGGTCGCATAGGCGGCCCCCACCGTCCCGTTCGGCTCCACAGACACGTTGAAATGGGTCAGGAGCATCGGGAGTGCGACCCCCGTCCCGATCGAGAGGAGGAGGCAAACGGCCGTCAAGGGCAGGATTTTATTCCGCATAATGGTATTATACTATAACCCGTGGAATTTAACAAGTTATATGGGCCAAATTTTTGTGAAATTTTTTCCCTCACAAAACATTATTTTAATTAAAAATTGAAAATTAAAAATTAAAAATTGTGGCGGGATTGGAAAAGCCTACTCTCTTAGAGGGGGCGACAAGGATAAACTGCTCATTCTGAGGGGGTTTACCCCCGAAGAATCCCCTCATCAGAATGAACCCCCACCCCTACCCCGCCCCCTTAAAAAGGGGGCAGGCAAGTAAACCACCGCCTCCCCCCTTATACTTGAGGGGGGAGGGGAGGGTAGGGGGTGCATTCTCGCTGCCCCTTTTAGGGGAAGTGCCCGAGCCTGCGAGGGCAAAGGGGTTCCAAAACCCCTCTGTCACTCACTACGTTCGTGACATCTCCCCTATAAGGGGCGACAAGGATAAACTGCTCATTCTGAGGGGGTTTACACCCGAAGAATCCCCTGAACGAAGTCCGTACTTTCCTCCACGAGATTCTTCGGTCGCTTCGCTCCCTCAGAATGACGCGGGGCATGAGCGTTCCCCCACCACCCGCTTCGCGGGAGCCTCCCCCCGTAGGGGGTAGGCCTTTTACCCCCTCCGTGGGCTGCCGCGGCGCATGCCCCTTCCGTGGGAGGGGGGTAGGGGGGTGGGTCACCTTATTCCTCGCTGCCCCTGTAGGGGAAGTGCCCGAGCCTGCGAGGGCAAAGGGGTTCCAAAACCCCTCTGTCACTCGCGTTGCTCGTGACATCTCCCCTATAAGGGGCGACAAGGATAAACCGCTCATTCTGAGGGGGTTTACCCCCGAAGAATCCCCTGAACGAAGTCCGTACTTTCCTCCACGGGATTCTTCGGGCTTCGCCCTCAGAATGAGCAATGTCCCCCCCACCCCTACCCCGCCCCCTTAAAAAGGGGGCAGGCAAGAAACCACCGCTTTCGGCGGAGCCTCACCCCTTCCATGGGAAAAGGGAACGCTTTTGCGTTCCCTTTTCCCATGGAGCTGATGAGCGGACTCGGACCGCCGACCTCATCCTTACCAAATATATAAAGCCCCTAAAATATGGTTTATATGGTTTATGGGCTTCATACGCCACAGGAGTTTTCTAT
>CANPZV010000035.1 GCA_947589285.1 uncultured Clostridia bacterium
ATTTTCTGCGCCCAAAGGGCTTGAAAGCGTCGTCGGCAGAGTGAGGAAAATAAAAAAACAGGCCGACCGTCGTCTGCCTCCTCGCGCGAACTCGTGTAGAATTCACGATTTCTGTTTACCCATCTTCTGCGCAAAAATCCCGCCGATTTCTCGGCGGGATCTGGCGCAGAAGACGAGATTCGAACTCGTGCTACCTTACTCGGTACTACTCCCTTAGCAGGGGAGCCCCTTGAGCCTCTTGGGTACTTCTGCGTATCCGTTCTTTCGGCGGCGAAGCTGCTCATCTTCGCCCTGTCGCTATCAATATATCACATTTCGGGAGGAATGTCAAAGTATATTTTCTCGGTTTAGACAATTTTTTTTGAAAAAATCCGCGCACAGCCTTGCGGCGTCTTCAAAAATATGTTAAAATAAAAATACGGAGGACAATTATGAACATCTGGCATGACATCGATCCCAAGCGCATCACCTCCAAATCCTTCGAGGCGTTGATCGAGATCCCCAAGGGAAGCAAGACGAAATATGAACTTGACAAGGAGACGGGCATTCTCAAGCTCGACCGCGTCCTCTATACTTCCACGGTCTATCCCGCGAACTACGGTTTTATCCCGCGCACCTTTGCCGAGGACGGCGACCCGCTCGACGTACTCGTCCTCACCAATGAGGTCATCTATCCCATGACGCTCGTGACCTGCTATCCGATCGGCGTCATCAAGATGATCGACGGCGGCTCCCTCGACGAGAAGATCATCGCCATCCCGTTCAAGGATCCGTCCTACAATGACTATTATGACATTCATGAACTGCCGAAGCACATCTTCGACGAAATGATGCACTTCTTCGAGGTCTATAAGACGCTCGAACACAAGACGACGACGGTGAAGGAGATCGCCCACCGCGACGAGGCCGTCGAGATCGTTGAAAAGTGCATCAAGGCCTATATCGAAAAATTCGGAAAATAATTTTCTTTAAGGGGGGAAATTATGAAACTTGCATTTTTCGGCGATTCGATCACCGAAGCGGGGAGAGATCTGTCCGATCCCCACGACCTCGGCGAGGGATTTGTAAAGATCGCGGCGGGGAAGCTCCGCCCGCTCTATCCCGACGTCGATTTCGACATCTACAACTTCGGCGTGGGGGGAGACAGGACGGTCGAACTCCTCGCCCGCGTGGACGAAGTTACGGCGGTGAAGCCCGACGTCGTCGTCCTCGAAGTCGGCGTGAACGACGTCTGGCGGCGGTTCACGCATGAGGAGATCGTGAGCGAGGAGCAGTTCGGCCATAACTACGCCGCGATCCTCGAAGCGATCAAGGCGTGCGGCGCGAAGCTCATCCTCGTCGAACCTTACGTCCTCGACGTGAAGGACAAACGCCGCTTCCGTCCCTATCTCAACACCTACATCGCCGTCATCCGCGAGCTTGCCCGCAGGGAGGGACTTCCCCTCGTGCCCCTCGACGAGATCTTCAACGGCGTCTCGCAGGACATCAAGCCCGAGGAATTCGCCGCCGACGGCGTGCATCCGACCCACCGCGGCTGCCGCTACATCGCCGACCTCGTCATCAAAGAGCTGAAAAAGTACCTGTAACGTTTCCGCACGCGGGTCGGCTTCCGCGTCAAAAATCAAAAAATCATGAGGCGGCGCATCGTTTCGATGCGCCGCCTCCGCGCTTGACAAGGCACGGTAAGGAGGGTATAATAAAGCCATGAATGTGTATCTCGATCATGCCGCGACGACCCCCTTGCGGGAGGAAGTCCTCGAAGCCATGCTCCCCTGCCTCAGGGAGAATTTCGGCAATCCCGACTCCCTCCACGCGTTCGGGAGAAGGGCGGCGCACGCCGTCACGGAGGCGCGGGACAAGATCGCAAATATCCTCGGCGTGAGGCCCTCGGAGGTCTACTTCACCTCGGGCGGGACGGAGGCGGACAACTGGGCGGTGCGCGGCGTCGGAGAGGGGGATATCCTGTACTCTCCCATCGAACATGCGGCCGCCATGTCCGCGATCCCCCTCCGTAAGTGTAAAAAGGCGGTACCATGTACGGTTTCGGCCCGTGGGACCGTACAGACGGATTTTGAGGGGGGCATGCCCGAGGGCGTCTCCCTTGTCTGCGTCATGGCGGTCAATAACGAGACGGGCTGCATCCAGCCCTTGGAGGAGCTTTCCTCCCTTTGCCATGCGCGCGGGGCCTATCTCTTTTCGGACTGCGTGCAGGTGGCAAGCAGCCTCTCTTTGCGGGAGATCCTGCGCCATGCGGACGCGATCTCCCTCTCCTCCCACAAGATCGGGGGGCCGAAGGGCGTCGGCGCGCTCGTCGTGAAAAAGGGGGTCCCGCTGCGGCCTCTCATCGTCGGCGGGGAGCAGGAGAGGGGACTGCGCGGCGGGACGCTCAACGTCGCGGGGATCGTCGGCTTTGCGGCCGCGCTCGAACTTGCGCAGAGGGAGCGCGAGGCGTTCTGCACCCACACGGGGGCCTTGCGGGACCTCTTTGAACGGACCGTTCTTTCCGCGCTCGGCGGGGAGGTGAAAGTTGACGGCGAGGACCGCGTTCCCAACATCTCCCACCTCACCTTTGCGCGGGGCGGGGACGCGTTTCTGACCCTCCTCGACCTCGGCGGCGTCGCCTGTTCGGGGGGAGCCGCCTGCTCCGCCCACGCTTCCCTGCCCTCCCATGTGCTGCTGGCGATGGGGAGGAGCGAGGAGGAGGCAAGAAGGGGCGCGCGCTTCTCCTTCGGCCGCGAGACCACGGAGGAGGAGACCCGCTTTGCGGCAAGTGCGGTGATCGCGGCCGCCTCTGCCCGCGGGTAAGGCCTCTTGCGGCGGGAACTCCCTCCGCAGATCTTTTTTGCATTTTTCTATCTCTGTCGTGCGATATCGACAGGGATTTTTTCTTCTAATTCCGCATTTCATGACATACATTATGATTGCAACGGCGGGAAATGCGCCGACAAAACAACAAAAAAGAGGTGTGTCATGAACGAAGAATTGAGCTATGCCGAAATGCTCGAGATCCCCGTGGAAACGGTGACCGTCACGCACAGGGAAAAACGCAAGCGGTCGCAGGAGAGCGACAGCGAGCTGAGAGATCAGGTCGTCGAGAGAGTCAACGACCGCATGCAGGAGACGGAGGACCCTCTCTATGCGGAGAGTACGCCCATCGAGCGGGAGGGGCGGCCAGAGAGCAAAAAGACGAAGCGGGCCAAGCGGGTGCTTTTTGCCGAGTTCGCCGCCGTCTGCGCGATCTGCGCCGCAATCTTCCTCACCAACATCTTCCTCCCGCAGAGCGCGATCAACACCTTTGTGCGCGGTCTGTTCTACGGACAGGGCGAGACGGTCGCCGACACGCGGACCTATCAGGACTTCACGCTCTCCCCCGTCGTCAATGAGTTCGAGGAAGTGGAGCTTGCCGTCTCCGAGACGGGCGTGCTGTCCTTCACGGCGGACTGCGCGGTGTACGCACCCTGCGAGGGGACCCTCGTCTCCGTCAACGGCGACGGCATGAGCGGCTTCACGGTGGAACTCAAACACTCCGATTCCTTCTCCACGATCATCAGCGGTCTGAATGACGTCTACTATTCGGTCGGGGAAAAGGTGAAGAGCAACGTGCCCCTTGCCCATACGGACGGCGAAAGGACGGTGCGCGTCATGTTCTATTCGGACGGGAGCATCCTGAACAACTATACTGTCGCGGAAAACACGCTTGCATGGGCATGAGGGAAGGCTGAGCGTCCATCCGCTCTGCGTCGCGGTGGGGATCCTGTCCGCATTCACGGGATCCCTGCTTCTCTATTTGTCGGCGATCCTCGCCGCGCTCGAACACGAGTGCGCCCACGCCTTTGCCGCACGGCGGTACGGGTACGAACTGAAAAGGGTCGTTCTGATGCCCTACGGGGCCGTCGTCTCGGGGGATCTGAAAGGGATCCCGCGGAGGCAGGAACTTCTCGTGCTTCTCGCGGGGCCGCTCGCAAACGGCGCGACGGGCCTCTTCTTTGTCGCCCTCTGGTGGCTCTGGCCCGAGACCTACGCCTACACCGACGCCGCCGCGTTCGTCTCCTTTTCCCTCTTCTTCGTCAATCTGCTCCCCGCGTGGCCGCTCGACGGGGGGAGGATCCTCCGCCTCCTGCTCCGCCCGTTAGGGGAGAGGCGGTCGATGTGCATCTGCCGCGTTTTGACCCTCCTCATCGCCGCGGCGGCGGCAGGGTATTTTATTTACAGCTGTTTTACCGAGCCGTCGTGGACGGCCCTGCCCTTTGCCGTCCTCATCGCCGCGGGCGCGTTCGGGGGAGAGGGCTACCGCCGCGTGACCTTTGCGCGGGACAGGGACTTTCGGCGGGGCATCGAGGAATACCGCGTGGCGGTCTCGGCGGATATGCCGCTCTCCTCCGCCCTCAGATTTTTGCGCGAGGACAGGTATCTCACCCTCCTGCTCTTCAAGGAGGACGGCTTTTACGCCGAACTGACGGAGGAGGAATTTCTCGCCGCGCTCGGGGGCGGGGACTATTCTCTGCCCCTTTCGGCATTCGCGCCTTAAAATCCGAAAAACCACTTGAAAAACGGCGTTGTCTATGATACAATCGATGAGGAATTCCTCATCGGAGTGCAAAAGTGAAGAGCGAATGTAAAAAGGAATGGTTTTTTGACCGCTTCTGCGGCACGCAGATCGCCGTCTACACCGAGGACAGAAAGATCGTCGAAGTGGGTGTGGAGAGCGACAAGGACGGAGACCTGCTCGGGAACATCTATAAGGGAAAGGTCATGAACGTCATTCCCGGGATGCGGGCGGCCTTCGTCAACTGCGGCATGGAGCGCAACTGCTACCTGCCCTTGGACGAGGGGCCTGTCCAGCTCCGCTCCTATGACGGCGCGGCGGTGCCGCGGGAGCGCACTGTTCCAAAGGAGGGGGACGAGATCCTCGTGCAGGTCACCAAGCTCCCCCGCGGGAACAAGGGGGCCAAGGTCACCTGCGACCTCTCCATCGTCGGAAAGACGCTCATCTATCTTCCGAACACGGACTTTCTCGGCATTTCGAGGAAGATCACCGACCCCGCCTCCCGCGACGCCCTCTTGAAGGAGGCGGACAAGCTCCGCGAGAAAGGGGAGGGGTTCATCGTCAGGACGGCGGCGGAGACGGCGACGAAGCACCAGATCAAGACCGAATCGGAGTACTTGAAGCGGGTGTACCGCTCCGTCTTCGCGACGGCGGAGACGGCTCCCGTCGGCACGGCCGTCTACCATGAGTGGTCCCTTCCCGTCAAGGTCATGCGGGACTCTTTGGGGGGCGTTGAGGGCATCTACGTCGGCGACAGGGAACTCTATGACAAGATCGTTTTCCTCGCGCGGATGAACAAGGCCGTCGGCGAGAAAAAGGTCATTCTCCACACGGGGAAGCGGAGCATGCTCGCCGAGTACGGGCTGTCCGAACAGGTCTATGAGATCTCCAAGACGCACGTCCGCCTCAAAAACGGGGGATATCTCGTCATCGACACGACGGAGGCCATGACGGTCATCGACATCAACACGGGCGGCTATACGGGGGACGCCGACCTCGAGGAAACCGTTTTCAAGACCAACCTCCTCGCGGCGGAGGAGATCGCGCGGCAGGTGCGGCTTCGCAACATCGGCGGGATCGTCGCCGTGGACTTCATCGACATGACCGAGGAGAGCCACCGCCTTGCCGTCAACGAGGAACTCAAAGCGCGGCTCGAGGGGGACAAGTCCAAGTGTACCGTCCTGCCCATGAGCGAACTCTGCGTGACCCTCTTCACGCGCAAGCGCACGAACAACGAACTTCGCTCCTTCATGCTCCAGCCCTGCCCCCACTGCACGCGGGAGGGGTATGTGCTGTCGGACATCTATATGGCGATGCGCATCCGCACGGAGATCGTCGATTGGTTCGGGCGGGGGTGCAGCTCCGTCGTCATTGAACTCAACTACGATCTGATGAACAAGATCTTCTCCGAACGCTACTTCGCAAGGGACGCGGAGGGGGATTGGAAGGGCAAGCGCGTGTACCTCATCGGCCACCGCACCTTCCATGAGGAGAGATATAGCGTGCGCGGGGAGACTTCGCGCGTCCTCACTTTACCCGATACGGCGCGCCTGCTGTTTTAGGGTCCCCCGCAAAATTTCAACCCCTTTGATTTTTCGGTCTACGAATGGATTCACAGGAACGCAAAAAACAGAGAAGAAAACGCACTCTCTTAAAGCTCCTCGGGCTGCTCGCTGTCGCCGCGATCGTCGCGGCGATCGGTCTATGGAACAACTTCACGCCCTTCCGCCGCTATCTGCCCGCCTATCCGATCGGGGAGATCGGGGAGGGCGAAGTCCGCATCCACTTCCTTGACGTGGGGCAGGGCGACTGCGAGATCGTGGAATTGGGCGGCGGGACCGCGCTCATCATCGACGCGGGCGACGGCTCATGGGAACACAACAGCCATATCCTCCGCTACCTCAAAGGCCTAAGGACGCGCTCGGTCCTCTTGGCGGTGACCCATGCGGACACCGACCACTGCGGCGGCGCGGCCGCCATTTTGGAGGATCAGAACACGGAGACGGTCTTTCTCCCCGTCCTGCCCGCCTCGATGAAGGCCTATTCGGACATCGGGAAGAGGGCGGAGGAGCGCGGGGCGGAGGTCAAAACGCTCTCCCGTTACAGCACGATCGAGCGGGGCGGGGCATACGCCGTGTGTCTCTCGCCCTATTCCGTCGACGAGACGGACACGAACGACAGCTCCGCCGTGATCTTTTTCAGCTATGCGGGCGTCAATGTCCTCTTCGGCGGCGACGTCTCCGCGACGCGGGAGGAGCGGCTTTTGAATGAACAAAAACTCTCCGAACAGCTCGGAGAGCATCTCTTTGACAGCGGCGGCCACGCCGTGCGGCTGGAGGAGACGGACATTCTCAAAGTCTCCCACCACGGGTCGGGCGGCTCCTCCTCTTTGGCATGGCTCGAGCTTTTGAAGCCCGAGACGGCGGTCATCTCCTGCGGGCAGGGCAATTCCTACGGCCACCCCGCGGACGGGGCGTTGACCCGCCTTGCCGCCATCGGCGCGGAGATCTACCGCACCGATGAACTCGGCGACGTCATGATCACGATCTCGCCCGACGGAACATATAGGACGGAATATCATAGGTATTGAACAACGCGTGTGGCGGGACGAAACGTCCCGCCGCACTCATCGTGTCTGATTCGGAATTCAAAATTGAAAATTAAAAATTAAAAATTGCGGTGAGGAAAGTTAGGAAGGCCTCCCCCCTCGGGGGGGGAGGCTCTTTGCCCCCTCCGTGGGAGGGGGGTAGGGGGGTGGGTCACCGCATTCTCGCTGCCCTGCTTTCCGCGTCATCCTGAGGGCAAAGCCCGAAGGATCCCGAAGAACGCAGTCCGTACTCTCCTCCACGGGATTCATCGCTTCGCTCTGAATGACGCAGTGTCCCCTCGCTGCCCTGCTTTCCGCGTCATCCTGAGGGCAAAGCCCGAAGGATCCCGAAGAACGAAGTCCGTACTTTCCTCCTCGGGATTCATCGCTTCGCTCTGAATGACGCGACCCTCTCGCTGCCCTGCTTTCCGCGTCATCCTGAGGGCAAAGCCCGAAGGATCCCGAAGAACGCAGTCCGTACTCTCCTCCACGGGATTCATCGCTTCGCTCTGAATGACGCGGGAAGGGGATTCATCGCTTCGCTCTGAATGACGCGGGAAGGGGATTCATCGCTTCGCTCTGAATGACGCGGTACCCCCCCACCGCCTTCGGCGGAGCCTCCCCCCTTATACATGAGGGGGGAGGGTAGGGTAGGGGGTGACCATTGATTCCCTCACCGCCTCTTTCGGCAGTTCGGCTCGGACGACCGCTCACTTAATTTTGCTCTTCCAGATCTTCTCGAATTTCTCCTCGGCGGCGAGGAGTTCGCGCGCCAAGTCCTCGATCTCCTTGTCCGCACCGTCGCGGCTCATGTCGGAGAGCGTCGTCTTGAGCGCGGTGATGCCCATCACCGTCCCCTGCACCATCATCTCGGCGATGTGCGCGGAGGAATCATCCTTCATCGTACTCATCTTGATGCTTGACCACATCATCGCCTTCTTGATCGGCCCCGGGTTTTTCAGTTCGATGTTCTTGTCCCGCGCGAGCATCGCCGCCCTCGCGCCGAAGTGTTCGTACTCCTCGTGCTGGGCAAGAAGCTCCTCGCGAAGCTCCGTCTCCTCCGTCTCGGGCAGAATGTCCGTGATGGACTGAATGGCAAGCTGACAGTTGCGGTGGATCTCCGCAAGTACCTCTTCACTCTTTTTGATCTCCATAATTTCTCCTTTGAAGGAAGTTTGTGTTTTTTGTCCGTTTGTATGCAAAACCGCTTGACTTTTTGATTTTGCTATGGTACATTACATACTGAGCCGCTAAGGACGGGCTTTTTAAGTGCTTGTTTTTTGAAAACGGGCCGCCTATGACATCTTGCGAGACTGGGAAGAGGAGGTAAAAGCGAATATGTACGCGATCATCGAAAACGGCGGGAAACAGTACAAGGTCTCCGAAGGCGACGTTGTGAGAGTTGAGAAACTCGACGCAGAGGTCGGCGCGGAGGTTTCCTTCAAGGTCGTCATGCTCGCCGACGGAGATACCGTCAAGGTCGGCGGGGACGTCAGTTCCGCAAAGGTCACGGCAACCGTTCAAGCGCAGGACAAGTACAAGAAGATCATCGTCTTTAAGTACAAGGCCAAGAAGAACGAGCGCAAGAAGCAGGGCCACCGCCAGCCGTTCACCGCTGTCAAGATCGAAAAGATCGAAGCCTGAACGGGGGAACGGGATCGGCACACGCGGCATCCCGAGGGCGCGGAGCGACCGAAGGATCCCAATACAACCAAGGGCACTCGCCCGAAACTATCGAAATAAGGAGAATGGAAAATGTTTTTTATCCGTTTGTTCGCGCATAAAAAAGGTACAGGTTCCTCCCACAACGGCAGAGACTCCGAGGCGAAACGGCTCGGCGTGAAGCGTCAGGACGGGCAGGCAGTGCTTGCGGGCAGTATCCTCGTGCGCCAGAGAGGCACGAAGATCTATCCCGGGGCAAACGTCGGCATCGGCGGGGACGATACGCTCTTCGCTTTGAAGGACGGCGTCGTCAAGTACGAGCGCAAGGGAAGAGACAAGAAGCAAGTCAGCGTCTATTGATGAATTGGAAGAACGGCCCCGCTCCGCGGGGCCTTTAATTTTACTGATTTAATTAAAAATTGAGCGCACGGGGCAGCATGAGCCATCCGCTCATCCTGAGGCGAAACCGAAGGATCCCCTTTCCCCTATGAGGGGCGACAAGGGGAAACCGCGTCATCCTGAGCGAAGCGAAGAATCCCGAAGAACGAAGTCCGTAGGTTTATGAGATGCTTCGCTAACGCTCAGCATGAGCGCACGGGGCAACATGAGCGGACGGGGCAGCATGAGCGCACGGGGCAGCATGAGCCATCCGCTCATCCTGAGGCGAAGCCGAAGGATCCCCTCATCGAGAACGAACCCCCACCCCTACCCTCGGTTACGGCGGCAGGGACCGCCGTAACCCCGTACTTCGCGGCTATGCCGCTCGTGACGCCCTTAGAGCAATAAGAATGCGGGCGGTCGGCGAGGCCACGCCTCCTGCCGCGGCGCAGCTCACAGTGCGCCGCACTGTTGAGCAGAATTGCGCCGCGACACCCTTAAAAAGGGGGCAGGCGGGAAAAACGGAAGCCACCGCCTCCCCCCTTATACATGAGGGGGGAGGGTAGGGAAGGGGGTGTCGTTCTAATCACCTCATGGTGAGCGCAGTCGAACCATCACCGCCTTCGGCGGAGGTCCCCACGGGGTAGGCCCTTATCCCCTCCATGGGTGGGTCACAGCTCTCTTACATGAAACATCGAGGCTGTCACACAGGAGCGGGAGGGGAAAATCCCCCAAATTTTACATCAAATTTCAAATTCATAATAAAATATTGAGCGCGAAAACGTCTTTTTCGCAAAGGGCTTGACAACTCCGCTGTGACGTTGTACAATATTGTCATGGAAATCAAGACTTATCCGCTCAACAGCGGCCGAGAGATCCCCGCGCTCGGTTTGGGGACGTTCCGCCTCTCCCCCAAGGTCTGCGAGGCGACGGTCTCTGCCGCGCTTCAGGGCGGGTATCGGCTCGTCGATACCGCCAACGTCTACATGAACGAGCGCGCCGTCGGCCGCGGGATCAAAAATTCGGGCGTTCCCCGCGGCGAGGTCTTTCTTGCATCAAAGATCTGGCCCACGGAATATAAATACAGTAAGGCGGGCAAGGCCATCGACGGGACCCTCTCCCGTCTCGGCACCGACTATCTCGATCTGCTCATTCTCCACCAGCCGTTCGGGAAGGTGGAGGAGGCGTGGCGCGCGGCCGAGGAGGCCGTCAAGGCGGGCAAAGTGCGCATGCTCGGCGTCTCTAATTTCGACGAGGAGGACCTTAACAAACTTCTTTCTGCCTGCATGGTCAGGCCCGTCCTCGACCAGGTGGAGTGCCACCCGTACTGCCAGCGGCGCACCCTCGCGCGGTTTTTGCGGCAGAACGGCATGCTGCTCCAATCGTGGTACCCCCTCGGCAGCGGAAATGCGGGTCTCTTCGGCGAAAAAACAGTGGTACAGCTCTCCGAAAAATATGGGAAAACGCCCGCACAGATCATTCTCCGCTGGCACATCGAGGAGGGGTATCTCCCCATCCCGGGGACCAAGGATCCGAGGCACGCCGCCGAAAATCTTGCCGTGTTTGACTTCTCCTTCACCGACGAAGAACTCTCTGCCCTGCGCTCGCTCGACAGGAACGAACGCTTCTTCCGAATGGGGCGGGGCGTGCAGAAATTCGCAGTGTTCCTCCAGAGGATGAACTACGACAGGCAGAAGTGACCTCCCGCCTCCCCTGCGCCATGTTTGCGGCGTTCTGTTGCGTTCTCAAAAAATTCCGAAAAAATTTTCGGAAATGAAACAAAATCGCTTGATTTATTCCCGAGGATATGATATATTTATCAAGCGAATCGGAAGTTTAGCTCAGCCGGGAGAGCACCTGCCTTACAAGCAGGGGGTCATAGGTTCGATCCCTATAACTTCCACCATACAGTGCGGTCAGCTTTTTATGCGGGAATAGCTCAGTGGTAGAGCGTCACCTTGCCAAGGTGAATGTCGCGGGTTCGAGTCTCGTTTCCCGCTCCAAACACAGCTCCGCACTGTTTTTTTTGGCGCCATAGCCAAGTGGTAAGGCAAGGGTCTGCAAAACCCTGACTCCCCGGTTCAAATCCGGGTGGCGCCTCCAAAAAAAGGGCACCCGCATCGGTGCCTTTTTGTTTTTCCTCAACGGCCCGCGCCGCGGGGAGCCATCCGCATTTCGGGGATTTCCGCTTCTCCTGAGCAAAGCGAAGGATCCCTCGAAAATGCGCCTCCTTTTCCCGAAAAATCTTTGCTACGCAAACTTTTTTCGGGAGAGAAACTTATTTTAAGTCCCTTGCTTTACTCTCACGAGCAAGCCGATAGATGACAACTTCAC
>CANPZV010000036.1 GCA_947589285.1 uncultured Clostridia bacterium
TCTTGCCCACCCCTCGAGGGGTGGGTGCCCCGTAAGGGGCAGAAGGGGTGTCATACAAAATCAGAACGACACCCCCTCAGTCTCGGCTTCGCCTCGACAGCTCCCCCTCAAGGGGGTGCCAAGAGAAATGCGGTGACCCACCCCCCCTCCCCCCCTCCCATGGAGGGGGTAACGCTCATTCTGAGGGAGTGAAGAATCCCCTCAAACGAAGTCAAAAAACAACCGCCACGCGCGGAGCGCGTGGCGGCGAAATCGTCATGCCGACCGAAGCGGAGGCATCACAGCATTATTCAAAGTACGTCACATTTCCATTTTTATCAATCGTCCCGTCCGTGCAGGTTATCGTGTAATCGCCTGTGTAGCTATCCCAATTTTCTGCTTTTTCGATCGCCTGCCAATCTTTCACGGAACCATTGAATTGAATATCTGTCAGTTCACTGCAACCATAGAAAGCTTCCTTTTCAATCGATGTTACACTATCGGGAATGGTAACGCTCGTCAGCCTGTCGCGATCCTTGAACGCATACTGATAGATCTCATAATTCTTTCCGCTCGGGGATTTTTCGGGCAACGTCAGGTCGGTCTTGTTCCCCGTATAGCCGAGGAGATAATTTATTTCTCCGTCCTGATAGAACAGGAATCCGTTGCTGTCGGTCGTCTGTTTCGTCGGTTCGTCTGTCGTATAGATGTTTTTGGCATGGTTACTGGCCAATTGGAGAAAATTCAGATATGAATCCGATCTGCCCGTCAGGTCCCACACTTCAATAAGTTTATAGCAACCATAAAACGCACTACTGCCTATTGCGGTCACGGCTTTCCCGAATTTTACTCCCGTCAGCCACAAGCATCCTTCAAACGCATACCGATAAATTTCATAGTCCGCTCCGCCCGGGGCCTTGTCGGGCAACGTCAGAATGGTCTCGTTCCCCGTATAGCCGATGAGATAGCTCTTGCCATCGTCCTCATAGAATACGAATCCGTCAGCGTCGGTCGTCTGTTTGCTCTCCGCGTCCGTTTTATAGACGTACTGTGCGTAATAAGCTATGCCTCCGTGTGTAGACATACCCTTGGAAATGGGGAGATTCGAATAGTTCCAAACTTCAATGAGATTGCAACACTCAAAGAACGCATCATCTTCGATGGTTACCATACTCTCGGGAATGGTGATGCTCATCAGTTCGTAACAAAATTGGAACGACGGGCTTTCGATTTTGTATCCGCTCGTCAGTACGACTTTTTGCAATCTGTTCTTGGGAATGGATGCGGTCGCGAGCGCGGGCATGGTCGCCTCTCGGATGTTTGTGCAGCCGTCGAAGGCACCGTCCTCGACTTTGGTCACGCTGTCGGGAATGGTGATGCTCATCAGCCCGTTGCAGCCGTCAAAGGCGTGTTCTCCGATCTGGCCAACGCCGTCGGGGATGATGACGCCCGTCAGCCCGTTGCAGTCATAGAAGGCATAGTACCCGATGTTGTCAACGCCTTCGGGAAGGGTCAATTGGCCTTCCAATCCGTCGCAGTCATAGAAGGCGTAGGGGTCGATCTTCTTCACATCGGCGGGGATCGTGCTGGCATTGCACCCCGCGAGCAGAGCGTTCGTTGAGCGCGTGATCAGACAGTTCGTTTCGCTCCGATAGGTTTTGTTGTCCTGTGCGACGGAGAGGGCCTCAAGGCCGCTGCAACCTGCGAACGCGCCCCACCCTATCTTGGTCACCTGCGCGGGGATCGTGATCTCTTTCAGCCCCGTGCAGAGGAAGAACGCCTTCTCCCCGATCTGCGTCACACCGCTCCCGAACGTCACGCCCGACAGGTTGGTGCAACCCTCGAACGCGTTCATTCCGATCGTCTTTACGGTGGAGGGGATCGTTATCGTCCCCGTCAGCTTGTCACAGTTACGGAAGGCTGATGCCCCGATCGAGGTCTCCTTGCCATTGAATTTCAGGCTTGTGAACGCCCCGCCCGCAAACGCATTGGCTCCGACGACGGAGAACGTTTCGGGGATCTCAAGCTCGGTCAGCTCGGTCGTGCCGATGTACAGATGGTGCGCAAAGAAGAGCGGACTTGCGGTGGGATATTCTTCCGTAAAGAGACATCCGAGCCAAGACCGAAGGTCGGGCACGACGACTTTTTTCAGCGAGGTACAGCCCCGGAAGGCGTCCTGATAGAAGAAGATAGAGGACTCTCTCTTGCCGAAGGTCACGATTTCCAATCCGTCGCATTCCAGGAATACGTTTTCTCTGACCGAGGTCACGCTGCTCGGAATGGTGATGTCCGTCAGGCCGACACAGCCATGGAATGCATCGACTCCGATCTCGGTCACGCTGCTCGGAATGGTGATGTTCTTCAGGGAAACGCAATCCAAGAACATGGAACCTTCGATCTTTGTCATGCCTTGGGGAAGGGTGACGTCCGTCAGAGAGGAACAGCCATAGAACATGCTCTTTCCGTCTAACTCGGTCACGCTGTCGGGGATCGTAATGCTCGTCAGCCCGGTACACTTATAGAACGCCTCCCCTCCGATTTCGGCCACGCTGTCGGGAATGGTGACGTCCTTCAGCCCGATACAATTATAGAACGCCCCATCGCCGATCGAGGTCACGCCGCTCCCGATCGTCACGCTCGTCAGCCCGCTACAACCCGAAAATGCATAATCTCCAATCGAGGTCACGCTGTCGGGGATTTCAATGCTCGTCAACCCACTGCAACCATAGAACGCGTAGGCTTTAATTTTCGTAATTGCATCGTGTATAGTCAAGACCGTGATTTTTTCTCCGTCTAAATACAGGTGACCCGCATAATAAAGGGGATTGGAAGTGTAATCGTAAAATTCTAAGTTGCACCAAGCTTCCAAGCTCTTAATATGCACCGCCGTCAGCCCACTGCAACCCTCGAACACATACATTCCAATCAAAGTCACGCTGTCGGGAATGGTAATGCTCGTCAGCTTGCGGCAATACGCGAACGCCCAATCCCCAATCGAGGTCACGCTTTCGGGAATGGTGATGCTCGTCAGCCCGTTGCAGCCGTAAAAGGCGTGTTCTCCGATCGAGGTCACGGGTTTCCCCTGATAGCCGTAGGGGATCACAATGTCGCCGCTCGCTGTACCGATCCCCGTTACGCTATAATTATTTTCCCAATTTAAGCTGTATGTAAGCCCGTCGGTATATTCCCATACCGTTTTGCATGTGTCATAGCGCACACACTTGTTTTCGGCGGTGAATTCATGCCCGAGCGGGACTTCGGTCTCATATTCCTCGATCTCGGCAGTGCCTTCTTCGTCGATGAAATCCTTGTTGCACCTCGAGCATTTCCAATAATCAAGCGTTCCTGCTTCGGTGCAGGTCGCGGTGCCCGCATGGAGTTCGGTGTCGTGCCCGAGGGCGGAGCCGTACTTCACGCGGGTGGTCTCCTCGTTCCTCTCGCCGCACCTGACGCAGGTCGCAGTCTCGGTGCCGTCCTCCGTGCAGGTCGCGTCGTCGTTATCGACATACACGATGTATTCGTGCCCGAGGGCGGAATCCTCGTCCTCGCGGGTGTCCGTCTCGTCACAGCGGATACACGTCGCCGTCTCCGTGCCGTTCTCGGTGCAGGTCGCGTCGCCGTTGGGGACGTATATCTCGAAGGTATGCCCGAGCTTGCTCCCCGTGATCGTACGGGTGTCCGTCTCGTCACAGCGGATACACATCGCGGTCTCCGTGCCGTCCTCGGTGCAGGTCGCGTCGCCGTTGGGGGAATACTCCCCGAACTCATGCCCGAGGGCGGTGCCGCTCTTTGTGCGGGTGTCCGTTTCCCCGCAGGAGCAGATCCCCGTCTCCGTGCCGTCTTCGGTGCAGGTCGCGTCATCGTTGTACATATATTCCGTGAAGTTGTGTACATGATCGCTCCCGTTGCCACCTCCGTTGCCGCCTCCGTTGTCGCACGCTGTAAGGCCGAAGGCGAGGCAGAGGACGGAGATCAAGAGCAAAAGAGTTGCCCATAGTTTCTTTTTCATCGCAAAGTCTCCTATTTTTATAGAAATTTCTATATCCCATTTTATCATAGAAAATTCTATGTGTCAAGGGTGAAAGTTAGAAAATTCTATATAATAACTTTATGGAGCAAGACTTTAAGGAGATCTTGAAGGATTTCTTAAAAGAGAACGGATTGACACAGACGGAATTTGCCAAAAAGATAAAAGTAAAGCAGGGCCAGGTCTCGGAGTGGCTGCACGGGAAGGCCAAGCCTGGGTATGACACGCTCAGGGCGATGGCAACCGCGTTCTCGGTCTCCGCCGACTACTTTTTGGGCATTGCGGACACCTATAAGTGACAAAAAATTCCTCCGGCTTTTGTCGGAGGAATTTTTTTCAGTCAAAGCATGTCAGGTCATTCCAAGGGGTCTGTCGGAGCTGCGTCCTCAGACATGCCCTCGGCTTTTTTCTTCTTGGGCGACCAGAAGATGAACAGCACGCATGCCGCGACGCCGAGCGAGAGGACGACGTCCACGAGCGTCCAGAGCGTGACGAACAGCGGCGAGAAGGGCGCGGCGGTGGCCGTCTGCGATTCCTGTCCCGAGGTGTATAGCGTATCGAGATAGGTATAGAGAATGCCTCTTGCGGACTGCCTTGCGGCGTATTCTTCGCCCGCCTTGTCGAACTTGATCGAGGCGGCGACGTCCTCGTTGCGCAGCCACATATTGTTGCCGGCCTTCATCGCGCGGCCGTAGTCATTCATATACTTCTGTCCCCAGTCGGTGATGACGGAGCCTTTGAAGCCCCATTCCTCGCGGAGCATGGTGGTGAGGAGGGCGTGATTGTACCCCGACCAAACGGCTCCGACGCAGTTGAAAGCGGACATCATGGCGTTCGCGCCGCCGACCTTTACGGCGATCTCGAAGGGCTTGCAATAGTTCTCGCGGAGGTTCTGCTCGGTGGTCCACTCGAACCACTCGTTTGAGTTCTGTCCGCTCTCGGCGAGGGCGAAGTGTTTCAGATAGCAGTAGACGTTCTCCTCCTTCGCGCCCTTGATCGTCGCCGCGGCCATGAAGCCCGAGAGCCTGCCGTCCTCGCTGTAATACTCATAGTTGCGGGAGTTGTAGGGGGAGCGATGGAGGTTGACGCCGGGGGCATACCAGCCCTGCACGCCAAGCACGGTGCCGACGAGACCCTGCGCCCTGCCGATCTCGTACATGAGTTCGGTGTTCCACGAACAGCCCGAGAGGGTCTCCGCGGGGAATACGGGGAATTTGGTCATCGTGTCCGCGTCAACGACGTTGTTGTTGAAGCCCGCGGGGCCGTCCTTGTCGGCGTTGCGGGGCTTGCCGATCGACGCAAGGGCCTCCGTATGGAAGCCGCTCATGCCGATGAGCCGCATGAGGTCGTCCTGCGAGAGCTGGTCGAGGAGTTTGGTCCAATTCGCCTCCCTCACGGCCTCGTCGCCCGCGATGAGAGATTCGACGACCTTTTTCTGTGTGACGAGGACGGCCTCCTCGGCACCGCTGAGCTGTTCGGAACTTGCGGGCGTGCCGTTTTCGTCGAGGGCCATGATGAGGAGACGGTCCCCCTCCTCGGCCGCGCCGTACTTATAGGTCGCGACCTCCGCCCGTATCTCGTCGGTCTCATAGCCGTCATAGGTATAGTTGTCTTTCGCGGTCGTCGCGGCCGATAATGTCGCGCCGATCGTCTTGAATGCGTCGCTGTAATTTGCAAACTTATTCGCGCGGGAGAGGTAGATCACGCCGCCGTTGACGCCCTTGCTCCCGTCCACGGGCATGTCGGCATAGGCGTCGGCTCCCGTGAAGAGATTCTTGACCTCCGTCCCCGTGACGGGGTCGTTTTCGTACTTGACGCCGTTGGTGGAGTTGAAGGAGATCTGCTGTCCCGCAAAGGGCGTGTGGGCGTTCTGCATGAGTTTGACGTCATACTGTCCCTTGTCAAGCTCGTAGCCCGCAAAGCCGTTCTTGTTCTTGTCGTAGTCGTCATAGGACGCCATGTCATAGGCGGTGAAGGTGAGGGTGACGTCCTCGGTCTCTCCCTTTTTCAAGAGGCCTGTCTTGCCGAAGGCGAGGAGGTTGACCGACGCCTTCTCGATGCCGCCGTTCGTATAGGGAGGCGTTGCATAGAGCTGGACGACGTCCTTGCCCGCATGGTCGCCCGTGTTCTCGACGGTGACGGTCACGGAATAGGTCCCCCAGCCGTCGAGTTCGTCGCCGTCTGCCGCCTTCTTGCCGTCGAGCCGGACTTCCTTGATGGTCTGTTTGAAGGTCGTATAGGAAAGCCCGTAGCCGAAGGGGAACTGCACAACTTCGTCATAGTTGAAATACCCCTCCGCGCCTGCGGTCTCGTACCACTTGTAGCCGACGTAGATGCCCTCTTTGTAGGCGATGTTGTCCGTCATGCCGACGTTGTTGTAGGTGGGAGCGTTCTCCTGCCAGCTGTAGGCGTAGGTATCGGAGAGCCTGCCCGAGGGGCTGATCTCGATCTCCTCTTCGTTGCCGTCCGTCCCGACGAGTTTGCTCCCGAGGAGGACGTTGACGATCCCCATGCACCCCGACTGCCCGGGGATGCCGATGTAGAGGCAGGCCTTGATGTTGTCGTACTCCTCGAGGAAGTTGAGTTCAATGGGATTCGTCGTGTTGAGAAGGACGGTGACTTTGAAGCCGCTCTCCTGGAGTTTTTTGAACATCGCCTTCTCTTCGGCGGTAAGTTCGAGGAACTTGCCGTCCCTGTATGTCCCGATGCTCTTCAATTCCCCGCCGCCGCCGTTTTCCACGCCCCAGCGGGAGAGGACGACGACCGCATCCTCGGAAAAGTTCTTCGCCTGCGTCATCAGTTCGTTGGAGTAAAAGCTCTCCGGCGGGTTTTTGAGGCTCTCGGTGGCGTCTTTGCCCGTGCTACCGCCGCTGCGGTAGTCGGCGTCGAAGTTGGAAAATTTCTCATACGCCGCCGTGAGCGTCTCATTGTACTCGACGCCGTTTGCCTTGAGTGCCTCGGTAAACGTCACGCGCCTGACCTTTTCCGCGGTGATGTTCGTGCCGCCGCTGCCGCCGCCGACGAGCAAAAAGCCGTTGTCCGTCGCGCCCCAGCCGAAGAGGTTGAGCTTCGTGCCGTAGCCATAGGGCAAATAGCCGTCCTCATTCTTGAGGAGAACGACGCTGTCCTCCGCGACGTCCTGCACCACTTGGTCCGCATAGATAAGCTCCGCGTCCTCCCCCGCGCTCCCGCCATCCGCACCGCCCGAGGACGAGGAAGCGTCGTCCGAATAGCCGCCGAAGAAGCCGTGGAGCAGGGGCGCTTGCTGTTTCAGAACGATGTTCCCCGCGATGAGGACCGCGATCAACACGGCCGCCACGACGGATAGCACGATCTGTTTCACGCCGAATTTGAATTTCATCTTTTTCCTCCCGATCTATCATTATCTCTGCTGATAGCCAAAAATTATCCCCCGAATGGCCGAAAAAAGCGTCTGCTCCCGCGAGAGCGACGCAAAGATCCCAAAGACGGGGGAAGCCGAGACAGAACATTGCGGCCCTGCGGCCGCACGCGTTATTCAGACGGCCTTGCCTATTTTTTGCAGCCCGTCCCCCCTTTCGGATCCATCGCCGCGAGCCGTTTGGCCAAGTCTCAAGATAAAAAAATTATAGCCCCGAACGGAGGGGCTGTCAAGATTCTTTTTGGAAAAATAGCTCTGAAAGTGGTTGATATTTTCATTTTTTGGGTGTTTTTTGGACATTTTTGAAAATTGTTCACACGGAGGCGGTCAAATATCGAAGGCGATCGCGGTGATGTCGTCGTTGAACGCGCCGCAGAATTCCTTCAGGGAGGCCTTCAGCCGCTCGATGAACTGCTGGGCGTTCCCCGCGCCGCGCAGGATCTCCTCCACGCGCTCGAGGGAGAACTGTTCCCCCCGCGCGTTCCTGCTCTCGGTCACGCCGTCGGTGAGCAGGACCAAGAGATCCCCCTTCCCGCAGGGGAGGAAGGCGTCCTCGTAGCGGTAATCCGGCATCCAGGTGGAGACGGGCGGCGCGCTCATGACGATCTCGTCGATGCCCTGCGGCCGCTTAAGGAGAATGGGTGCGTTGTGCCCCGCGGCGCAATAGACGAGCCGACGCGCCTCCCGTTCGATGCGGACGGCGACGGCAGTCACATACGACCTCTCGTCGAGGTTGAGTTCCTGAAATTTTGCGTTGAGACCCCGAAGCGCGTGCGCGGGGGAGCGTTCGCTCCTGTCCCAGCCCGCCCTGACGAAGGCAGAGAGCATTCCCGCGGAGATACCCTTGCCCGAGACGTCGGCAAGCACGCCCATCGTCGCGCCCGCCGCCTCATAGACGTCGGGCAGGTCCCCGCCGATCTCTCGGCAGGGGATATACATGAAGGAATAGGGCGCGCCGCTCCGCGCGGCGGGGAGGAGCCTCTGCTGGATGTCCTGCGCGGAGGACATCTCGCGGGCGATCTCCGTCTCATAGGCGTTGTCTGCGACGCCCAAAAAGAGGCCGTCCCCCATGGGCCTCACCTTGATGCGGAGGGTGAGGGCCTCCTTCCCCCTGCGGAATACGAGCTTGCGGAAGGAACTCTTGTCCGACTGCACCGCGTCCTGAAAGAATTCGCGGAACGTGCAATAGGCGCACTTGACCCCCCCGCCGCACTTCTCCTCCTCCGTACAGGAGATGGCGTCGGCCAGCGTCCCCCGCTCCCGCCCGCCGAAATAGGCGCGGAAGGCGCGATTGCAATATCTCACTTTCAGTTTTTCGTTGACGACGATCGCCGCCGTCGGAATGGCTTCAAGGATGTCTCTGTACAGGTTTCCCATTTCAACCTCGATACATGCGCAGTTTACCGCTCACGATCTTGACATGAAGTTCCGTTGCGGGGAAAAGTTCCCCGTCGAGCTGGACGCTCTCCGTCCCCTCGGGGTAGATCGACGCCTCCTCGCAGAGGACGCGATGATAGATCTTCTTTTTGCCGAGCGTCCCCCGCATCAGTTTGATGAGATAGTAGGGGAGGACGATCTTCTTGGGGCAGTCGATGGCGACGAGGTCGATCTTCCCGTCGTCGATGACGGCGGTCGGGCAGATGGGCATCCCCCCGCCGAGCTGCGAGCCGTTGCATGCCACCGCGAGCAGGACGGAGAACTCCATCTCCTTCCCGTCGGCGACGACCCTCATCTTTACGGGCTTGTAGGTCAGAAGGGAACGCAGAAGACTGGAGAAGTAGGACATCTTCTTCCCCACCGCGCGCCTCTTCTCGATGCGCTCCAGAAGATCGACGTCGATGCCAAGCCCCGCGATGTTCATGCTCCGCTTCCCCTCGCCGCAGTCGAGGAAGTCGGTGAGCTTCGGCTCGCTGTGCAGAAGGAGCTGTACGGCGTCCGCGCCGTAGGGAATGTTCGCCCGCGCGGCGAAGTCGTTGCCCGTCCCCGCGGGGATCAGCCCGAGGACCGTCCGTTCGGGGTCGGCGATGCCCGTCAGGACCTCGTTGAGGGTCCCGTCCCCGCCGACGGCGACGACGGTCGTCTCCCCCTCCGAGGTGAGCCGGCGGACTTCCTCTTTGATGTCCCCGCTCGCCGCAGAGCGGAAAACGTCATACTCCGCCCCGTTCGCTTTCAGGACCTCTTCGGCCTCCGCAAGGACCTTCATGCTCTTCTTTGTGTTCGGATTGACCATAAGATGAAACATTGCTTTTGTAAGTCCCTCTCTTTGGTAGTACTACAATAATACAATAAAACGGACGGATTTGCAATACCGAAAATCAAATTTCACGCCGAAAAAGAGAAAAAAGAAAACCCCGACGCCCCGAAGGAGGGCGGGACGGAGCCGCACGGGCGGGCATTCCGTTGACATTCCCGCGGGGACTGTGGTATAATCGTGCCATGAAAAAAATTCTGCCGAAAGAGTTTTTCGCCATGGCCGAAGCCTGCCCCGCGCCCCTCTACCTCGTCGGGGGGAGCGTGCGGGACTTCCTCTGCGGCCTCCCCATGGAGCGCGCCGATTGGGACCTCGCCTCCCCCTGCACGGAGGAGGGATTCATCGCCGCCGCAAAGGGGGCGGGCTTTGCGGTGAAGGCGGTCTATCCGCGCACGGGGACGGTGAAGATCGAAAACGGCGCGGGGATCGCGTGCGAATTCACCCGCTTCCGCCGCGACGAATACAGGGAGGGCGTACACGCACCCGTCTCGGTGGAGTTCACCGACGACATCGCCGTGGACGCGCGGCGGCGGGACTTCTGCTGCAACGCCGTCTACTATGACATTTTGGGGGGAGAATTCCTCGACCCGCTCGGCGGGATCGAAGATATGCGGAGGAGGATCCTCCGCACGGTCGCGCCCGCGGAGCGCGTGTTCGGCGAGGACGGGCTTCGCCTCCTGCGCCTTGCGCGGCAGGCCGCGCAGACGGGCTTCTCTCCCGACGAAGAGTGCCTTACAGGGGCAAAGAGACACTGCACGCTCATCCGCGACATCGTCCCGGAGCGCGTCTACCATGAACTCATCCTGCTCCTGCACGCGGACGAAAAGACGGGGGACGGAAAGGCCCCCTACCGCGGCCTGTGCATTCTGAAGGAGACGGGCGTCCTCGCGGAGATCCTCCCCGAACTCACCCTCGGCGACGGCATGGAGCAGAACGCGAAATTCCATGACCACGACGTCCTCGAACACTCCCTCCGCGCCGTACTCTATGCGGCCCCCTCCGTCCGCCTCGCCGCGCTCCTCCACGACGTCGGCAAGCCCTACTGTCTCCTCCGCAACGGGAGATATTACGGGCATGAGATCGAAGGCGGGCGCATCGCGCGGGACATTCTGACCCGCCTCAAAGCCCCCACGGCCGTCATCGAACGGGTCACTCTCCTCGTGAGACTGCACATGCGGGACCTCGACCTACAGATGAAGGAGAGCAAGGTCCGCCGCGAACTCATCGAGTACTATCCCTTTTTGGATGAATTTTTTGCCGTCAAACAGGCGGATTTTTCGGCCTGCAAGGACGTCATGACGGAGGCCCCCGTCGTCACGAAGTGGAAGGCGGTCATGGAGGCGATGAAGCGCGAGGGCGTGCCGTTCACGCTCAAGGAGCTGGCGGTGAACGGGCGCGACGTGCAGAATGCGGGCGTGCCTGCGGAGCGGACGGCGGAGATCCTGCATGCCCTCCTCCTCGGCTGCGCCCTCGACGGCAGAAAGAACGAGAGGGAACAGCTCCTGCGAAGAGCAAAGCAGCTGGCGGAAGAATAGAGGCTCCCCCCCCGCCGCTCATCCTGAGCGCAGCGAAGGATCCCCCAAACGAAGTCATCAGCCGAGGGGATTCTTCAGTCGCTTCGCTCC
>CANPZV010000037.1 GCA_947589285.1 uncultured Clostridia bacterium
CTTGCGCATCAGCACAGTGTGCTGTGCGCTGCGTTTTGCGGTGAGTGAGCGCATTATCCCGCGCGAACGGTGACCGAGGACGGGTCTCTACCCGTCCGAGACGATGTCGAGGCGTAGCCGAGACAGAGGGGTTTTGAAACCCCTTTCCCCTCGCAAGCTCGGGGACTTCCCCTAAAAGGGGCAGCGAGGAGATACCGCTCATGTTGAGCGTAGCGAAACATCTCATAAGCCTACGGCCTTCGTTCAGAATGAGCGCACCGCCCCCTCCGCGGGGGCAACGAAAACGATTGCTATAAATTTATCGCCATGACTTTCGATCAAGCTGTCTATGAATACGTCAAGACCGTTCCCAGGGGGAAGGTCGTCACCTACGGAATGATCGCCCATGCGATCGGACGGCCGAGGGCGGCAAGGCAGGTCGGCAACGCCCTGCACCGCAACCCCACGCCCGTCGTCGTTCCCTGCCACCGCGTCGTCAATCGCGAGGGCCGCCTCGCACCCGCCTTTGCCTTCGGCGGCATCGGCGTGCAGGCCGAACTCCTTCGCGCCGAGGGCGTTGAGGTCAACGACGGCTATGTCGATATGTCAAAATACTGCTGGAGAGGCGTTTGAAACGAAAAAAGGAGGACCCATGTCCGGGATCTATCTTCACATTCCCTTCTGTAAACAGAAGTGCAGCTACTGCGATTTCACCTCCTTCCCGAACAAACTCGGCTTCGCGGAGGCCTATATGGCGTGCCTGTACAAGGAGATCGAACTGCGCGGCAAGGAACTTGAAAAGGAGGTCTTTGACACCGTTTACTTCGGTGGCGGGACCCCCTCCGTCATTGAACCTGACTACATCTACGGCGCGATGAAGCAGATCGTCAAGTGCTTTCATCTGACCAAGGACCCCGAGGTCACGATCGAGATGAACCCCGGGACGGTGAGCGAGAAGAAGATCGCCACCTACAAAAGGGCGGGCATCAACCGCTTCTCCGTCGGATTGCAGACGGCGATCGACAGCCAGCTCGAGGATCTCGGGCGCATCCACACCCTCCGCGGCTACCTCTACTGCGCCAATCTTTTGAAGGGCGAAAACTTTTCCGCGGACGTCATGCTCGGCCTCAAGGGGCAGACGGACGAGGACGTCAGAAAGACGATCGAAGTCGCGGTGGGAAGCGGCGCGTCGCACATCTCGATGTACGCATTGACCCCCGAGGACGGCACACCAATCTACACCGACTATCTCAACGGAGAACTCCCCGACGGCGACGAGGTCCGCGCCCTCTATGACTACGGCTACGATCTTCTGAAAAAGCACGGCTTCCGCCGCTATGAGGTGAGCAATTTCTGCCTCGAGGGGCATGAGTCGCGGCACAATCTCAACTATTGGCGCAGGGGAGAATACATCGGCCTCGGCGTCTCGGCGAGCAGCTTCTTCTACGGACGGCGGTTCACCAATACCTTCGACCTCGACGAGTACATGAAGTGCATTCTCTCGGGCTTTTTGCCCGTCGTCGAGAACGAGAAGGTGGAGGAGAAGGACGCCAAGTTCGAATTTGTGATGCTCGCCCTCCGCACGGCCGAGGGCATTTCGGCGGAAAAGTACCGCGCGGCTTTCGGGAGCGATTGGAAGGAGGACTTCGCCGCCGCCCTCGCCCAAACAAGGGACTACTTTGACGAGGACGGGGACAGGACTTCGATCAAGGACGAATATCTGTACGTCCAAAATCAGATCTTGATGAGTTTTATGGAGTGAAATAATTCGAACATTTCTTTACTCGCCCCGCCACTTTCTCGCCCCCTCCATGGGGGTGTCGCGGCGCATGCCCCCTCCATGGGAGGGGGGTAGGGGGGTGGGTCACCTCATTTCTGCGTCATTCTGAGCGAAGCGAAGAATCTCGCGGGGCTTCGAAAAGAAATGTTCGAGCGAACTTTCTTTGTGCATCAATCAAGATGTTTCGTAAGGCACTTTGCAATGACATTGTGGTTCCCGTAGGGTACCAAATTGGGTCGCCCACGGCGGAAGTGAATTCCGCCTAAGGCAAGGGAATGGGGAATCCCCCCCACCACCCGCTTCGCGGGAGCCTCCCCCCGTAGGGGGTAGGCCTTGCCCCCTCCGTGGGGGTGCCGCGGCACATGCCCCCTCCATGGGAGGGGGGTAGGGGGGTGGGTCACTTCATTTCTGCGTCATTCGGAGCGGAGTGAAAAATCCCCCACTCTCAAGTGTGATTTTATAACATTTCAGCTAAGGGGATCCTTTCCCTTGACATCTCCCCCCCCCATGTTATACTATCCCAAATGATTCATATAGTGAATTTTCCACACACGAGGTAAGTATGAAGATCGCAATGACGGGCGTGAGCGGAAACATGGGACGGGAGGCTTTGGCGCAGACCCTCGCGCTGGAAGCCGTGGAACTCGTCCGCATCCTCATCACACCGAGAAAGAAGAACGACAAATTTGCAAGACAGCTCCAAAAGAAGTACGGCGGCCGCATCGAGATCGTCCGCGCGGACCTCACCGACAAGTCAGCCTGCAAGGCCCTCGTCTTTGGCGTCGATCACGTCATTCACATGGCCGCGGTCATTCCGCCTAAGTCGGACAACGACCCGAGCGCGAGCGAGAAGTGCAACTTTCTCGGCACGGTCGCCCTCGTTGACGCCGCGTTTGAGGCCGTCCCCCAACCGAAGTTTATCCACATCTCCACGGTCGCCGTCTACGGCAACCGCAACGAGAAGCATCCCTTCGGCAGAGTGGGCGACCCTCTTCTCGTCTCCGCTTTCGACGCCTACGCCATGCACAAGCTGAAGGCCGAGCGGTATGTGCTGGAACGGGGGCTGAGATCGTGGGTCATCCTCCGCCAATCGGCCATGCTCCACCCCAACATCATGCAGGACAACATCAAAGACGGGCTTATGTTCCACACCTGCATGAACGCGCCTCTCGAATGGGTGAGTTCGCGGGACAGCGGTCTGCTCATCAGGCGCATCATCGAGCGGGACGGCAAGGGTGAGATCCCCGCATTCTGGCGGAACATCTACAACATCGGCGCGGGGAAACAGGGCAGGGCGACGGGCTTTGACACCTTCAACTACGGCTTTGCGATGATCGGCGGCTCGACGGAGAAATTCTTCCGCCCCGACTGGTTCTCTCAGCGCAATTTCCACGGCCTCTGGTACTACGACGGCGACGAACTCGAAAAGCTCTTCCACTATCAACGGGACAGCATGGAGGGCTATTGGAGGGAACTTGCAAAAAAGCACAGGATCTTTGCCCTCGGGAAGATCGTGCCGAGGGGTCTTATCCATTTCTTCCTCTTCCGCAGGCTGTTGAAGTCGCCCAACGCCCCCATGCAATGGAGAAGATCGGGCGACAAAGCGCGGGTCTACGCCTGTTTCGGCCCCGAGGAGCCGCCGACGGAGTGGAAGGACGTCAAGCTCCTCGCCAAGGGGGACTTCGGCGACTATGACGCCCTGCGGGACGAGGGCAACGCCGTCCTCCTCTCCCACGGCTATGACGAGACGAAGCCGATCTCCGAATGGACGGCCGAGGACCTCAAGAGCGCGGCCGCCTTCCGCGGGGGCGAATGCCTCGCCGAGGAAGTCTCCGACCCCTATGCGCCCGTGATGTGGAGATGCCACGACGGGCACGAGTTCAAGCTCTCCCCCTATACCGTGCTGAAGGGCGGCCATTGGTGCCCCGTCTGCGGTTGCCCCGCGCCGTGGGACTTTGACCGCCAAGCGAAATTTTCGCCCTACATCGCGCAGGTATGGTACGACAGCCACGCAGAAGATGAAAACATGTGCTACGATTTGGACGGAAAAACGCCCGTCATGAGAAAATTTGAGGAAAACCAATGAAGATCATCTGCTGCTGCTTCTCCGGCACGGGAAATACCGCCCGCGCCTGCGGGGAGTTGCTGAAAAAGTTGGAACAGCTCGGGCACGAGACCGCGCTCTTCCCCATCCGCGCGGACGCCGAACGGCCCGCCCTTGCGGACTGCGACTGCCTGCTCATCGGCTACCCCGTCCACGGGTTCAACGCCCCCAAGCCCGTCCTGCAATTTCTGAAAACTCTCGGGAAGGCGCAAAATAAGACGCCCTGCTACCTCGTGCGGACGTCGGGGGAGCCGTTGAAGCTCAACAATGCGTCGGGCGTCACCCCGAAGCGGATCCTGAGGAAGAAGGGCTACGCCGTCTTGGGGGAATTCCACTATGTGCTTCCCTACAACATCATCTTCCGCCACTCGGACGGCATGGCCGCGAGAATGCTGCGGGGCTTGGAGCTTCGCCTCCCCGCCGACGCGCAGAAGATCTCCGCGCTCCGTCCCTCCCTTGCGAAAGCGGGTCCCCTCGCCCGCTTCATCTCCTTCGTCTGCAGGATCGAACACACGGCGATGCCCGTCATCGGGAGACATTTCAGGGCGACGGAGAGATGTATCGGGTGCGGCAGGTGCGCGAGCGTCTGCCCGCAGGGCAATATCCGCATGGAGGACGGACGGCCGAAGTTCGGCAAGTCCTGCGCGGGGTGCATGGGCTGCGCCTTTTCCTGCCCCGAGGACGCGATCCATACGGCAGTCTTTAACGGCTGGCGGGTGAACGGCGCGTACTCCTTTGACGGCGGCCCCGCCTCCGACGACGAGATCTGCAAGTACTGCCGCAAGGCCTACCTCAGATACTTCCACGAGGGAGAGGACAGACCTGAAATCTCACAATAAAAAATTCGGGGGACGCAAAACGGCGTCCCCTTTTTTATTTTGTAGAATTTTTTATCTGATGAGTTGTTTGATCCACTGCTTTTCTTTCGGGGAGACCTTGCCGTCGATCGCGCAGATCATGAGGCAGACGAGGATCAGATCGTCCTTGAGGTCGTCCGAAAGTTCGGCGAGGATATCGACCATCTCTTCCACGGTCTTTTTGAGTTCCTTGGTCTCCGCACGCATGGCGCGGACGGTCTGTTTGCAGGTCTCGTAGTCCACATTGTCGCCGAAGAAGGCGTAGAGCAGGGGGTGAATGAGGGCGTATTCCTCCTCCGAGAGCCTGCCGTCCGCCGCGATCGCGCCGACGATGAAGGTCGAGAACACGGCGATGCCGCCGAGGCCGTCGGCTGTGATGAGGGAGAGCGCGGGTACGAGGGTCGCCGCCTTTTCGGCGAGCAGAGCGGTGTACGTCTCCCCGTCCATTGCTTCAAATTCTTTGCAGAGCAAATCAAATTCTTTCATGATCTTTCTCCTTTGTTTTCTTATCATTGTAGCATGGTTTGGGGCCGCTGTCAATGGGGAGATCTCAATTTCTCGCCGCCCTTGGGGGGAGATGTCAAGCGAAGTGAGTGACAAGGGGGTTTTGATTCCGTCATGGTGAGCGTAGTCGAACCATCACCTTACTCTCATCGCCCCTTATAGGGGAGATGTCACGAAGTGACAGAGGGGTTCTTCTTGGCTCCCTTGCAGGGGAGCTGTCGGGCGAAGCGAGACGGAAGGGTTTCAAAACCCATTTCCCCTATGAGGGGCAGCGAGAGGAGGCTTCCCCTCTTGGGGGGAAGCTCCGCCGAAGGCGGTGATGAGGGGTGTTTCCAATTAAAATGCCCCTCATCCGTCACGGCTCCGCCGTGCCACCTTCCCCCCCGCAGGGGGAAGGCCTTTTATTGCGGTGACCCACCCCCCTACCCCCCTCCCATGGAGGGGGCATGCGCCGCGGCACCCCCACGGAGGGGGAAAAGCCTCCCCAAAAGGGGGAGGCTCTCTCATTCTCCCCCTACAATTTTTAATTTTTAATTTTCAATTTTTAATTAAAATTCGGTCTCTACGGGGACGTCGGCGGCGGTCTCCTCGGGAGCCTCCACTTCCGCGCTGTCGTCGCGGTCGGTGACGGCGACGGTCGCGATGCACCCCGCCCGCACGTTCATCAGCCGCACGTCGCGGGTGTTCCTGCCGATCGTCGAAATGCTGTCTGCCCCTTCCCTTCTGACTTGTCTCATACCTTTTCTCAGCATAACACACGGAGTATGAAGGAGAGAGAATAAAACTGCACAATCGTATAAGAGATAAAAAAGACGCCATTAGACGTCTTTTTTGCAACCTTGATGAGAAATCATTCATCGATCATTAAAAATTACACATGCCTGATATAACGTAGGCAGTACCGCGTACAGCGATCCCATCGATTCCCGCATGGCCGTGCGCCTGATCCCATGTTATCGATCCAAGCCACCCTGTTCCAACACTTCCATTCGATCCCGGCACGCCTCCGGAGCCGCCGGCTCCACCAAATGATTCGACCTTTCCGTCTCCTTTCATGCTTAAAAACAGCTTTGAACATTTAATACCGCTACCGCCGCTCCCACCGGTTCCACCATAACCATATCCCTTCAAAAACCCGTCAAAAAGACCACCGCCGCCGCTGTCGGCACCTTGTCCGCCCGTACCTCCTTGACCCCCTGTACATTTTAATGTTCCGTCGCCGATGATTACAATATTCGGCAATCTAAGTCCGTTGCCTCCATAATATCCTTGCGTACCATCTTTCTCCGTATTCTTCGCCGGCTGTACGGGAACAGACACCACGTCCTTTGAAGTCAACGTGTTTTTGCCTATGACCTCAATGATTACTGTATAATTTTGGTCTATTTCTTCTCCATAAGCCCCGATACAACTTACTCGCTCTTTTGAAACCATAGTCACATTATCTAATTTAATGTGAAGATCGGAATCGCGTTCATTTACGACAATCGAGCAATCCTCTCCCGTTCCCGAAACATATACCTGATCGATTGAGGAAGAAATCGTATATTCTTTGTTGTTTTCGAGTACAATCTCCATAAAGGAGCTGTACCTTTTCGTCGGGTCGAAAAGCGACATCTCAGAAGATGGCTCCGACATTCCGTTTTCACACATTGCTTTTACCGTATACCTGTTGTCAGACGGAAGGCTCGGTGCGCAATATGTTTTTGTAACGGATTTATTGAATCCATTGCTCCCCTTTACTTCGTACGATGTGGCATCTTTTATTTCATCCCACATCAAGACGCAACCATATCTTTGCACTTTTGGCGTTTCCAACTTCTTGACAGGCGTTGTTCCATTGCCGCTCCCCGTTCCGGAAGAACTGAACAGCGAATCAAAGATGCCCCCGCATCCTGTTGATAACATGACGATCGCCATCATCACGGCCGTCATCAAAACAAACCTTATTCCGCGCTTCATAATATCTCCTTTTTTTGTATTGCATTTGTAATTTTATTATAAATTGCAATTGCATTATTGTCAAGCAAAAAATTGCGTCTGTGATAAAATTTTTATTACAAGGAGAATAAAATGACGATTGGTGAATTATTGCGCCAACTTCGGCAATCGAATGGATTGACACAAGAGGAACTTGCCAAAAATCTTGGCATTGGGCAAGCAACTGTCGCATGCTATGAAAACGGTCTGCGGGAGCCTCATATCGTAAATTTGATTGCATACGCTGATTTTTTTGATTGCACAGTCGATTTTTTGATTGGGAGGACCAACGAATGCGGAAGTCCGTCCTTTCCCGCCAATAACAAGCGGACTATCTTGAAAGAAGAGGAGTTAAAACTCATACAAAAATACAGATCGTTGAATAAAAACGGACAGATGAAACTGAATGGCTATCTCGACGCCCTTTTATCCTAATCGTAACCATTTTCCTATTCGTTTAACTTTTGGACCATATATACAACAAAAAAGACGCTTTTCGCGTCTTTTTTGTTGTATGCTACCTTTTACTCCTCTCCGTCGGTCTCTACGGGGACGTCGGCGGCGGTCTCTTCGGGAGCCTCCACTTCCGCGCTGTCGTCGCGGTCGGTAACGGCGACGGTCGCGATGCACCCCGCCCGCACGTTCATCAGCCGCACGCCGCGGGTGTTCCTGCCGATCGTCGAGATGCTGTCTGCGTGCATTCTGATGATGACGCCCGCGCTCGTGACGAGAAGGACGTCGTTGGCGTCGGAGACGAGCTTCATATTGACGAGTGCGCCCGTCTTTTCGTTGAAAACGCCCGCCTTGATGCCCTTGCCGGCACGGGACTGCAATCTGTACTCCTCGGGCGAAGTGCGCTTGCCGTAACCGTTTTCGGAGACGGTGAGAATGTCGTACCCCTCGTGCAGGGCGAGCATATCCACAACGCGGTCCTCCCCCTCGAGGTTCATGCCCCTGACGCCCATCGTGTCCCTTCCCATCGGGCGGGCGTCGCTCTCGTTGAAGCGGATGCACTTGCCCGAATGGGAAGCGAGCATGACTTCGTCGCCGTCCTTGACGAAGCGGACTGCGATGAGTTCATCTCCCTCGACGATCTTGATGGCGATCTTGCCCGTCTTTAAGATGTGATCGAATTCCGTTGCGGGGGTCTTTTTCACGAGGCCGTTCTTCGTCGCCATGATGAGGTACCCCTCTTCGCTGCCGAGGACGGGCAGGACGGCCGCGATCCTCTCCCCTGCCGAGAGGGGCAAAAGATTGACGATCGCCCTTCCCCTTGCCTGACGGTTGGCCTCTGGGATCATGTAGCCCTTGATGGAGTACACCCTGCCGAGGTTGGAGAAGAAGAGAATGGGCACATGGGTGGAACAGACGAACATATCGGAGATGAGGTCGTCCTCCTTCGGCTTGTGGGCGGTGATGCCAACGCCGCCCCTCCCCTGCGCCCTGTATTCGGCGACGGGAATGCGCTTGACGTACCCGCCCGAAGTCATGGAGATGACGACGTCCTCTTCGTCGATGAGGTCCTCGTCCTCGATGTCGCCGAAGTCCACGGAGATCTCCGTCCTGCGCTCGGAGGGATATTTGGCCTTGATCGCGGTGAGGTCGTCGCGGATGATCGCAAGCACCCGTTCCTCGTGCGCGAGGATGTCCCGAAGGTCGGCGATCGTCGCGCGGAGGGCTTCGAGTTCCTCCTTGAGTTTTTCGACCTCGAGGGAGGTGAGGCGTTGCAGTCTCATCTCGAGAATGGCGTTGGCCTGCGCTTCGGAGAGTTCGAAACTCTCCATGAGTTTGGCGCAGGCAGAATTTTTATCGGCAGATTCCTTGATGATGCGAATGACCTCGTCGATGTTAGCGAGGGCGAGGACGAGGCCCGCAACGATGTGTGCGCGCTCCTCGGTCTTGTTGAGGTCGTACGCCGTCCTGCGGCGGATGACGTCCTTCTGATGGGCGAGGTAGTAGCACAGGATATCCCTGATGGACAGATACCGCGGCTCCGTGCCGTTTTCGACGAGGGCGAGGAGGATGATCCCGTCCGAGACCTGCAAATTGGTGTGCTTGTAGAGGGTATTGAGGACGACCTGCGCATTGGCGTCCTTCTTGCATTCGATGACGATGCGAAGCCCCTCGCGGCCGCTCTCGTCGCGGATGTCCGAAATGCCCTCGACGCGCTTATCCTTTACGAGGTCGGCGATCTGGATGACGAGCTGGGCCTTGTTGACCTGATAGGGGATCTCCGTGACGATGATCCTGCTCCTCACGTTCGCGCCCGTGCCGTGTTCCTCGATCTCGCACTTGGAACGGATGACGATGTTCCCCTGCCCCGTCCTGTATGCCTTGCGGATGCCGCTCCGCCCCATGATGACGCCGCCCGTGGGGAAATCGGGCGCGGGAATGTACTCCATGAGTTCCTCGACGGTGATGTCGGGATTGTCGATCATGGCGATCGTGCCGTCGATGACTTCGGCAAGGTTGTGGGGCGGAATGTTCGTCGCCATGCCGACGGCGATGCCGTCCGACCCGTTGACGAGGAGATTGGGGAACCGCGCGGGGAGGACGGCGGGTTCCATTTCGATGCCGTCGAAGTTGGGGAAGAAGTCCACCGTCTCCTTGTCGAGATCGCGGAGCATTTCGGCGGCGAGCTTGGTGAGGCGGGCCTCCGTATAACGCATGGCCGCGGGCGGGTCGCCGTCAACGGACCCGAAGTTGCCGTGGCCGTCCACGAGCGGGAAGTTGATGGAGAAATCCTGCGCGAGGCGGACGAGGGCGTCATACACCGAATTGTCGCCGTGCGGGTGGAATTTACCCATGACGTCGCCGACGATGCGGGCGCACTTGCGGTATGCCTTGTCATTATAGAGACCCATCTCGTGCATCGCATAGAGAATGCGGCGGTGGACGGGCTTCAACCCGTCGCGGACGTCTGGAATGGCTCTCGATTTATTGACCGCCATTGCATAGGCGATGAAGGAACGCTTGAGTTCGTCATTGACCTCCACGTCGAGGACCTTGGTCATCGCAAGCGTCTTTTTGAATTCGTCTGTGAGTTCCGGGCTTGTTTCTCGTTTTGCCATGATCGGCTCCTTTTTGTATATTTATAGTTTCTTTTCAGACTGATAGCGTTATTCTGCGGAGTGAAATACGGACTTCGTTCTTCGGGATCCTTCGCTGCGCTCAGGATGACACGGGAGGCAAAGGCGCGGTGACGCGGGAGGCTTCCTTGCGTCATTCAGAGGGAGTGAAGCGACCGCCCCGCCCGCATTCTTGTTGCTCTAAGGGCGGCACGAGCGCGAAGTAAGAATCCCAACAGTCGTTTCACATTGCGCATTAAAACGATTCTTCTGGTGACAAATCGTCCCAATTCGGGTTTTGCTCCTCAATCAATGCCACTTTCTTTGCATGCGATTTTCCTTTTAAGGACTTTTCCCTTTCTATCGCAGCACGTTCGTTGTCATGATGTTCGACAAAAACGAGCCTGTGCAAATTGTATCGCTTGCTGAACCCCTCTAATAAGCCGTGCTTGTGTTCATACATTCTGCGCGCTATATTATTTGTAACGCCGACATATAATGTGGTTCTGCGGTCATTGGTAATAATATAGGTGTAGAAGTTCTTCATAGTTGTTGACTTCGTTCCTCGGGATCCTTCGCTGCGCTCAGGATGACGCGGGAGGCAAAGGCGCGGTGACACGGGAGGCTTCCTTGCGTCATTCAGAGGGAGCGAAGCGACCGAAGAATCCCGCGGAGGAAAGTACGGACTTCGTTCTTCGGGATCCTTCGCTGCGCTCAGGATGACGCGGGAGGCAAAAGCGCGGTGACACGGGAGGCTTCCTTGCGTCATTCAGAGGGAGCGAAGCGACCGAAGAATCCCGCGGAGGAAAGTACG
>CANPZV010000038.1 GCA_947589285.1 uncultured Clostridia bacterium
CGGTATTCCCTCGCTGCCCCGTTCTTTGCGTCATGTTGAGGCGAAGCCGAAACATCCCGAAGAACGAAGTCCGTATTCTCTCCTCGGGATTCATCGCTACGCTCTGAATGACGCGGTATTCCCTCGCTGCCCCTTATAGGGGAAGTGGCGAACGCAGTGAGCCAAAGGGGTTTTGAAACCCCTCTGTCTCGGCTACGCCTCGACATCTCCCCTATAAGGGGCGACAAGGGAATGCGGTGACCCACCCCCCTACCCCCCTCCCACGGAGGGGGCGAGGAAATGCGCTCATTCTGAGGTCACAACAAATATTTCGAACAAATGTTTGACAAACCGAAAAAGACGTGCTATAATGGGGGCATGATAGACGAACGGACGCTGGCGATCCTCACGGAGAGCGCGAAATACGACGTGTCCTGCTCCTCCTCGGGGAGCGGCAGGCGCAACGAGGGCGGCATCGGGAACGGCTACGCCTCGGGCTGCTGCCATTCCTTCACTCCCGACGGGCGGTGCATCTCCCTCCTCAAGATCTTGCTCTCCAACGATTGCATTTACAACTGCAAGTATTGTCTCAACCGACGGGACAACGACATCCCCCGCGCCACCGCGACGGCCGACGACATCTGCGGACTCGTGATGGACTTCTACAAGCGCAACTATATCGAGGGGCTGTTTCTCTCCTCGGCGGTACACGTCTCGCCCAACCACACGATGGAACAGCTCTATCTCGTCGTAAAGAAACTGCGCGAGGACTACCGCTTCCACGGCTATATCCATGTGAAGGGCATTCCGCACGCCGATATGGAGATCGTGAACAAAACCGCCCTCCTTGCGGACAGAATGAGCTTCAACATCGAACTCCCCTCCGAGAGCAGCCTGAAACTCCTCGCGCCGCAAAAGGACAGGGAGAGTTTGCTCGTCCCCATGTCGAAACTGCAGCGGGAGAAGGAAATTTTCAGGGCGGAGAAGAGAAAGGGGCACTTCCTCCCCGCGGGGCAGACGACCCAGCTCATCGTCGGGGCAAGTCCCGAAAAGGACGGCGCGATCCTGCGCCTCTCCGAGGGGCTGTACCGCAAGCGGGGATTGAAGCGGGTCTATTATTCCTCCTATGTGCCCGTGGTACACGACCCCCTCCTGCCCGAGGCTGCGGGTGCGGCTCTCAGGGAACACAGGCTGTATCAGGCCGATTGGCTGTTGCGCTTCTACGGTTTCAGCGCGGAGGAACTCCTGCCCGCGGACGAGGATCTCTCCCTCGAATTCGACCCCAAGTGCGCCTGGGCCATTGCGCACATGGACCTCTTTCCCGTGGAGGTCAACAAGGCTCCCCTCGAGATGCTTCTTCGGGTCCCGGGGATCGGCGCAAGGAGCGCGCAGAGGATCCTGTGTGCGCGGCGGTACACAAAACTCACCTTTGAACACTTGAAGAAGATGCGGGTGGCGTTGAAGCGGGCGAGGCACTTTATCACGGCGGGTGGCAAATTTTACGGCGCGGGAGAGCAGGCGGTGCGGGGCCTCCTTGCGGCCGCGGAGGCGGGCGAAACCGCCGAACAGCTGAGCCTCTTTTCGATGAGCGAAACGGCGGTCTCGGCACTTACGGGGGAATTATGATCTATTTCTATGACGGCTCGAAGGAGGCCTTTCTGACGGCTCTCGCCCTCTCCTTCCGCGACGGCGAGCCATGTCTGACTTCGGGGAACAAACAGCTTGTCCTCGGACAGCAGACGGTGTTCGTGCGGACAGACGCCGCGCGGGCGAAGCGCGTCGAGGAGAGGCTCCTCTCCTTCGACAAGGACTGCATGCGCGACCTCGACACCCTGCTTCGGAGCGGCGACCCGAACAGGGACAACATCGCACTCGCCTATTTCCGCCTGATCGCAGAAAAAAAGCGTCCTGTGCGCGACATGCTCGGCGAGGACGCCGCCCTTGCCGCCGACGAATGTATCCGCAGGGTGGGGTTTGAGATCCACCGTTTCCACGGCTTTGTGCGCTTCCTTGCGACGGCGAGCGGCGCGCTCTATGCTCCCGTCACGCCCGACAACGACATCTGCGACCTGCTCGTCCCCCACTTTCGGGCGCGCATGCCGCAGATCCCCTTCGTCATTCATGACGTCAACCGAAAAAAAGCCGCCGTCTATGACGGCGAAAATACCTTCCTCGCGCCCCTTTCGGAGGCCGAGATCGTCCTCTCCGCCGACGAGACGGCGTGGCAGAAGCTGTGGCGGAAATACTACGACAGCGTGAACATTCCCTCCCGCGAGCGGCTCAAACAGATGCGCGGCTACATGCCCGTGCGGTATTGGAAATTCATGCCCGAAAAGATGCGGCCGCTCAATGACGGCGAAGGAGACGGAGGTGTTCCTCTTCCTCCTTCATGAGGGCGAGAATGACCTCCGCGGCGGCGGGATTTTCGATCTCCTTGAGCATGCCCTCATAGGCCTTGACGGAGTTCTCCTCTGAGGCGACGTCCGCCGCCAGCATCTCCCCCGTCTCCTTTGCGTAGTTGACGCAGGAGGCCGAATAGTACCCCACGGGGTAGGGCGGGCAGGCGGTGAAGAGGGGCGGTGCGCCGAGGCGGGTGATGAGCGATCCGACGATCTGCAGGTGCCGCATCTCCTCCGACGCGATGCGCTGTAAGAGCATCGAAAGTTCCCGCTCCCCCCTCTGCCCGAGTACAATGGACTGATACACATATTGGAGGACGGAAGACAGCTCCCCCTCCCGCCCCGCATACGCCTTTGTGACGATGCGGAGCGTTTTCATATCCTCCCCGACGCTCTCAAGAACCATTTCCCCTTCCCCCTTTTTATCAAGGTATGCGGAGGGCGCGGCAAGGTGTGACGGAGTGTTGGCCTTTGGACGGCAAAAGACAGCGGACTTTTGTCCGCTGTCTCCTCTGAAAGTTGTCAGATTCAAGATTCAAACTCGTAATGGCAGTCACTTCTCTGTGTGGGGGGCATGGTTTCGCCCTCGCCGACATAGACTTTCCCGACGGTCTTGCCGTCGCCGTCAACGACCTTGTATGCGCCCGTCTTGGGGCAGATGTCGCCGCAGTTCAATCTCATACTCTTTCACCTCCATGCCGTCAGTATGGGAGGTTTTGCTCGATTTATGCGGGAAGTGAACTACGCCTCATGCTCATATATCCATTGCAGAAGGCCTTCATATTTCATTTCGCCCTTTGCCATGGAGATGCCGATTTCGGCAAGTTCGCCGTCTGTCGCCTCGAGCATGATGCCGTTGACCTCGAGAAAGGTCAAAAGTACATAGACGCCGATCCGTTTGTTGCCGTCAACAAAGGCGTGGTTGGAAATCAGCCCCACGCACATCCGCGCCGCCTTCTCCTCTTTGGAGGGAAAGAGGTCTTTTCCGTCAAAGGAAGCGTCGCAGGACCGAAGGGCAGATTCAAGCAATCCCTCGTCCCGTATGCCTCCTCGCCGCCTGTCTGCTCGATGAGCAGACGGTGAAGCAGTTTCACCTTTTCTTTGCCAAATCTTATCATTTTGCAAGTTCCTCAAAGGCCTTACGGTGTCTCTCCAAAATGCGGGCGGCAACGACGTCGATCTTTTCATCGTCCGTGAGGTCGAGGGCGGGATTGTCCTGCAAAGTCACAAGCATATACCGCGGCCTGTTGTTCTTAAAGATGACAACGCTCCCCTCTCTGTCGGCGATCCGCGCCGCGCGGGAAAAATTCTGGTTGGCTTCCGTGATCGAAAGAACTTGGCTCGTTTTGATCGTCATAGATTCACCTCACTTCTATTATACCAAAAAATAGCTAAAAATCAACCTATAATTTGACAAAAAACAGGCAAACCGCCTGTTTTTTGAAAAATATGCTGTTTTGCTTGATTTATGCGATGATGCCTGCGACGTCGAGGCAGAGGCAGGTGACAGAGAGGAGAATGAGGTAGAGCGCGAACCACTTGTAGTTCGCCTTGCCGATGATCTTCAGCATGGCCTTGATGGCGATGAAGCCGAAGATCGCCGCGAAGGCGACGCCGACGATGACCCCCACCGCCGTGTACAGCCCGCCGTTCGCCGTCTCCGAGAACTGCGGCTCCTTGATGAAGCCGTAAATCTCCACGGCCACGCTTCCCAAGATGACGGGAATGCTCATGAGGAAGGAGAACTTGGCGACGTCCTGCGTCTTTGCCCCGCTCACCGTGCCTGCAACGATCGTCGAACCGCTCCGCGACACCCCCGGGAGGAGCGCGACGGCCTGCATGAGACCCATGGGAATCGCGTTCCGCCAGCCGAGGTCCCTCTCCTTGCGCTTCGGGGAATGGGCGACCAGTTCGCACACGAGGAGCAGGAGCGCGGTCACCGAAAAGCAGATCGCAAGCAGGATCATGGCGTGCTTCCCCGAGAAATACCCGTCGATCGTATCGTCCCAAAGGATCCCGACGACGCCCGCGGGGATCGTCGCGACGATGAGCATCAACAAGGTCTTAAAGGGCTTTTTGAACAGCGCGAGAATGTCCTTGAAGAACACGGCGCAGACGGCGATGAGCGTGCCGAAGTGGAGCATGACGTTGACGAAGGTCATGCTGCCGCCGCCGATGTCGTACCCCATCACTTTCTGCAAAAAGATGAGATGCCCGCTCGATGAAACGGGCAGGAACTCCGTGAGTCCCTGTACCGTGCCGAGTACCATTGATTTCCAGATAACTTCCCAAATATTCATAAGTCGAAGGATCAGGACGCGCTGTCAAGTCCGCTCAGGTCGGCATAGCGGTCCTCGTAGACGGTAGAGCCGACTTCCGCAAAGCGGTTGATGATGTCGGTCTGCTTGTTGCTCGAATAGGAATTGGTGGCCGCCGTCTTTTGCGCCTCATAGAAGAGGTTCGCAAAGCTCCCCTCCGTGTCCTTGTCCGCGGCGTCGAAGCTGCCCGCGGCCCCGAAGGGCGTCAAATCGTCCGTAAAGGAGAACGTGCAATAGATGATGTGCCAGCCGTAGTCGGACGGGACGACGATGTAATGCCCCGCACCCTTTTTGCAGACCTCCTGCGCCGCATACTCGAACTCGGAGACGAAGTCGGTCTTTTTGGGCGTCACGGCATAGCCGAGATAGGTATTCAGCCCCGCCGTATCGGTATTGTATGCAAAGGAGAGTTCGTTGATGACGGAGAAGGCCTTGTTTTCGGGCGAACCTGCGACGAACATGTTCTTCGCATTGAACCCGCCCCCGAATTCGACGTTGCCCTCATAGTAGACGAACTTGGAGTAATCCACCTTGCCGTCTTTGTCATAGTAATCGGTCTGTTTATAGTAATTGCCGTCGATGTCGTGGGTGACCTTCGTTGTAAGGCCCGCGCTCTTGAGGTACCCCTCCATCTCGGAGATGAAGCCGTCGATCTTGATCTTGTTGGGCTTCACGGTGTACTTCCCGTCGTCGTCCTTGGTGACGGTGCCGTTGTAGGAGTACTTGCCGTAGTAATTTTTGAGGGGTTCGTACTGCTTGCCCTCGCCGCTCTTGTCCGCGGAGAGAGAGTTTTCAAAGAAGAGATAATTGCTCCTCGCCGCGCCATTGGAGGCCGCGTTGTAGAGGCCTTCCGCATCCGTTCCGTCGAAGGAATAATCCTCCTCACCCGTGAACCAGGTGCCGCGCTGGTCGGTCGCAAGCACGTTTTTCAGAATGCTCGCGCGCCATGCAAACTTGTTGCCCTGCGTGTCGCCCTTGTCCATCTCGATGTCGCCGAGGTCCTGCGTCTGCTGTGCGGAGAAGGGAAGAAGGATATTGATGACGAATCCGTACCCCGCCTGCGGCGCGGTCAGGACAAAGGAGGAATCGGACATGCCGTCGAGCGCGTCGTCGATGGAGAGCGTGTCCGCCTCAAAGCCGTCCTTTTGGTTCTTGAGGATCGTGTCGTACTTGTCCTTCATCCACTGGTCGGTGACGCCCTTCGCGGCTTCCTCCTCGAATGCGTCGGACAGCTTGTTGATGATCGCGCTCTCGTAGGAATTTTTGCGTTCGCGCTTGAAGTAGCTCAGCTCCTCGATCTTCGTGGTGTCCTCCCCACCGTCGAGCAGGCCGCTGGAGCGGAGGTTGGTGAGGAAGGTCGAATAGGCCTGCCTCCTCGTGTAGGCCGTGGAGCCTTCCACCTTCTCATAGCTGCCGAATACCGTCTCGGTACCCGTGTAGATCCTGTAATCTGCGTCGTAGTAGTGTTCACTCTCCGTATCGACGCCCGTCGGGGTCGTGCGGACGGACGCACTGTCCGCGTCGTCCTCGTCCGCGTCGATGATGCCCTCTTCAACGGCGTCGAGAGAACTGTTGAAGGAGGAACGGAGGCCGTAGAGAGCTTCTTGCTCTTCCTCCTCCGTAAGGAAATATCCGAGGCCCGCGATCGCCTTGTCAAGCTCGCCGCCCGTGGCCGCATTGACGGCGGCCTGATAGCCCTGAACGGTGCAGTCGCTGTTGCCCTGCGAGAGGAAGTACACCTTCGCATACTGCACATACACCTGACGGTTGATGAGGCTGTCTTTGATGGCTTCGAATGTGTCGTGATAGGTCCAGCCGTATTGGCTCATGACGGAGGAGCCGCTCGCGACGAAGCTCGCGACCATGTCGCGCTTGTAGATGCTCTCCGTCCCGATGACGTCCTTATAGGCGGCGAATTCCCCGCCTGCGTTGAATTCCTCGCTCTCCGTGATGTTGACTTCGGCGATCACCTGTTCATAGTCCTTCTTTGCGTCCGTCGTCACGAGATCGCAACCCGCAAGAAGCCCGCACGCCATGACTGACGCTACGGAGATCGCTATTGCCGCTCTTGTTCTATGCTTCATGGTAAAATACTCCGTTCTTCGAAATTCCGAACCGCAGGAAACCCCCACGATTTTTCATACGGCTTCTATTATAGCCTATTTTGCAAAAATGTGCAATTCTTTTTGGTGACAAACAGAGAAAAATCATGTAAAAGTTGCCGCAAATTTCAAAAATTTCGTCATCTGGACCATTGTTCTGCTCCCGTCGCCCAAAAACGGAAAGGCGAGGGCGGGCGACGTCGTCATCTCGAGGCGGAATTTCCCCTTGAAGGCCTCCATCGCCGCGGCGAGCTTTTCCTCCCCGAGGGTGTTGAGGGAGGCGAACTCGAGCCTTCCCCCCTTTCCGCTCACAGAGATCTTTCTGACGCCGAGCTTGCGTGCATACGCCTTCATCAGGGCGATGATGAGGAGGTTCAGCGTCTCCTCGGGCATTCTGCCGTAGGTCTCCTCCATGGAGGAACACACCCGCTTGTAGTCGGACGCTCCCCCGATCTCGGCGATCTGCTTGTAGCAGTCCATGCGGCCCGCGTTGGATTCCACATACGATTCGGGAATGTAGGCCGTGGACTTGATGTCAAGCTCCACGCCCTCCTCCTTCACGCCCGTGAGTTCCTCCTTGAGGATCTTGGCGTAGAGTTCGTAGCCAACCTTGTCCATGTGCCCGTGCTGTTCCGCGCCGAGGACGTTCCCCGCGCCGCGGATCTCGAGGTCGCGCATGGCGATCTTGAATCCCGAGCCGAGTTCGGTGAACTGCATGATCGCTTTGAGCCGTTCGGAGGCGTTCTCCGTCATGACCCGCTCGGGCTTGTAAGTGAAGTAGGCGTGGGCGAGGCGGGAACTCCTCCCCACCCGTCCGCGCAGCTGATAGAGCTGGGAGATGCCGAGCCTGTCTGCGTCGATGACGATGAGGGTATTGGCGTTGGGGAGGTCGATGCCGTTCTCGATGATGGTCGTCGTGACGAGAACGTCGTATTCGCCGCGGTAGAAGCCGAACACATTGCGCTCCAAAGACGCCCTGTCCATTCTGCCGTGGGCGATGCAGACGTTCGCCTCGGGGACGATCTCCTTCAAACGCGCGGCAAAGGCGTAGATGCTCTCCACCCTGTTGTAGAGAACGAACGTCTGCCCCTTCCGCGCGATCTCCCGCAGAATGGCGTCGCGGAGCAGGGTCTCCGTCTCCTCGGCGACGTAGGTCTGCACGGGCAGACGCGCCTGCGGCGGCGTCCGTATGGTGGAGATGTCACGGATCCCTGAGAGGGACAGATGCAACGTCCTCGGAATGGGCGTCGCCGTCATCGTGAGGCAATCGACGTCCCGCTTGTAATTTTTGATCTTCTCCTTGTGTTCGACGCCGAACCGCTGTTCCTCATCGAGGATGAGAAGCCCCAAATCGTGGAATTTCACATCGGCAGAGAGGAGCCTGTGGGTGCCGATGACGAGGTCGGCGGCCCCGCTCGCTACGTCGGCGAGGGCCTTTGCGGCCTCCCTGTCCGTGCGGAAGCGGTTGAGGCAGGCGACGCGCACCCCGAAGTCCTTCATCCGCTCGAGGGCGGTCTGATAATGCTGTTCGGAGAGAACGGTACTCGGGCACATGAGGGCGGCCTGCCGTCCCGAGAGGACGCACAGATACGCCGCGCGGAGGGCCACTTCGGTCTTGCCGAAGCCGACGTCCCCGACGAGCAGGCGGTCCATGACCTTCTTCGAACACATGTCCTCCTTGATCTCCTCGAAGGAGGAGGTCTGGTCGGGCGTGTCCTCATAGGGAAAGGCGGCGATAAATTCGTCCATCAGCTCGGGATATTCGGGGAAGGCGTAGCCGACCTTCTCCTGCCGCTCGGCGTAGAGGGCCTTGAGGTCGAACGCCATCTTTTTCAGGGAGGCGCGGACGCGGGCCTTCACCCGCTCGAACTCCCCGCCGCCGATCTTGGACAGCTGGGGCGAATCCCCTCCCATGTATTTGGAGAGGACGTCCATATTCTCGACGGGGACGTACAGGGTGTCCCCGTCCTTGTATTCAAGGGCGATGTACTCCTTGGTGCCATCCGTCGTCTCTATCTTCTTGGTGCCTGTGATGCGGCCGACGCCGTACGTCTCGTGGACGGCGTAATCCCCCACTTCGGGCGCGACGAAGAGGTCCCCCCTCTTCTTCCTGATACGGCGTTCCTTGACGGCCTTCGTGAAGAGGTCGCCCGTGCCGATGACGGCGAGCTTGCAATCGTGGACCAAAAACCCGTGTTCGAGGTTCGCAGGGAGGAGGGCGACGCCTGAAAGCTCCTCAAGGCGGGCGGGCAGGGGCGAGAGGGGCAGAAATGCCCCCGCAAGTTCCTCACGGAGCTTCTGCACCCGCTCCCCGTTGCCGCAGTAGACCATCACGCGGTAGCCCGTCTGCATCCATGTGCGGAGGTCGGCGGAAAGCTCGGCGGCAGAATTGAGATAGCGGCGCACGGGCGTCGTCTTGTAGTTGAAAATTTTGAGGGGGTTCGTGAGGAAGGGATTCCCCATGAAGGTCTGAAGGGTCAGCGTGCGGTAGCCCGAAAGGCTGTCGATGTGTTCGCGGGGAATGTACTGCCTCTCAGAACAGGGCAACGCCTCGCCCCCCTTCAAGAGGAGTTTGAACCTCTCCCCATGCTCGCGGTACAGCCCCTCTATCTTGTCGCGGATGAGTTTCCCCTCGTCGATGATGACAAGAGGATCCCCCGCGAGATCCCGCAAAAATTCCCCCGAGCCTTCGAGCAGGGGCAAGAGGAAGTCGGAGAGGAAGCCGTCGGTCTCCATTTCCTCCCGCGCACCCTCCATGCGGGCGCGGACGGAGACGGGGAGAGAGGAGATCTCCCTCTTGAGTTTTTCATCGACCGAAGGGGCCTCGCCCTCCCCGAGAAGGGCGTCCGTCGCCGCAACGATGTCCACGGAGGAGAGCTTTTCGTACCGCTCCCCCGTCTCCTCGTCATAGGGCTTGACGGCCTCCACACTGTCGCCGAAAAAGTCGATGCGGACGGGGTGCGCCTCATTGATCGGCCAGATGTCGAGAATGTCTCCCCTGACCGAGAACGCCCCCCTGCCGTCCACGGTGTACTCCCTTTGATAGCCCGCCTGTGCGAGCGCGGAGACGAGGGCGCGCATGTCCGTCTCCCCGCCGACGGCAAGATGAAAGACTTTGAGATGCTTGGGAACGAGCTGGATGAGGGCTTCGACGTCGCAGACGAGGATCTCCGCCCCCCTCTCCCATTCATAGAGCGCGGTCAGGCGGCGGTAAAGGGCGTCCTTGGACCCCGCGCGGCGGTAGAGCAGGACCTCGTCCTTTGCCGAGAGGAGGACGGTCTTTCTGCCCGACAGCACGGAGATCGCGTCGTGGGCGCGGCGGGCGGAGAGCGGGTCGGCAGTGATGTAGACCGCCCTCCCCTCCGTGAGCGAGGCGATGAGGTACTTGCTCTCGTCGGGCACACCGAAAACCGCCGAGGGAAGCCCTTGGCGGAGACTCTCTTCGATGAGCGGAAATTCGCCCCCCAAATTGTCATAGGAGAAAAAACTCATCCGTTATATTCTGTCATGACGCGCTCAAAGTCCCTGCCCGAGGCGAGGGCGAGCGCGGCCTCCGCCGCACGTTTGCAGGCGGAGATAAAGAGTTCGTAGTCCTCTTTTTTGACGTCGGAGAGGACGTAATCGATGAGCGGGACGTTGACCGCCTCATCGCGGATGCCGATGCGGATACGGGCGAAATCGGTGAAGCCAAGCTCCGCGATGACAGAGCGCATGCCGTTGTGCGTGCCCGCGCTTCCCGAGGGACGGATGCGGACATGGCCCTTGGGAAGGTCGTAATCGTCGTAGATGACGACGAGTTCCTTGGGCGAGATCTTGTACTTTGCGGCGAGCTGTTTCACCGCCCTGCCCGAGGCGTTCATATAGGTGAGCGGGCGGGCGATGATGACTTTTTCACCGTTGAGATAACCCTCCGCAACGCTCGCCTCGCACTCCCTTTTTTTGAACTTCACATGCAGAGCCTCGGCGACGTCCCCCGCCGCCATAAAGCCCATGTTGTGAAAGGTCTTTGCATACTTTTCCTCGGGATTCCCGAGACCGACGATCAGATACATGATAAAAACTCCGTCTGTGGAGCATTCGTTGGAGTGAATTTTGTGGATCTATGCCGAACTCTCATCGCCCCTTTAGGGAGAAATATTGAGCGAAGCAAAACCGACTTGTTGCCCCCTATGAGGGGCAGCGAGAGGAGGCTTCCCCTCTTGGGGGGAAGCTCCGCCGAAGGCGGTGATGAGGGGTGTTCCCAATTAAAATGCCCCTCATCCGTCACGGCTCCGCCGT
>CANPZV010000039.1 GCA_947589285.1 uncultured Clostridia bacterium
AGGGGGGTGGGTCACCTTATTCTCGTCGCCCCTTATAGGGGAGATGTCACGAGCAACGCGAGTGACAGAGGGGTTTCAAAAACCCCTTTCCCCTCGCAAGCTCGGGGCACTTCCCCTACAGGGGCAGCAAGAGGGTCCCCCCGAAGGGGTAGGCCCTTTGCCCCCTCCATGGGAGGGGGGTAGGGGGGTGGGTCACCTTATTCTCGTCGCCCCTTATAGGGGAGATGTCACGAGCAACGCGAGTGACAGAGGGGTTTCTCTCGACTCCCCTTGGGAGAGAAAGCCAAAAACGCCTGTCGTTCATCACGGCTGTGATTTTAATTTTTTACGTTAATTTTCACACAAAAGGAGAGGAATTGCCTTGCTTTTGCGGACGGTTCCTGTTATAATCAATATATGCTCATCGCATTGTTCCCACAACTCGAAGAGGCAAGGTTCACGCGGGTCGTCCGCGCGTTTTACCGTTCTGCGGTCTATCCCTTTCTCATCGCCATTCTCATGGCCGTTTCCGAGATCTTTGCCCTTGAACTGCCTGTCTATTATATCTATCTCGCCATCGGAGCCGTCGGTCTGCTGCTGTGTGAGGACGCCCTCTGCATCCTCCCCATCGCCTGTTGCAGTTACATGACGTTTGCCTATAAAAACAACCCCGAACACGATAAATTTTCTCAGGCCGCGATCACCGTCTTTTCCGATCCCTCGAACCTTATCCAGCTCATCTTTATCCTCGCGGTCGCCGTTGTGCTGCTCATCGGGCGGCTCCTCGTCTTTCAGATCGAACACCCGACCCGCAAGATCCCCGCGCTGAGCCTCGGCTTTCTGTTGCTCCTCGTCGCCTACATGCTCGCGGGCGTCGGGTTCAACGGCGAGATCCCCGTGGGCGGAAATCTCGTCCCCGCACAGTACGAAGCGGCAAAGGCCATTCCCTTCGCGCTCTTGCAGGTCCTGTCCCTCTGCGTCTTTTACTTCTATTTCTACTTCACCGTCGATTGGAAAAAGGTCGATAAGAGCTACATCTTTACCCTATTCATCGCGATCGGCGTGGGACTTCTTGCCGAGATCGGAGAGATGTACACGCACAAGGGAGCCGTCGTCTTTGAAGAGGGAGTGGGCTGGAAAGTTGACCGAGAAAAGCTCGTCGGCACGGGCTGGGGCATCTACAACAACGTCGGGTGCGTCATGGCGATGTGCGTCCCCGCGCCCTTCTACTTCGCCGCCAAAAACGAAAAATGGGGCTGGGCGTACTCCATTCTCGGGTGCGTGTTCGTCCTCGGCGTCGCCCTGACGCAGAGCCGCGGGGCGATCCTCTTCGGCGCGGTCGTGTTCATCGCATGCGTCGCCGCCGTCCTCACAAAGTCAAAGGGAATGAACCGCATTCTGAACGCCGTGATCTTTTGCGTCATGATTGTAGCGGTCTGCGTTTCGGTGGTCCTGTTTACATTTGACACGACGAGCCTCGTCGGCAGAATTTTTGACAAGATCAGAGAATCACTGATGAGGCCCGATATCTCGTCGGGCAGGATCCACCAATACGCGGTGAGCTGGGAACTCTTCAAGAGCCGTCCCATCTTCGGCGTGGGGTTCCACAACATCGGCGACGGCGGATATTCGCGCATAGGCACGTTCCTTCTTCCCCGCCGCGTCCACAATACGATCCTCCAACTGCTCGCGAGCGGCGGACTTGTCGCCCTCTTCGCCTACCTCTTCCACCGCGGACAAACCCTTTGGATCTGGTTCAAAAAGCCCAATTTTGAAAAGACGATGGCGGCCTTCATCATCGGCGCGATGCTCTTGACGAGCTTGCTCGACTGCCATATCTTTAACTACGGGCCGGGGCTGCTCTATGGGTGCGTGCTTGTCTACATCGAGTGCTGTGCGAATTTCAAAGCCGAACAAAAACCGCTGTGAGGTCGCCCCTATTGCGTTTTGCTCTGAATGACGGGATCAGAACGACACCCCCTCAGTCACGCAAGGGCGCGTGACAGCTCCCCCTCAAGGGGGAGCCAAGATCCTTGCCCACCCCTCAAGGGGGAGCCAAGATCCTTGCCCACCCCTTGAGGGGTGGGTGGCTCGCCGATCTGCGGCGAGCCGGAAGGGGTGTCATTCCAATTCCACCACCGTCTTTGGCGTAGGCTCCTCCCGAGGATCTTTTCCCCTCAGGTGACTGAGGTGGGCAACGGACTTTACCCTCTCAGAATGAGCGGCAGAATATTCATCAGAATCACCGCGGCGGGGTGCAATCGTTGCACCCCGCCGCCTCCTTTTCATATGTACTCCCGTTCACAAGTAAAACCCCCCGAAACTCGCGCTCCGAGGGGTTCTACTATATGATAAGGGGGAAAAATTATGAGCGATGTCTTTGCCGCCGAAGGGGTTCCTTCGTTCGACACTGCAATTATAGTACAACCCCATTGCAAAAAGCAAAGATTTTTCAAAGATTTTTCAAAAAAAATTTTTCCAATTTGATGTTTCAAATCTTGAAAAAAATTTTCATTCGCGCCAAAATTTTTTATGCGTTGATCACAAAACATTAAAATTACAGGATCCGACAAAAAATGCACGCGAAGATCACCCCCAAAAAGTTGGCGGCGAGGGAGACGAGGACGGGCGTCAGGACCCGTTTTTTTGTACCTGCGAAGTAGACGGCGGAGATGTAAAACACCGTCTCGCTCGAGCCGTAGGCGCACGAGGCGCACCGCCCGATGTAGCTGTCCGCGCCGTAGGTGTGCAGGATCTCAGAGAGCAAGGCCGTCGAGCCGCTCCCCGAAAAGGGCTTCATGAGGACGAGTTTGGCGATCTCGGGCGGGATCCCGAGGAAGGAAAAGGCGGGCGAAAGCCACCCCGTGACGAGGGCCGAAAGCCCGCTCTTTTCGAAGAGTTCGGACAAGATCAGCATCGCCGCGAGATAGGGGAAGAGGGAAAAAACGAGCGGCAGGGCCTCCTTCACGCCCTCCGCAAAGGCGTCGTAGAGCTTGACTTTTTTGACCGCGGCATACAAAAACACCCCCAAAAAGAGGAGGGGGAGGAGCAGGGAGAGCCACTTCATCCCTTCCTCCGCACCGCGTGGACGAGGGAAAGGAGCAGGACGCCCGCAAGCGTCGAGACGAGCGTCGAGAGCAGGGTGGGCAGAAAGACGTCCATGGGGGCGGCGGACCCCTCCGCGATGCGCAGGGCGATGACGGTGGTGGGGAGAAGTTGCAGGCTCGTGGCGTTCAGCACGAAGAGGAGGTCGGCGGCGCGCTCGTTGCCCGTGTCGAGGAACCGCCTTGTCGCCTTGATGCCGAGCGGGGTAGGCGCACCGGGGAGGCCGAGCATGTTGGCGGAGAGGTTGCTCCCCGCGCAGTAGATCGCCTCACTGTCGTCCGTGCGGAAGAGCTTTTTGGCGAGAGGGGAGAAGAGGCGGGAGATTTTTTCGGCAAGGCCGCTCTTTTCGAGGACCTTAAAGAAGCCGAGCCAAACGCAGTAGACGGCGAGAAGGTCGAGGCAGAGAAGAGCGGCCTTTTCCCCGCCCGAGAGCATGGCGGGCAGAAACCCGTCGGGGTCGAGGAAGAGGAAGAGGACCGTCGCCGCGGCAAACACGCCCGCAAAAATCGCATTCATGCTTGATTTTATGCTCTGCCCCCCAAGGATATGCCGCTTTGAGGGTGTGGGGAACATGTCTCGTCGCCCCTTTTAGGGGAGATGTCACGAAGTGACAAAGGGGTTTCTCTCGGCTCCTCCCGAGGAGGAGCTGTCGCCGCAGGCGACTGAGGTGGGCATGATCCAGAATCGTTGCCCACCCCCCTACCCCCCTCCTCGGGAGGGGGTAACGCTCATTCTGAACGCAGTGAAGAATCCCCTCAAACGAGGTCCGTGGGTTTATGAGATCCTTCGGCTTCGCCTCAGGATGAACGTCATCTTCCCCCGCTCATTCTGACCCTGAGCGGAGCGAAGGCGAAGGATCCCCACAAACGAAGTCAAAAAACAGCCGCCACGCGCGGAGCGCGTGGCGGCGAAATCTGTCATGCCGACCGAAGCGGAGGCATCACCGCATCAGGTATTGTACGTCACATTGTCCTCTTTATCGATCGTCCCGTCTGTGCAGGTTATGGTGTAATCGCCTATGAAGCTATTCCACCCGCTTTCTTTTTCGATCGCTTGCCAATCCTCCACCGATCCATTGAATTGGATATCCGTCAGCTTACTGCAATCACCGAACGCCCGATTTCCGATCGATTTCACACCGCTACCGATCGTCACGTTCATCAGCCCGCTGCAATCATAGAATGCCTCATCCCCAATTGAGGTCACACTGTCGGGAATAGTGATGCTTGTCAACCCATTGCAACGATAGAACGCATAACCTCCGATCGATTTCACACCGCTACCGATCGTCACGTTCATCAGCCCGCTGCAATCACAAAATGCCCAATTCCCAATTGAGGTCACACTGTCGGGAATAGTGATGCTTGTCAGCCCACTGCATTTATAGAACGCATACTCTCCGATTGATTTCACGCTGTCGGGAATTTCAATGCTCGTCAGTTCGCTACAACCATAGAACGCCCTACCAGCGATCGTCTTTGTTCCTGCTCGAATGGTGTATGCACCCGAAATTATTGTTTTTGCTTCAATAAGATGATTGCCGATATAGATAACACCGCTACTGTCCAAATGACTTTCATCGTTGCAATAGGCAGTTTCATAGAATGCGCGGCTTCCAATCGAAACCACGTTGTCGGGGATCACTATGTTTGTTAGCCCGCTACAACCACCGAACGCACTATCTCCAATAGAAGTCACGCCACTCCCTATTGTCACGCTCTCAAGCTCCCTGCAATCACCGAACGAATACCCTCCGATCGCGGTCACGCCGTTGGGAATTTCTATACTTTTCAGCCAGGTACAACCATAGAAAGCATCTAAGTGAATTTCATAATCCCGTCCGCTTGGAGATTTTTGCGGAAGCGTCAGTTCGGCTTTGCCCCCGTCATATCCAAGCAGATAACTCGCCTCTTCGTCCTCATAGAACAGGAATCCGTCATCGGTGGTCGTCTGCTTGCTCTTTTCGTCAGTCGTATAGACACACATTGCATCTTGCGCCACGCGCCCATTTGCTATGTCCCCTTTGACAATATTCAATTCCGAATAATTCCATACTTCAACAAGTTTATAGCAACGATTGAATGCACCCGCTCCGATCGATTCCACGCCGCTCCCGATCGTCACGCTTGTCAGTTTGCTACAACCACTGAATGCCTGATTTCCGATCGATTTTACGCCGCTCCCGATCGTCACGCTTGTCAGCTTGTTGCAATCATAAAAAGCATACCCCCCGATCGCGGTCACGCCATTGGAGATCTCTATGCTTTTCAGCCAGGTACAACCATAGAAAGCATCTAAGTGAATTTCATAATCCCGTCCGCTTGGAGATTTTTGCGGAAGCGTCAGTTCAGCTTTGATCCCGTCATATCTAAGCAGATAACTCGCCTCTTCGTCCTCATAGAACAGGAATCCGTCATCGGTGGTCGTCTGTTTGCTCTTCTCGTCAGTCGTGTAGACACACATTGCATGTGCCGCCACGCCCCCGTTCCCTGCTTCCCCTTTGACGATGTTTAATTCCGAATAATTCCATACTTCAACAAGTTTATAACAACCACCGAACGCCCCATCTCCGATCGATGTCACGCCGCTCCCGATCGTCACGCTCGTCAGTTCACTACAACTACCGAACGCATACTCACCGATCGATTTCACTCCGCTCCCAATTGTCACGCTTGTCAGCTCGTTGCAGGCATAGAACGCATAATTTCCGATGGAGGTCGCGCTGTCGGGAATGATAAGTTCTTTTTGTTCCACGTTTTCTACATAGAAATGCTTTGCATAATAGAGCGGATTGGAATAACGGTCCGCAAAATCGATCCTGCACCATGCCGCAAGATCGGTGATATAGACCCCTGTCAGCCTGTCGCAGCCATTGAACGCGCCACTCCCGATCGAGGTCACGCTGTCGGGAATTTCGATACTTGTTATAAGACCGCCTCTGTTTGCGCTAAACGCGTCTTGGTCGATCGCCGTAACCTTGAGACCGCGAAAGGTGGAGGGGATGACGATGTCGGTGTCCCAAGCATTGCCGAGGCCTGTGACCATGACGGTGTATTCGCCGTCCTCGCCTTTGATTTTTTGATATCGAAGCCCCTCCGTTCCCTCTTCGGCGGGTTGGTCTGCGGTGACTTTGCCCGCATCGAGGACGGTGCCGTCCGTGAGGGTGACCTTGAGATGACCGTCTTCATCGACCTCTACCGACTTGATGCCGATGCCGTCCTTTCCGTCGAGACCGTCTTTGCCATCCTTGCCGTCTACGCCGTCTTTCCCGTCTTTTCCGTCGAGGCCGTCTTTTCCGTCCTTTCCGTCGAGACCGTCCTTGCCGTCTACGCCATCCTTGCCGTCTTTTCCGTCTACGCCGTCTTTCCCGTCGAGGCCGTCTTTTCCGTCTTTCCCATCGATGCCGTCTTTCCCGTCCTTGCCATCGACGCCATCCTTGCCGTTCTCTCCCTTAAAGAGGGCGATGAGGTCGTCGAGGGAGCCTTCGAAGCCCTTGGCCTGCGCCTCCGCATACAGCCGTTCGACCGTCCAAAGGTCGCCGCTATCGCCGCCGTTTCCACCATTGCCGCCATTTCCTCCATTGCCACCGCAGGCCTCAAGGCCGAAGGTGAGGCAGAGAATGGCCGAAAGGGCCAAAAGAATGGTTAAAAGTTTGTGTTTCATTTTATTTTCTCCTTTTTGTGGTTTTGCGTGAGTTGATATTGCGGCATACCTCTGTGGCCCACCCCCTACCCCCCTCCATGGGAGGGGGCAAGAACCTTGTCGCCCCTTATAAGGGAGATGTCACGAAGTGACAGAGGGGTTTTGGACTGATTGTGCTTTGCCCCGTCCGTTCATCCTGAGCCGCAGGCGAAGGATCTCATAAGCCCACGGACTTCGTTTGAGGGGATTCTTCGGGGGTAACCCCTCAGAATGAGCGGTTTCCCCTCGTCGCCCCTTATAGGGGAGATGTCACGAAGTGACAGAGGGGTTTCAAACCCCTTTCCCCTACAGGGGAAGCGAGGGAGGCATTTCCTCGCGTCATTCAGAGCGAAGCGATGAATCCCGAGGAGGAAAGTACGGACTTACGTTCTTCGGGATCCTTCGGGTTTCGCCCTCAGGATGACGCGGAGAGCGAAGGGGGCAAGGGCAGACAAGAGGGTAAAAAATAAGGGCACCTCAATCCGAGGCGCCCGCTTCGAGTATCCCCGAATTGTTGCGACACAAACCCTAACAAGCACATAGGAAGAAGGATACACCGATGCCCGTTGTATCGTTGTGCTTGTAGTATTTGGTTGTGTCGCACTTTCATTCTACCACAGCGGAAAAGAATTTGCAAGCGGTCGCCGTAAAATACATTTACTTTTCTTTGGAATTACGCTATAATAGGGAAAAAGAGAGGACGGACTTTGTTTGAGGGGATTCTTCACTGCGTTCTCTCAGAATGAGCGGGGAAAAACGCTCATCCTGAGCGCAGCGAAGGATCTCATAGACCTACGGACTTCGTTCACGGGATCCTTCGGCCCCGTTGGGGCCTCAGGATGACGCGGGGAAAGGGGCAGCGAGAAGGCTCCTCCCTAAAAAAGCAACGAAAAAAAGTAGCCTTACAAAGTTTTAAGATGTCAGAGAGGTATTCTATGGCGAAACGATACTATATCACAACTCCGATCTACTACCCGAGCGGGAATTGGCACATCGGGCACTGCTACACGACGGTCATCTGCGACGCGCTCGCCCGCTTCCATAAGATGAAGGGGGAGGAAGTCTTTTTCCTCACGGGCACCGACGAACACGGCCAAAAGGTCGAGAAAGAGGCCCTGAAACGGGGCATCACTCCCCTTGCCTTCATCGATCCGCTCGTCGCCGAGCTGAAGGACATGTGGCGGCTCCTCGACGTCAAGTACGACCGCTTCCTCCGCACGACCGACGAGGACCATGTAAAGTGCGTGCAGGGCATTTATCAGAAGCTCTACGAGAGCGGCGACATCTACAAGGCCGAATATGAGGGCTACTACTGCACGCCGTGCGAGGCCTTTTGGACGGAGAGCCAGCTCAAAGACGGCAAGTGCCCCGACTGCGGCAGGGAAGTCGCCAAGCAGAGGGAGGAGAGCTACTTTTTCCGCCTCTCCAAATACGCGCCCCGCATTCTGAAGCTCTACGAGGACAACCCGCAATTTTTACAGCCCACCTCCCGCGTCAACGAGATGGTGAACAACTTTTTGAAGGCGGGCCTTCAGGATCTCTCCGTCTCCCGCACGACGGTGAAGTGGGGCATTCCGCTCCCCTTTGACGAAAAGCACACCGCCTACGTCTGGATCGACGCCCTCTCCAACTACATCTCCGCGCTCGGCTACGGGACGGAGAAGGACGATCTTTACAAAAAATTCTGGCCCGCACAGCTTCACCTCGTCGGCAAGGAGATCGTCCGCTTCCACGCCATCATCTGGCCCGCCATTCTTATGGCCCTCGGCGAACCCCTTCCGGAGCAGATCTACGGCCACGGGTGGCTGCTCATCGGCGGGGAAAAACTCTCCAAATCCAAGGAGAATGCCCGCCCCGAACTCACCGACCCCTACGAACTCGTCAAACGCTACGGCGCGGACGCCGTTAGATACTATCTGCTCCGCGAGATCCCCTTCGGCAGCGACGGGGAATACACGACGGAGCGGTTCCTGCTCCGCATCAATGCCGACCTCTCCAACGACCTCGGCAACCTCGTCTCGCGCACGCAGGCGATGATCGTGCAGAACTTCGGCGCCGTTCCTCCCCGCGGCGAAGCGGAGGAGGCAGACAGGGAGCTGATCGCGATGTGTGAAGGGCTTTTCGGGAGGCTCGACGCGGACATGGGTGCCATAAATGCGCCCGAAGCCCTCGCGGATATCTTCGCGCTCGTCGGCCGCGCCAACAAGTACATCGACGAGACGACGCCTTGGCTCCTCGCAAAAGATGCGGCCAAGCGCGCCCGCCTCGGGACCGTCCTCTACAACCTCGCCGAGACGTGCAGGATCTGCGCCGTCGCGCTCAAACCCTTCCTGACCGTCGCGCCCGCGAAGATATTGAAGAGCTTCTCCTGCGATGAGAATGCGGGCTTCGATACCCTCAAATTCGGCGTTTTGAAGGAGGGCATGGCCGTCGAAAAACTGCCGCCCGTGTTCCCCCGCTTCGACGTCAAGAGGGAACTCGCGGAGGTGGAGAAACTTGTGAGGATGCCCACCCCCCTACCCCCCTCCACAGGAGGGGGCAAGGCAGGCTCTGTCTCCACAGGAGGGGGCAAGGAAGCCTACCCCCTACGGGAGGAGGCTCCGCCGAAGGCGGTGGTGGGGGGGAACACCGCATTCTCAATCCCTCATCCTGAGCGAAGCGAAGGTGGCTCCGCTCATCCTGAGCGAAGCGAAGGATCCCCTTCAACGAAGTCCGAGATCTCCATCGACGACTTCGCCAAAGTCGAACTCAGGATCGGCGAGGTCATCGCGTGCGAAAAGGTCGAAAAGTCCGACAAACTCTTGCATGAGACGGTGAAGATCGGCGATGAAGTCCGCTCGGTCGTCTCGGGCATCGCGAAATTCTACACGCCCGAGGAGATGGTGGGGAAGAAAGTCGTCGTCGTGACCAATCTCAAGCCCGTCAAGCTCCGCGGCGTCCTCTCCGAGGGAATGATCCTCTGCGCCGAGGGGGAGGACGGGACGCTCTCGCTCATTTCCCCCGAAAAACTCGTAGCGAGCGGGGCGGCCGTCAAATGATCGACGTCCACGCCCATTTTGCGGACGAGGGATACGCCTTCCCCTTCGAATGGGAGAAGATCCGTGCGGCGGGGGTGCGGAAAGTCATTCTCGCGTCCGACACGTTGGAACACGCGGCGTGGCACGGGGAATTTGCCATGGCGCATGAGGGGTGCTATTTCACCGTCGGCATTCACCCCGAATTCGCACAGGCCGCCTCTTGCCCTCCCCCTGCGTCAGGGGGAGGGGTAGGGGAGGGGGTCCGCCCCCTACTTCTCGAACCACTCAAAGACCTCGCGGGAAACCCGAAATGCGTGGCGGTGGGGGAGATCGGCCTTGACTATCACTATGGGCAGGAGAACAAGGCGGCCCAGCGGGACCTGTTCATCGCGCAACTGCACATCGCCCATGAATGCCGTCTGCCCGTGCAGATCCACTCGCGCGACGCCTGTGCGGACACCCTCGCGATCCTGCGGGACCATGCGGGGCTTCTTGCCAAGGGATTTCTGATGCACTGTTACAGTTACGGTGCGGAGAATCTTGACGCTTTTTTACAGCTCGGAGCGTATTTCTCTTTCGGCGGCGTCCTCTGCTTCAAAAATGCGCGGCGTGCCGTGGAAGCGGCTGCGATCTGCCCCATCGACCGTCTTTTGACCGAGACGGACAGTCCCTATTTAAGCCCTTTCCGCGGGGAGAAGAACACGCCCGCGAACATTCCCGTCATTGCGGAACGGCTCGCCGGGATCAGGGGAATGCCGCTTTCCGACCTCGCCGCCGCCGTTGACGCCAACGCCTCCCGCCTCTTCGGGATCTGATCCCCCGCGTCATTCAGATCGAAGCGAAGAATCCCCTCCAACGAAGTCCGTAGGTCTATGAGATCCTTCGCTACGCTCAGCATGAGCGATTTTCCCGCTCATTCTGAGGGAGCGCAGCGACCGAAGAATCCCCTTAAACGAAGTCCGTAGGTCTATGAGATCCTTCGCTACGCTCAGGATGAGCGATTTTCCCGCTCAT
>CANPZV010000040.1 GCA_947589285.1 uncultured Clostridia bacterium
CATTCTGAGGCGAAGCCGAAGAATCCCCTCAAACGAAGTCCGTAAGTCTATGAGATGTTTCGCTACGCTCAACATGAGCGAGCTGGGGAGCGAAGCGTTTCCGCGCTCATTCTGAGGCGAAGCCGAAGAATCCCCTCAAACGAAGTCCGTAAGTCTATGAGATGTTTCGCTACGCTCAACATGAACGTCCCCCCCATCACCGCCTTCGGCGGAGCCTCCCTCCCCAAGGGGTAGGCCCTTGCCCCCTCCATGGGAGGGGGGTGGGGGGGTGGGCAACGATTCTGATTCATGCCCACCTCAGTCGCCTTCGGCGACAGCTCCTCCTTGGGAGGAGCCTTCTCGCTGACACGCTCTCCGCGTCATCCTGAGCGAAGCGAAGGATCCCGAAGAACGAAGTCCGTACTCTCTTCCACGGGATTCTTCGGTCGCTCCGCTCCCTCTGAATGACGCAAAAAGGGCGACGAGAGGAAACTCCGCTCCCTCTGAATGACGCAATTTTTCCTCGCTCCCCCTTTCAAAGAACGACAGGGGGAGGGATTTCTTCCCAGGGGAGGAGCCTGCATACCGCTTTCAATAAGGAGGAAACCATGAAAAAATTCAAACTTGCACTTGCGGTCATACTGCCCGTCTTTATCGCTCTGCTCGTGGCACTCTTTGTCTGCTCGCTGAACGTGAAAAACGTGGAGAACGACCTCGGGGAGGCCTTCGCGGCTATTTTTCGCGTTTTGATCAACATCGGCTCCATTTTCGTCTGCCTTCCCTTTGCGGCCGCCTTTGCCGTCCTTGAGATCTGCCTGTTCGCCGCCAAGAAGCAGACAAGGGTCGCCCGCGCGCTTCTGATTTTTATGACCATTCTCCTGCCCTTCCTCGCCGTTATCGTCGGGATCGACGCCATGTTCTTCGCATCCTATTCGGCCCTCTTTTTGACGGTCGCGATCGCGACGGCAGCCGTCTACGTCGCCGCCTATATCCTCTGCATTCTCTACTTTATCAACTGCCGCAGAAGCAGTGCGGAGGCCTCGCAATGCAACTCGACGAACTGAAAGGCATCGGCCCGCGCCGTGCCAAGGAATTTGCCAAACTCGGCATTTCGACGACGGAAGAACTCATCCGCTACTATCCGCGCACCTATCTCGACATGACGAACCGCGTCTCTATTCGCGAGGTCGCCCATAACGACATGGCCCTCATCGCCTGTAAGCTCGTCTATGTGGAGCCGATCAAGACGCGCGGCAAGTTCAAGACCGTCCGCGCCCTCCTCGAACAGGGCAGGGACAACTTCACGGCCGTCTGGTTCAACCAGCCCTACGTCGCCGAAAAGCTCCGCGAGGGGGAATATCTCTTCTATGGGAGAGTGCAGAACTATTACGACCGCATCTCCCTCGTCAATCCGACCTTTGAACGCCTCGACGGGAACAACAGACTGAAGGGTCTCGTCCCCGTCTATCCCCTCAAGGGGGGGATCCCGCAGTGGCTCGTCCGCGACGGCGTCGCCAAGGCCCTTGCCGTCGAAACGCCCGTCTCCCTCGTGCCCGCGCCCCTTGCCGCTAAGTACAAACTTTCCCCGCTCGGGGAGGCCTTCCGCAAGATCCACCTCCCCGCTACCCAGAGGGAGATGCAGGACGCCGCCGAACGCCTCGCCGTCGAGGAGTATTTTCAGCTCATCGCGGCGTTCAAGCTCATCAAGGGGGACAGGACGGAGGCGCGGACCAACCGATACACCGTGACGGAGCGGGAGGTCGCCGACTTCGAAAAACGCTTCCCGTTCACCTTTACGAAGGGCCAGCAGGCGGCGGTGAGGAGCATCTACGACAACGTCCACTCTCCCCAGCGCATGAACCGCCTCTTGCAGGGCGACGTCGGAAGCGGCAAGACGGCCGTCGCGCTCACGGGCATCTTCATGGCCGTCAGAAGCGGATATCAGGCCGTCTATCTCTCCCCGACGGAGGTCCTCGCCGCACAGAACTTTGCCGTCCTGCAGAGGGCTTTCCCCGACTACAGGGTGGGGTATCTCGCGGGCGCGTCCTCCGCAAAGGAGAAGCGCGAGATCAAGGAGGCCTTGGCGAGAGGGGAGATCGACATTCTCTGCGGCACCCACGCCGTCTTGCAGGCGGACGTGCAGTTCTGCCGCCTCGCCTTCTGCGTCTGCGACGAACAGCACCGCTTCGGCGTCGCGCAGAGAAATTCTTTGAGCGAAAAGGGGGAAAATCTCGACGTCCTCGTCATGTCCGCGACGCCCATTCCCCGCACGCTGTCGCTCATCTTTTACGGCGACCTCGACGTCACCACCATTCCCGACAAGCCCGCCGACCGCGTCCCCGTCTCCACGGCCGTCATTCCCCCGCGCAAGTACGACGACATGTTCGGCTGGATACGGCAGGAGATCAGGCGGGGCAGGCAGGCGTACTTCGTCTGCCCCAAGATCGAGGACGACGACGGGCAGGCGACTTCCGCCGAGGAACTGTACGAAAAACTCCGCACGCAGCTGCCAGAGATCCGCTTCGGTCTGCTTCACGGCAAGATGCGAGAGAGGGAAAAAGACGCCACCATGTCCGCGTTCAAGGCCAAGAAAATCGACGCGCTCGTCGCGACGACCGTCATCGAAGTGGGCGTCGACGTGCCCGACGCGACGGTCATGGTCATCTATGACGCCGACCGTTTCGGCCTCTCCCAGCTCCACCAGCTCCGCGGCCGCGTGGGGAGGGGAGCCGACAAGAGTTATTGCTTCCTGCTCACCGAGACGGACAGCGAGACGGCCAAGGAGCGGCTGAATATTCTGAAGAGTACGACGGACGGGTTTGAACTCGCCGAGAAGGACCTCGAGATGCGGGGGAGCGGCGACTTTTTGGGCACGAGGCAGAGCGGGAAATTCCTCGTCGGGATCAAGAACCTGCGCTACACGACGAACGCCATTTTTACGGCGAAGAAGTTGGTGGATGAGGCCTTTGAGCGGAATCTCGACGCGGCCCGCATCCGCGCCGCCGCCATGGAGAAGTACGAGAGCCTCAAAGACGTAGTTTTGAATTGAAAAGGGGAATGAAGGGCGCGGAGCTGCAAAATTGCACCCCCGCTCAAACGAAGTCAGTAAGGCTTCCCCCCTGTGGGGTCGCAAAAACGCAATTCTTGCGCATCAGCACAGTGTGCTGTGCGCTGCGTTTTGCGGTGAGTGAGCGCATTATCCTGCGCGAACGGTGACTGAATGCGGGTCTCTACCCGCATGAGACAGCTCCGCCGAAGGCGGTGATGAGGGGTGTTTCCAATGAGAATGCCCCTCATCCGTCACGGCTTCGCCGTGCCACCTTCCCCCCGTAGGGGGAAGGCTCTTACCCCCCCAATAACCCAAGGCGCGGCCTGCGATTCGCAGGCCGCGCCGCCGTTGCCCTGCTTGAACATTTCTAAAAAACAAAACGGCAGAGATCCGCGGATATGTTTGGAAGCGGAAAGAGCAAATCGGCATGTTGATTTTATCACAGATATATTTGTAAGTCAATGATTTTACAAATAAAGTTGTACACTTTTATTTGTGGAAAACAGAAAAATCAAATTTGCCGAAAATTTAAGAACCATGAGAGGGGAGGCGAAATTGTCTCAGAGGCAAGTCGCTGAGGCAATCGGCGTTTCGCAACAGTGCGTCAGTGATTGGGAACACGGCAACGCCGATCCGACGCTCACGTCTCTGTGGCGGCTCGCCGACCTCTTCGGGGTCTCGATCGACATTCTCTGCGGCAGGACGGAGTGGTAACTTTCTTATCAAACGGTTTTTTGACCCGCCGCCTCGGGCTTTTTCGTAAAACCGTTTGACATTTCGCCGAAAAAAGCATACAATAGTCAGGACACTGATCGAACGGGCCTGTTTCGGATTCGATTGCAAGCGGATGGTGTCGGATGCACGTCGGAGGCTCGGCTCCGTAAAAACGGAAATTCTTTAATTGCTGACGATAAATCCAGCAGACGTGCTGCTTCGCGCAGAGCTACGGCTCGCCGTGTAGCACTTGCGGCTTAACGAATTAAGCCCCGTCCTTCCCCGAAGGCCTACGGTCGGGGACAGGGCGTGATCAAGTAGGGAACGTTGTCCTTCGGCGGATCTCCCCCGAGGGGCGAGGCATTTCGGAGATGTGTGCGGGAAAGAGCTTGTCTGCGGGCTTCTCCCGCGCGAGACCGACCACAGACTAAACGTGTAGGATCCGCATTTGAACCTTGTAAGACCGGAGTTCAATTCTCCGCAGGTCCACCACGTCGCGGCAAAGCGGCGTTTTGAAGTGCCCGCCTTTTGGCGGGCACTATCCTTTTGCCGCTTGCCGCTCCTTTTCCCCAAAAATCTTTGCTACGCAAATCTTTTTTGGGAGGCTGAGGAGGACTTCGTTTCAGGGGATTCTTCGCTACGCTACTTCGCGGCTGTGCCGCTCGTGCCGCCCTTAGAGCAATAAGAATGCGGGCGGGGCAGAATGAGCGTTTTATTCCCTTGCTGCCCCTGTAGGGGAAGTTCCCCGCAGGGGGAAAGGGGTTTGAAACCCCTCTGTCACTCACTTCGTTCGTGACAGCGTCTCATGCGGGTAGAAACCCGCATTCGGTCACCGTTCGCGCGGGATAATGCGCTCACTCACCGCAAAACGCAGCGCACAGCACACTGTGCTGATGCGCAAGAATTGCGTTTTGCGACCTAAGAGGGGCGACGAGAGTAAGGTGACCCACCCCCCTACCCCCCTCCCACGGAGGGGGTAAAGAGCGGCACTCCCACGGAGGGGCGACGAGGGGACTTCGTTTCAGGGGATTCTTCCCCTTCGACTGCGCTCAGGGTCAGAATGAGCGGGGAGGGGATTCTTCCCCTTCGGCTATGCTCGGGGTCGGAATGAGCGGAGAGGGGATTCTTCGCTACGCTCAGAATGAGCGAGACGGGAGCCTTCCTCTTCGGCTATGCTCGGGGTCGGAATGAGCGGTTGAACTCGCTGTTTTCGCAGGGGAATAGGACAAATCCCTCTTTTCATATAATGGGAGGAGGTGGAAGATGCTGGGGATAATCTATGCGTTTTTGGGGCGGATCTTCTTTTTCACGGGGGCGGTGGACGACGGCAGTTCGTACCCGAAGCCGCTCTCCAGAGAGGACGAGGAGAAGTACTTACAGCTCGCCCGCACGGGGGATCGGCATGCGAAGGAGATGCTCATCAAGCACAATATGCGGCTCGTCGCGCACATCGTCAAAAAGTACACGGGCGCGGCGGAGACGGACGACATGATCTCCGTCGGCTCGATCGGCCTCATCAAGGCCATCAACACCTATGAACCCGGCCACGGGACGCGCCTTGCGACGTACACCGCCCGATGTATTGAGAACGAGATCCTCATGCTCATCCGCGCGGGCAAGAAGCACAAGGGGAACATGTCCCTCTCCGACCCCGTGGGGACGGACAAGGACGGCAACGAACTCACCCTCATGGACCTCCTCTTCGAGAAGGAGGACAAGGTATTCGGCAGCGTGGAGCAGAAGATCATGCAGGAGAAATTTCTCTCCGCGGTCAGGGAACTTTTGAGCGAGAGGGAGATGGAGATCGTCTGCATGCGCTATGCCCTGACGGGGGAGGCCCCGCTCGCGCAGAGGGAAGTGGCGCAGAGGCTGAAGATCTCCCGCTCCTACGTCTCCCGCATCGAAAAACGCGCCCTCGAGAAGCTCCGTCTCGGCCTCCGCAGGGAGGATTTTTTGAGCGAATAGGCGATCTCTTTCTTGACAGCCCTCTTTTTGCGTGCTAAAATATCTGCAAAGGGGGAAATTATGCACAATTTATTGAAGGTTTTTATGGCGGGAGTTCTGGGCGCGGCGATGCTCCTTGCGGCGTCGTGCGGCGAAACGGGCGATCCTGCCGACAGCGGAAACGGGGGGTCCGAACCATTGAAGCCGTCGCCCGCCTATGAGACGGCGGACGCGACGCTCACCGTCGGCGGCATTCCCGAAAAGGATGCGGACATCTCGGACGAGCTTTTCGGGGTGTTCCTCGAGGACATCAACTATGCCTCGCAGGCCCTCGACGACAATCTCGTCGTCAACGGCGGGTTCGAGTCGGTCTCGGGTGCGAAAAACAGCAGCAACTACGGCTGGACGGCCGAAAGGGCGGCGTTCACTGTCACGAGCGAGAACGGCCTCCTCGGCGACAGCTTTGCCGACAGCAGGGGGACAAACCCCGCCGCAGGGTATGCCCGCGTCACGGCGGAGGCGGGCGGTTCGCTCACGAACAGCGGCTATGTGCCCGTTCCCATGGCGGTGAAGGAGGGGACGGACTACGCTTTCTCCGCCTTCTTCAAGACCGATTCGGTCAAGGCGGTCACCGTGACCGTCACCGACGGGACGAAGGACTATCTGAGCGAGACCATTGAGCTGGACCCCTCAAACGAATGGGCCAAGTACGTCCGCACGGTCAAGGCGAACGGCACGGCGAGCGAGGGGCTGAAACTCAAACTCACCTTCTCCACCGCGGGGACCGTGGGGATCGACGGCGTCGCGCTCGAGACGTCCGATTCCACCGTCGGCATCAAAAACTACATATATAATGCGGTAAAGGAGCTTTCTCCCAAGTTCATCCGCTTCCCCGGGGGGTGCATCACCGAGGGGGAGAACTTCGATCAGACTTACGATTGGAAGAACTCCATCGGGGCCGTCGCAAACGGCGGCAATGCGGGGGACGACGTCGTTCCCGCCCTCACTTACAAGCTCAACAAGGCCAATGGCGGCGGCTCAGAGGAGATGACGACGTACGGCGAGGCCGTCACACGGCGGCCAAACGTCAACCTCTGGGAGAACAACGGGAGCCAATACTTTTTGATGGACTACGGCATCGGCTTCTATGAGTATTTCTGCCTGTGCGAATCGCTCGGGGCGTCCGCGCTCCCCGTCGTCTCCTGCGGAAAGGCTTGCCAGGGGCAGTCCGCGGGCGCGCCCCTTGCGGGAAGGCACGGGAAGGGCGTTGACGACTACATCAGGGACGCCGCCGACCTCATCGAATTCGCCAAGGGCGACGAGGCCACGAAATGGGGGAAGGTCCGCGCCGCTCTGGGGCACCCCCGCCCCTTTGAGATGAACTATCTCGGCGTCGGCAACGAGCAGTGGGGGGACTATTTCACCGCCTACTATGAGAAATTCCTCGAGGACGAGGACTTCATGGCGGCGTGCAAGAAGTACGGCGTTCAGCTCATCGTCGGCAACCACCAACAGCTCATCCACTGCGAGGGGTCCATCGACTTTGCGACGAATGAAGTCCGCACGTCGGGCGTCGCCAAGGACGCGGCCATCGCCTACCGCAACAAGGGCAAGATCACCGCGCTCTCGGAGTACGGCATCCATGACCAGCACTACTACAACAGCCCCGTCGATTTCCTCCTCCATGCGAAGATGTACGACAACTACGTCCGCGAGGGGAATGACCGCTACGAGGTCTTTGTCGGCGAGTATTCGGCGAACAACAATTTCAGCGAATCGGGCAACTTTGCCTCGCTCTATCAGACCAACAACTGGTTCTCCGCGCTCTCCGAGGCGGCGGCGATGACGGGGTTTGAGCGCAACGGCGACATCGTGAAATTGGCGGCCTACGCGCCCATGTTCGCGCCCGTCGATGCGGCCTTCCGCCATTGGCCCGTCGATATGATGCTCTTTACGAATACGGAGCTTGTAAAGACGGCAAATTACTACGTCCAGCAGCTCTTCATGCAGAACACGGGGACGAAGAAGCTCACCTCCGCGCTTACCCTGCGCGACGGGTTTGCGGCGACCTTCCCGCTCCAATCGGCGCAGGGGAGGACGTATGACGTCGATAAGTTCTACTATGTGGCGAGCCTCGACGGGGAGACGGGAGATATCATCATCAAGATCGTCAATGCGGGCGAGGAGGCCGTCAAACTGAACATCGACCTCACGGGGCAGACCCTCACGGGGGCGGCGCACATCACGCGGCTCTTCGGGAACAGGACGGACGTCAACTCGCTCACCTCTTCGCCGATCGTCCCGCGCACGACCGCGGCGGGCTTCACGGGGAATGTGATCGGCGTTTCGGTGGCGAAGAATTCGGTCACCTGCGTGCGCGTACACAGCAAATGACAGGAAAAAAGACGGCAGAGCCGTCTTTTTTTGCGGCGTTTCGCCCAAACATTTGACTTGACCGACAAAAAATCATATAATGAACCATGAATGAAATTTTCGGAGCAGAACGCATGAACGTCACAGAGTATTTCGGCACGAACGTCTTTAATGACGAGGTCATGAAGAACACCCTGCCGAGAGAAGTATATACCTCCCTCCGCCGCACCATCGACGAGGGACAGCCGCTCGACACCTCGATCGCCTCCGCGGTCGCCAATGCCATGAAGGATTGGGCGGCGTCGAAGGGGGCGACCCACTACACCCATTGGTTCCAGCCGCTCACCGACCTCACTGCCGAAAAGCACGACAGCTTCGTGACCCCCTCGGGGGACAGGGCGATCCTCCTTCTCACGGGCAAAAATCTCATCGTGGGCGAACCTGACGCCTCCTCCTTCCCCTCCGACGGCATGAGAAAGACGAGCGCGGCCCGCGGCTACACCGCATGGGACCCGACCTCGCCCGCCTTCGTGAAGGAGGGGACGCTCTATATCCCCACTGTCTTTATCTCCTACACGGGGGAGACGCTCGACAAGAAGGCACCCCTTTTGAAGTCCGTGACCGCCCTCGACTTGCAGGCCAAACGGCTCTTGAAGCTGTTTGGGATCGAGTGCAGAAAGGTCTCGACGACCGTCGGCCCCGAACAGGAATATTTCCTCATCGACGAGGAGGTGTACGCAAAGCGCAAGGACCTCATTCTGACGGGGAGGACCCTCTTCGGCGCGTCGCCCTCGCGGGGACAGGAGATGGAGGATCACTACTTCGGCGCGCTCAAGACCCGCGTCTCGGAGTACATGCGGGACCTCGACGAGACGCTTTGGAGCTACGGCATCTACGCCAAGTCCGAACACAACGAGGTCGCGCCCGCCCAGCACGAGCTTGCCCCCGTATTTACGACGACGAACATCGCCGTTGACAACAACCAGCTCACGATGGAGCTGATGAAGAAGGTCGCAAAGCGGCACGGCCTCGTCTGTCTCCTCCACGAGAAGCCCTTTGAGGGGGTGAACGGCTCGGGGAAGCACAATAATTGGTCGCTCTCCACGGACACGGGCCTCAACCTCCTCGACCCCGGGGAGACGCCCGAGGACAATCCCCGCTTCATGCTCATTCTCGCCTGCGTCATCGCGGCGGTCGATAAGTATCAGGGCATTCTGCGCGCCTCCGTCGCCTCGGCGGGGAACGACCACCGTCTCGGTGCGGACGAGGCTCCGCCCGCGATCATCTCCGTGTATCTCGGCGACCAGCTCGGCCCCCTCGTGGACAGCATCGTCCTCGGGCGGGAATATGTGCCCAAAAAGCCCGTCCCGGGGTCTATCGGCGTGCCCGAAAGCCCCATTTTCCCCATCGACGCGACGGACAGGAACCGCACTTCGCCCTTTGCCTTCACAGGAAACAAGTTCGAATTCCGCATGCTCGGTTCGCAGGCCTCCGTCGCCGACCCGAACATCATTCTGAACACCATCGCGGCGCAGGCCTTCTCGGAGGCGGCGGACGAACTCTCGGGCGCGGCGGACTTCAAGAGGGCGTGCGCGGAGTACACGGCAAAGCTCCTCAAGGAACACTACCGCATCATCTTCAACTACAACGGGTACGGCCCCGACTGGGAGCCTGAGGCGGTGCGGAGGGGACTTCTCGACAACAAGACGACCGCCGACGCCGTGCCTGAATTTTTCAAGCGCGAGAACATCGACGTCTTTGTGCGGCAGGGGGTCTATACCGAAAAGGAGGTCGTCGCCCGCGCGAACATCGCCCTCACCAACTACGTCAAGACCATCAGGATCGAGGCTTTGACCCTTTCCGAGATGATGCGGCAGGACGTCTATCCCGCCGTGAACAGGTACATCGCCGAACTGTGCGACGTCATCGCGAAGAAGAAGTCCGTCGGGGCGGCCTTTGCGGCCGATCTCGCGCTCGCCTCCAAGCTCTCTCAGCTGAACGAGGCGATGGCGGACGCCTTGAAAAAGCTCGAGGGCGACCTCGCCGAGACTCCCGCGGAGCTTTCCGCCTCCTCGCAGAAAATGGCGCATGTCATCGTCCCCGACATGGACGCGGTGCGGCGGCTCTCGGATAGCATGGAAAAGCTGTGTTCCTCGAAATATTGGCCCTTCCCGACCTATGCGGACATTCTCTATTCGGTTAAATGAGGGGATCTTGCCCGTTCTCGGCGGCAAAAACCGATAATTTTTCGCGACACGGCCCCAAAATAGATTTACACGGGCGGCCTTTTGTGCTACAATGGGCGGGTCATGAAAAAAGTTATCGAAGTAGAGGACCTGTGCTGTAAGCGGTGCGCGGAGCGGGCGGAGAAGAAGCTGATGCTCCTCGACGGCGTGAGCGGCGCGAGGGCGAACTACAAAAAGAATCTCGTCTTTGTTGAGACGACCCTGCCCGATTCCGTCCTGACGCAGGCGGTCGAGCTTGCGGGCTTCCTCGTGAAGTGCATCCGCCCCCGCAAGAGCATTTTCGGCTGAAATATCGCACATTCTCCCGCCAACGGCGGGATTTTTCTTAGGGGGCGACGAGGGAATGCGGTGACCCACCCCCCTACCCCCTCCCACGGAGGGGGTACGCTATTTTCGCTGACCCTTTTTCCGCGTCATGTTGAGGCGAAGGTGAAACATCCCGA
>CANPZV010000041.1 GCA_947589285.1 uncultured Clostridia bacterium
CCTCTGAATGACGCGATCGCCCCCCTCGCTGCTCCGCTCTCCGCGTCATCCTGAGGGCAAAGCCCGAAGGATCCCCTCAAACGAAGTCCCCTCGCTGCCCCTGTAGGGGAAGTCCCCGAACGAAGTGAGGGGAAAGGGGTTCTTGAAACCCCTCTGTCACTTCGTGACATCTCCCCTATAAGGGGCGACGAGGGGAAATCGCTCATTCTGAGCGAAGCGAAGGATCCCCTTGGTCGATGTCCGTAGGTCTATGAGATGCTTCGGCTGCGCCTCAGCATGAGCGGGTGGGACAGCGTGAGCGCAGTGCGCTCAATTTCACTCCTCTACCCCTTCCCTCTCTTCTTCCGTTTCCGTCCTCTTCACCTGCCGAATGCCCTGCACGACGGCGTAGGCGTCGCGGCGGAAGAGGGTGCGGGAGAGGAGGGTATCGCCCCGATAGACCAAAAGATAGCTCTCGCTGGCGACGCCGCAGCGGGGGGCGCGGAGGACCTTGTCCTCCTCCCCCTCCACGATCTTCTCCGCGGGCGGGTCGGCGACGAGGAGGGTCACGCTCTCCATTCTGTACGTCAGCCCGTCGGGGAGGCCGTAGAAGGTGAACTTCACCCTCCCTCCCCCCGCGAGGCCGAGGAGGTAGACGGGCACGCCGTAGGGGTTGAAGATCTTCAGGTCGGAAGCGTCGGAGACCATGGCGTCCTGCGAGTAGGGCACATAGCCGACGGTGAGCGAGTGCGGCCTGCTCTCCGTGATGCGGAGGCCCGACAGAAGCGCGGCGTTCATCAGCGTCGTGCTTGCCTGGCACACGCCTCCGCCCACCCCGGGGACGAATTCGCCGCCCGAGATGATGTTTGCCTCCTCGAACCCGTTCTCCCGCGTGCGCCTTCCGACGACGCCGTTGAAGGAGAGGGTCTCCCCCGGCAGGATCACGCTCCCCGAAAGCCTGCTCGCGGCGAGGGCGATGTTGTGTGCGCGGGGGGAATTCCCGCTGTCAAAATAGGTCGTGTATGACGCGAGCGTCTGCGTGCGTGCGCGCAGGGCCTCCTCCGTGACCTTTGCCGCGACGGGAAAGACGGAGAGGGTGACCTCGTCCCTCCCCTCCCGCAGGGCGGCCGTCACGTCGGCCATGAGTTTGGAAAAGTCGCACGCCTGTCCCTCTTTTTCGCTCTCATAGGTAAATCCCCGCACCGAAAAGCTCATCTCCGCGTCCTTCGCCGCAAAGCTGTGGCGGGCGCAGAGCGCGGCCAGCTCCTCCTCGGCGTCCGCCCACTCCCGCGTGACGTGCGCGTGCAGTTCCTCGTTCCGTTCGGCGCGGCGGAGAAGTTCGGGCAGGTCGTCCGTAAAGCCCGTCTCAAACAGCTCGTCCCCCTCCTCCGTGTGGACGACAAAGGGAGGGAGCGCGGCGGCGATCTTCTCCCTGACGGCGGCCTCCGCAGCGGGATATGCCAGCCCGCCGACGGCAACGCCGTCCACCGTGACCCCCTTTTTCACCCTGCCGAAGCTCCAGCCTCCCAAAAAAACCGCGCTCCCCAAAAGAGAGAGCGCGAGTTGCAAGACAATCAGTTTTTTCATTCGCTCCCCGTCGGGCGGAGTGCGAGCGCGGACAGAAGCCGTTCACCCGGTTCAAAGGGAGGCAGACCGATCTTCCGCGGGGAACCCTCCGCATGGAAGTCCGAACCGCCCGTCGTAAGTAGCCCCCTCTCCCGCGCATACCGCCCGAAGTACTCCGTCTCTTCAGGAGTATGTTGCGAATGAATGGTTTCTATACCGTCGAGGCCGCGGTCGGTGAGGCTGTCCATGAGGCGGAGCTTTTCCTCCTCCCCCATGCCGATGCGGGCGGGGTGGGCAAGCACGGCGATGCCGCCCGTCCCGTGGATGACTTCCAGCGCGTCGTAGGGCGAGGGACGGCCGATCTCCGAATAGGCGGGCTTTCCGACGTCGAAGAGGGAGGTGTAGAGCGCGGAGGGAGCCTCTCCCGCCGCCTTCGCGACGGCGCGGACGATGTGCATCGTGTGAATGGGCGAATCCTTCACCGCCATCTCCGCGATGGCGTCCCCGATCGTCACATGGATGCCGAGGAAGGCGTTCGCCTTCTTCAGGATATCCTCCGCGCGGAGGAGCGCGCCCTCCTTTCTCTCCCGCAAAAACGCGTCATATATGGCATTTTTGCGGCATTGATAGCCGAGGACATGGACTTTACAGCCCGCGTAGGCGGAGACCTCCCAGCCGCGCACAAAGAGCAGGCCGCACGCCCTTGCCGCCCCCTCCTTCTCCTCCATGCCGTCCATGGAATCGTGGTCGGTCATCGAGATCAGGTCTACGCCGCTCTCCTTCGCCATGCGGGCGATCTCGGCGGGCGTGTGTTTGCCGTCCGAATAATAGGTGTGAATGTGCAGGTCCGCTCTCATGGCACGATCTTCCCCCCGCTGATCTTGATCTTGTTGCACGCCGCGCCGTACAGCACCCGCTCGGCGTGCGTACAGGTCAGGATGCACTGCACGTCCCTGATGCGGGAGAGCAATTTTTTCCGCCGCGGGAGGTCCAGCTCGCTCATCACGTCGTCGAGGATGAGTATGGGCGGTTCCCCCGCGAGTTTTTCGAAGATCTTCAGTTCGGCGAGCTTGAGGGAGAGCGCGGCCGTCCTCGCCTGCCCCTGCGAGGAGAAGCCGCGGGCCTCCTCGCCGTCGATGCAGATCCTTACGTCGTCGCGGTGGGGGCCGACGGAGGTGAAGCCGAGGCGGATGTCCCGCTCCCTCGAATAGTCAAATTCCTTTAATAATCTTTTCCTGATCTCCTCCTCGCTCTCCTCCTTCGTCTCCGACCCGACGGAGAGCTGTTCCGCACCGTCGGTGAGGAAGAGATGCGCCTCGGCCGCCAGGGGGGACAGCTCCTTCAAGAACGCCCTCCTGCGGAAGATGATGCGGGCCGCATAGAGGCTGAGCTGCTCGTCCCAGACGGGAAGGGTCTCCAAAACGAGGGATATGTCGCGGTCTTTGAGGAGATTGTTCCTCTGGTCGAGGATCTTCTGATAGCGGAGAAGGGCGGTGCTGTACTCCCTCGAAGTCTGCGAAATGGAGAGATTGAGAAATCTCCTGCGCTCGTCGGGACCGTCCTGAATGAGCCGAAGTTCCCCGGGGGAGAAGAACACGGCGTTCATGTTCCCGAGGAGATCCACCGCGCGAGTGAGTTTATTCCCGTTTACAAAAAGTTCCCGCCTGTTCTCATAGATGACCGCCCTGAGCGTCACCCGCCCGTAACGGCTCTCCGCCTCGGCGGAGATGCCCGCCTCCGTCTGTCCGTGGCGGATGAGCTGCCTGTCGTGGCGGATGCGCAGGGAGGATCCCGTGCAGAGATAGTATACGGCCTCGGCACAGTTCGTCTTGCCCTGCGCGTTCTTCCCCGTGAGGACATTCAGCCCTTCTTCGAACGAAAAGGTCTCATCCTCGTAATTTCTGAAGTTGTGCAGGGTCAATTTTTTGATCACCATGTCGATTTTACCGCAAAAACACTTTCTTTTCGGACAAAAATGTATTATAATGGAAAACAGGGAAAGGGCTTTCTTTGACTATTATATCAAATTTCGGAAAAAACTCAAACTGTTTGTGAGGATAAAATGGCAGAAAATACGCAGTACGAATACCTGTGGAAGAAAATCAGGGAGCGGGCGGAGCGCACGATCAACCCCCTCTCCTACGAACGTTTCATCGGCGTGCTTGAACCCGTGGACGTTGCGGGGCGCACCCTCGTGCTGAAGGCCGAGGACGAACTCGTCGCAAAGACGGTCACCGCCCACCACATGGAACAGCTCCGCGACGCCGTGAAGAGCGCGGACGTGGGGCTTTCGGACGTCGCCATCGTCGTGGACGGGAGCGAGGAGTACACCCTCGACAAGATCCCCGACGCCTATGAGGACAGCCCCGTGGCCGTGGACAAGCGGTTCACCTTCGATTCCTTCGTCGTCGGCTCCTCCAACCAATTCGTCTATGCGGCCGCGAAGTCGGTGGCGAACAACCCCGGCGCGGAGTTCAATCCCCTCTACATCTACGGCGGGACGGGCCTCGGCAAGACCCACCTGATGCAGGCGATCGTCAACGAATTGCAGGAGAAGAAGCCCACGCTCCGCGTCAAATACACGACGAGCGAGCAATTTTTGAATGAATTCGTGGACAGCCTCGCCCGCAAGGGCGAGGGCAGGGAGTCCCGCTTCCGCAACCGCTACCGCAATGTGGACGTCCTCCTCATCGACGACATCCAATTCTGGGCGGGCAAATATGCCGTGCAGGAGGCCTTCTTCCATACCTTCAACGAACTCTCCTCACAGAACAAACAGATCGTCCTCTCCTCCGACTGCCCCGCAAAGGAGCTGACGACGCTCGAGGAACGGCTCCGCACCCGCTTCGAGGGGGGGCTGATCGCCGATATCCAGCCGCCCGACATCGAGACGAAGATCGCCATTCTCAAGCGCAAGGCCCTTGAACGCAAGTACCTCGTCCCCGACGACGTGCTGAGTTTCCTCGCAAAGAATTCGGACAGCAACGTCCGCACGCTCGAGGGGAGGCTCAACACCGTCATCTTCGCGAGCAAACTGCACGAGGAGCCGATCACGCTCAAACTCGCGGCGACAGCCCTGCAGGAGGCGATCAACGTGGACGAGACGGCCGTCGTCACGCCCGAAACCATCATCCGCGCGACGTGCGCCCACTTCTCCATTTCCAAGGACGCGCTCATCGGGAAGAACAAGCGGGCGGAACTCGTGCGGGCGAGGCAGATCTGCACCTATCTGATGTGCGACATGCTCGCGCTTCCCCTCGTCTCCGTCGGGAAGGAGATGGGCGGCAGAGACCACGCGACCGTCATCTACTCCCGCGACAAGGTCGTCGCCCTCATGAAGGTCTCCGACGCCATGGTCAAGGACGTCAACGATATCAAGAGCGCGGTGTTGAAACAGTAAAATTTATTTCGAACATTTCTTTGCTCGCCCACCCCTTGCCCACCCCTTGAGGGGTGGGTGGCTCGCCGCCTTGCGGCGAGACGGAAGGGGTGTCCTTCGAAAAGAAATGTTCGAGGGATCAACGGTGTGCATTCCATAGCCCTATCACCCCACCAACTATGCTCCCTTGAAAGTCATTGTGGTTCCCGTAGGGTACCGCGTCGCGACGCTACGCAGTTTGCGCGGTTTTGCGAGAACGCAAAACCGTTGTATTGAACGCAGGTCGCTCCTTTTCCCAAAAAATCTTGCTTTGCAATATTTTTTGGGATCCCTGTGGCTTAGGCGGGGGGACCCCGCCACGCGCAGTAATTTAGGAACGAACCCCCCCACCCCTACCCCGCCCCCTTGCCAAGGGGGCAGGCGAGCCGCTCATTCTGAGGGAGCGAAGCGACCGAAGAATCCCCTTGGTCGATGTCCCCCCATCACCACCTACGGCGGAGCCTCCCCCCCCAAGGGGTAGGCTTTTGCCCCCTCCGTGGGGGTGCCGCGGCGCAATTCTGCTCAACAGTGCGGCGCACTGTGAGCTGCGCCGCGGCAGGAGGCGTGGCCTCGCCGACCGCCCGCATTCTTATTGCTCTAAGGGCGTCACGAGCGGCATAGCCGCGAAGTACGGGGTTACGGCGGTCCCTGCCGCCGTAACGGGTAGGGGGGTGGGTCACCGCTTTCCTGCGTCATTCAGAGTAACGCAAACATCGCAAAGAACGAAAACCGTTCCTTTTTTTATTTGAAAACCATGGTCATTTTTTCAGAAGGCAGCGTTGACGCCGTCGTCATCGGCGCGGGACACGCGGGGTGCGAAGCCGCCCTCGCGCTCGCACGGACGGGGCTGAAAACCGTCATGCTCACCCTCAATCCCGACAGCATCGGCTTCATGCCCTGCAACCCCTCCGTCGGCGGAACGGCGAAGGGGCATTTGGTGCGCGAGATCGACGCGCTCGGCGGCGAAATGGGCCTCAATGCCGACCGCTGTGCCCTCCAATACCGCATGCTGAACGAGGGCAAGGGCGCGGCCGTGCAGTCCCTCCGCGCACAGGTGGATAAGAACAGGTATCACACCGAGATGAAGCGCGTCCTCGAACACACCGAAAACCTCCGCATCGTGCAGGGCGAGGCGGCAGAGGTCCTCACCGAGGACGGCCGCGTCGTCGGCGTGAGGACGACCTACGGGGGCGTCTTTTCCTGCCGCGCGGCGATCGTCGCGACGGGCGTCTACCTCAATTCCCGGACGATCACGGGCGAGGTCGTGAGCGACAGCGGCCCCAACGGCTTTTCGCGGGCGACCGCGCTCACCCAAAACCTCATCGATCTCGGCTTCCGCGTGCGGCGGTTCAAGACGGGCACGCCCGCCCGCCTCGACGGCAGGACGGTGGACAGATCCGCCCTCGAAGTCCAGAGCGGGGAGATGACCTTCCCCTTCTCCTTCCTGAATCAGAGCGTCCCCGCGGAGCAGACCCCCTGCTACCTCGGCTGGACGAATGAAGAGACCCACAGGGTCATTCTCGACAACCTCGGCCGCGCCCCCCTCTACAACGGGCAGATCTCCTCGACGGGGCCGCGGTACTGCCCCTCGATCGAGACGAAGGTCGTCCGCTTTTCGGACAAGTCCCGCCACCAGCTCTTCCTCGAACCCGAGGGCGCGGACACGGCCGAAGTGTATGTGCAGGGGCTTTCCACCTCCCTCCCCCACGACCTGCAAAAGGAGATGTACCGCACCGTCAAGGGGCTGGAACACTGCGACATCGTCCGCTATGCCTATGCCATCGAATACGACTGCATCGACTCCCTCGCCCTCTTCCCCACGCTTGAATCCAAGTACGTCGCGGGGCTGTACACGGCGGGGCAGATCAACGGCACGTCGGGATACGAGGAGGCGGCCGCGCAGGGGCTGATGGCGGGCCTCAATGCCTCCTTAAAGCTCCGCGGCATGCCCCCGCTCGTCTTGCGGCGGGACGAGGCCTACATCGGCGTCCTCATTGACGACCTCGTGACCAAGGGCACCGACGAGCCGTACCGCATGATGACCTCCCGCGCGGAATTCCGCCTCTCCCTGCGGCAGGACAACGCCGACATGCGCCTGACCGAATACGGACATGCCTGCGGCCTTGTGAGCGAAGAGCGGTACATGGTGTACCGAAACCGCATGGAAATGCGCGATTCGGTCATGGCCGCCTTAAATGAGCGCGCCGAGCATGGGATCGCGGACATGGTGGTCCGAAAACACGGCGACCCGCCCCTCTCCTCGGGCGTGAGCTATGCAGACCTCATCCGCCGCGGCATTCCTCTTTCGGAGATCGCGGAAGCGTTTGACATTCTGCACGGAGTGCCGAAGGACGTCCTCCTCTCCTGCGAGACGGAGATCAAATACGAGGGTTATCTGAAACGTGCCGAGGCGGAGGCGGAGAAGGCGCGGCGCATGGAGGACAGGCCTCTGCCGCCTGATTTGGACTATGCAAAGATCGAGGGGCTGAGGCTCGAGGCGCGGGAAAAACTCAACAAGATCAGGCCGCTGAACCTCGGGCAGGCCGAGCGGATCTCGGGCGTCTCCCCCGCCGACGTCGCCGTTTTGATGATCTATTTGAGTCTGAAAAAGTGAACTCGCTCTGCATCGTCCCCCATGGAAGTTCTGCTCTTACTCTTTTTGCTATCCGCTCATCCTGAGGTCCAACGGGGCCGAAGGATCCCCTCGATAGAATTAAAAATTGAAAATTAAAAATTAAAAATTGTGGTGGGGGATAATTAAGAACAAACCCCCACCCCTACCCCACCCCTTTCCAAGGGGGCAGGCGAGAAAGCGCGAGACCGTCGCCTCCCCCCTTATACCTGAGGGGGGAGGGTAGGGAAGGGGGTGCCCTCTTTCGCCCTCCACGTCATATTATGGCGAAGCCGAAACATTCCCCAAGCGCAAGTCCGCAACCCTGCGGCAAGCGCGCGGTTTCCCTGTAAACGAACAGCCGCCCGAGCGGAACGCTCGGGCGGCTGTCTTGTCTCTTATTCTGCCGAAAATTCTTCTTTCCCCACGCCGCACAGCGGGCAGGTGAAGTCATCGGGCACGTCCTCCCACTTGGTGCCGGGCGCGATGCCGTTGTCGGGATCCCCCGCCTCCTCGTCGTAAACGTAGCCGCAGACATTGCAGACGTATTTCATCCTTCTATCCTCCTTTTAATTTTTATAGTCCTCGGCGATCGCCGCCGCAAGAGCCTCGATCTTCCCCCTCGTCTCCTCTTTGACGGAGGAGGTCACCGTCACCGTCTCGCCGAGCTTTTCCATGTTCTTCCACTCGGAGACCGTCTTTTCCATCAGCCCGCCCGCCTGCGGCGACCAGGAGCCGTTCTCCATGAGGGCGTACTTTCTGCCCTGAAAATTGTGCGCTTTGAGGTCGGAGAGCAAGTTCTCCATGCTGATGAAGATCCCGTTGTTGTACGTCGTGGCGGCGAATACGATGTGGCTGAAACGGAAGGCCTCGGAGAGCAGGACGCTCACATGGGTGACGGAGACGTCGTACAGCTTGACGGGAACGCCCCGTTTGGCAAGCTCCAAGCCCAAGATCTCCGCCGCGTTCTGCGTGTGCCCGTAGACGGAGGCGTAGAAGAGGACAACGCCCCTCTCCTCGGGCAGATATTTGCTCCATGTGTCGTACTTGCCGAGGTACCACGCGATATCCTCCCCCCTTCTCCAAACGGGTCCGTGAAGGGGGCAAATGGTCTTGATGGGTAGCCCCGCCGCCTTTTTGAGGACGCTCTGGACCTGCGCCCCGTACTTCCCAACGATATTGAAGTAATATCTTCTGGCGTCGTCGAGGAAGTCCCTCTCAAAGGGAAGTTCGTCGGCGAAGATGCTTCCGCCCAATGCCCCGAACGTGCCGAAGGCGTCGGCGGAAAACAAGATCCCGTCCTCCTGCACAAAGCTCATCATGACCTCGGGCCAGTGGACCATGGGGGCGAGGACAAAGGCGATGTTGCGTTTCCCGACATTCAGGCTGTCCCCCTCCTTGACGAGGCGGACGTTCTTCCCCGAGAAGGGGAAGTAATTTTTGAGCATCATGGCGACCTTTTGGTTGGTGATGACCATGACCTCGGGGTAGGTCTCGACGACGCGGAGGAAGGTGGCCGAATGGTCGGGTTCCATGTGGTGGACGATGAGATAGTCGAGCTTGCGCCCGCCGAGAGCGTGGGAGAGGTTCTCAAAGAATACCTCGGAGACCGCGCTGTCCACGGTATCGAAGAGGACCGTCTTTTCGTCGGTGAGGAGATAGGAATTATAGCTCACGCCCCGCGGAATGGGGAACGCGCTCTCGAAGAGGGCGAGCCTTCTGTCGTTCCCACCCAAATAATAGAGATCTTTGGTCACTTCTATGACATTTTGCATGATCTGCACCGTCCCGAATTTTTAACGATTATACCATAGATTGCCCGATTTTGCAACCGCACAACCGCAGTTTGAAAAATTTTTACGGGAAAACTTTCCGCCACAAAAAAACGGCCGATATACTCGGCCGAATTTTTCTCCTAAAAAGCGTCCCCGCTAAAATCCCAAAACTTTGGTACCCAAAGAATCGTTCTTCGCGCAGAGTTGAATGACGAGGAGCGGGAAGATGAAGAGGCCATAGATGAGAAGGATCAATCTCCAAAGGCCGATCCCCGTGCTTCTGCCGTGGCTCTTGAGGATCGAAAGGTTGTTGTAGCAGAAGATACACAACCCCATTGTGACCCAGTTTACGATCGGGATCAGGCTGATGAGCAAGAACATGTGATACCGCTTTTTGACGGTCTCGATCATCTCATCAAGCTCTTCCTGCGATGCGCCGCCGCTCCACTCGTAGAATTCCTGTTCGTTCATAACAAACCTCCATTGATTTTCTCGTACTACGACGATGTTGATTTTATTTTACAGTATAGATGAAATTTTGTCAACAACTTTTGCGAAAAATCAACAAAATTGTACAAAAAACGGCTTTTGGGCGAGGGGTGAGCAGAGCTTGGAACCGTTGCCCCTCCCCCTTTGGTGTCCCGCAGAGGAGGACATGCACCCCGTCGCTCCTTAGGGGAGATGTCACGAGCAACGAGGGGGAACACTGCTCATTCTGACCCTGAGCGTAGCCGAAGGGGAAGAATCCCCTTGAACGAAGTCCGTGGGTTTATGAGATCCTTCGGGCTTTGCCCTCAGGATGAGCGTCATCTTCCCCCGCTCATTCTGACCCTGAGCGTAGCCGAAGGGGAAGAATCCCCTTGAACGAAGTCCGTGGGTTTATGAGATCCTTCGG
>CANPZV010000042.1 GCA_947589285.1 uncultured Clostridia bacterium
TTGTGCGCTGCCTGTAACGATTAGGGCTATGCCCGAAAATGAAATACCACCCGCTATGCGGGTGGATTATTATTGGTCGTTGCCCACCCCCCTACCCCCCTCCTCGGGAGGGGGCAAGAGAGGGGGACTGCGTTTGAGGGGATTCTTCGGTCGCTTCGCTCCCTCAGAATGAGCGGTTTTACCCTTGTCGCCCCTTTTAGGTCGCAAAACGCAATTCTTGCGCATCAGCACAGTGTGCTGTGCGCTGCGTTTTGCGGTGAGTGAGCGCATTATCCCGCGCGAACGGTGACCGAATGCGGGTCTCTACCCGCATGAGACGATGTCACGAAGTGACAGAGGGGTTTTGAAACCCCTTTCCCCTCGCAAGCTCGGGGACTTCCCCTAAAAGGGGCAGCGAGAAGGCTTCCCCTCTTGGGGGGAAGCTCCGCCGAAGGCGGTGATGAGGGGTGTTTCCAATTAAAATGCCCCTCATCCGTCACGGCTCCGCCGTGCCACCTTCCCCCTGCAGGGGGAAGGCCTTTTATTGCGGTGACCCACCCCCCTACCCCCCTCCCACGGAGGGGGTAAGAAAAGGGTCCCCCATGGGGGGGGTGAGACGCTCAATATGTTTTTTCTGTGAAATCGAAAAAGGGAGGCCGATAAAGTTGACTTTTTTTATCGTTCGTGATAGGATAGGAATGTTGCATAACATAAAAGCGTAAATTCTCCGTGAATTTGCGCCTTTTTAACCGCATTTCACTCTTTTGGAGGTGATCGTTTGCTCAAAACACTTGCAAAATGTATCCGAGAGTACAAGACGGTCTCGATCCTTTCGCCCATCTTTGTGACCCTCGAGGTCATTCTCGAATGCCTCATTCCCTTCGTCATCACCCTGCTCGGCGAGGCGATCGAGGGGGGCGCGGGGCTGTGGGCGAGCGGCGCGGGCGTCACATGGCAGACGCTCGGCGTCGGGCAGTACGCGCTCATCCTCGTCGGGATGGCCATTCTCTCCCTCGTCTGCGGCGCGGCCGCAGGCGCCGTCTGCGCAAAGGCCTCGGCGGGCTTCGCCAAAAACGTCCGTCAGGACCTCTACTACAAGGTGCAGGAGTTCTCCTTTGAGAACATCGACAAATTTTCCACGCCCTCCCTTGTCACCCGCATGACGACGGACATCATGAACGTGCAGATGGCCTTCATGATGATCATCCGCGTGGCGGTCAGAAGCCCCATGATGATGATCTTCTCCGTCGTGATGGCCTTTGTGATGGGGGGAAGCCTCGCATGGATCTTCATCGGGGTCATCTTCCCGCTCGCGGCCATTCTCTTCTTCATCATGTGGAAGACGATGCCCCTCTTCCGCCGCGTATTCAAGAAGTACGACAACCTGAACGAATCCATTCAGGAGAACATCAAGGGCATCCGCGTCGTCAAATCCTATGTGAGAGAGGACTACGAGAAGGAGAAGTTCGACCATGCCGCGAGCGACGTGCAGAAGGACTTCACGCAGGCTGAGAGGATCCTCGCGTGGAACAACCCCGTCATGCAGCTCTTCTTCTACGGCGTCCTGTCCACCGTACTCTTCCTCGGCTCCTATCTCATTTTGAAGAGGACGGGGCTGTCGGTCTGGTCTGTCTCCCAGCTCGTCGTCTATGGCATGCAGATCTTGTCCTCCCTCATGATGTTCTCCATGGTCTTTGCGATGATCACGATGTCCATCGAGAGCGCGAGGCGTATCTGCGAGATCCTCAACGAGGAATCCACCCTGCATTCTCCCGAGAATTCCCTGACCGAGGTCGCGGACGGGTCCGTGGACTTCGACGGGGTGAGCTTCAAATATTCTGCAACGGCCGAGAAAAACGTGCTTGAAGGCATCGATCTCCACATCAAGTCGGGGGAGACGATCGGCATCATCGGCGGCACGGGTTCGTCCAAGACCTCCCTCGTCAACCTCATCTCCCGTCTCTATGACGTGACGGAGGGGAGCGTGAAGGTCGGCGGGCACGACGTGAGGGAGTACGACCTCGAAGCCCTGCGCAACCAGGTCGCCGTCGTCCTCCAAAAGAACGTCCTCTTCTCGGGCACGATCAAAGACAACCTCCGCTGGGGCGATCCCGACGCGACGGACGAGGAGATGGAGGAGGCCTGCCGTCTTGCACAGGCGGACGAGTTCATCCAGACTTTCCCGCAGAAGTACGATACATACATCGAGCAGGGCGGCACGAACGTCTCGGGCGGCCAAAAGCAGAGGCTCTGCATCGCCCGCGCCCTCCTGAAAAAGCCCAAGATCTTGATCTTGGACGACTCCACGTCCGCCGTCGATACGCACACCGACGCGCTCATCCGCAAGGCGTTCAAGGAATTCATTCCCACGACGACGAAGATCATCATCGCCCAGCGCACCTCCTCCGTGGAGGACGCCGACCGCATCATCATCATGGACAACGGCCGCATCGACGCCGTTGGCACGCATGAGGAACTCCTCGGCACGAATGCGATCTACACCGAGGTCTACAACACGCAGAACAAGGGCGGAAAGGCCGTCTCCTCCTTCGGTGAGATGGGGGACGGTGAAGGAGGTGAGGACCATGCCTAACATGAGAATGAAGGGCGGGAGAGCTTCCGCGCCCAAGGGGACATTCAAGCGCGTCTTGAAGTCCGTCTATCACTTCTATCCGAGGATGCTCATCATCGCGCTCGTCCTCATCGTCTGCAACGCCGTCATCTCCGCCATTCCGTCCATCTTCATGCAGAGGATCTTCACCATCGTCGAGGACGCCATGGGGGCGAATGCGGCGAGTGCCTCCGCGATCGACCTGTGGGCGGTCTACGGCAAAGAGATCACGCTGTACATGCTCACGCTCATCGGGCTGTACGTCGTCTCGCTCGTCGCGGGTGCGGTGGATAAACAGCTCATGGCGATCATGACGCAGGGGTACCTCAAGAACATGCGCGAGCAAATGTTCAACGGCATGCAGGAGCTTCCGCTCAAGTACTTCGACACGCACAGCCACGGCGACATCATGAGCTATTACACGAACGATATCGACACGCTCCGCCAGCTCATCTCGCAGTCGCTGCCCCAGCTTCTGACCTCGGGGGTCATGGTGCTGACGCTGTTCTTCATCATGATCTGGTACAGCGTCTATCTCACGCTCATCGTGCTTGGTGTTGTCATCCTTATTCTCTTTGTGACGAAGGTCGTCGGCGGCGGCGCGGGGAGGTTTTTCCTCGGCCAGCAGAGGGCCGTGGCGCAGACCGAGGGCTTCATCGAGGAGATGATGAACGGGCAGAAGGTCGTCAAGGTGTTCTGCCACGAGGAGGCCGCAAAGCAGGACTTCGATAGGGTCAACGGGAACCTGTGCGACCAGTCCACCAAGGCCAATACCTACGCCAACATGCTCATGCCCATCCTCGGGAACATCGGCCATGTGCTGTACGTCCTCATCGCCGTCGTCGGGGCCGTCTTTATCCTCAACAAGACGACAAATTGGAGCATCGGCATCTATGCGGACGCCGAACTCAAGGTGTTCAACGTCGCCCTCATCGTCTCCTTCCTGCAGATGGCGCGGCAGTTCTCCAACAACATCAACCAAGTTTCCAACCAGGTCAACGCCGTCGTCATGGGGCTTGCGGGCGCGGCCCGCGTCTTTGCCCTTATCGATGAAAAGCCCGAAGCCGACGAGGGGTATGTGACCCTCGTCAACGTCCGCGAGGAGGCCGACGGGACCCTCACCGAGTGCGAAGAGCGTACGGGCATCTGGGCTTGGAAGCACCCCCACAAGGAGGACGGGACGGTCACCTACACCCGCCTCATGGGGGACATCCGCATGTTCGACGTTGACTTCGGGTACGACCCCGATAAGCTCGTCCTGCACGACATCTCCCTGTATGCGAAGCCCGGGCAGAAGGTGGCGTTCGTCGGCGCGACGGGCGCGGGAAAGACGACCATTACAAATCTTCTCACCCGCTTCTATGACATCGCAGACGGCAAGATCCGCTACGACGGCATCAACGTCAACAAGATCAAAAAGGGGGAACTGCGCCGCGCGATCGGCATGGTCTTGCAGGACACCAACCTCTTCACGGGCACCGTCATGGACAATATCCGCTATGGGCGGCTCGATGCCACCGACGAGGAGTGCATCGCGGCGGCAAAACTTGCGGGCGCGGACGACTTCATCACCCGTCTCCCCGAAGGGTACAACACGATGCTCCGCCAGAACGGCGCGAACCTCTCGCAGGGGCAGAGACAGCTCCTGTCCATTGCCCGCGCGGCCGTCGCCGACCCGCCCGTCATGATCCTCGACGAGGCGACCAGCTCCATCGATACCCGCACCGAGGCGATCGTGCAGAGGGGCATGGATAAGCTCATGGAGGGCAGGACGGTGTTCGTCATCGCGCACAGGCTCTCGACGGTCAAGAACTCCAACGCCATTATGGTGCTTGAACACGGGCGGATCATCGAGCGCGGCACGCACGACCAGCTCATCGAGCAGAAGGGCAAGTACTATCAGCTCTACACGGGCGCGTTCGAGCTTGAGTGAAAGTTTGAAATGTGGAAAAAATCGGCACGAAAGTGCCGATTTTTTTGTGTGGAAATGCGGTGACCCACCCCCCTACCCCCCTCCCATGGAGGGGGTATGCGCCGCGGCACCCCCATGGAGGGGGTAAAAGGCCTCCCCCCTACGGGGGCGGGTTTTTTCTCGCCTGCCCCCTTGGAAAGGGGGCGGGGTAGGGGTGGGGGTTTATTCTTGATCACTCCCTGCCACAATTTTTAATTTTCAATTTTTAATTTTTAATTAAATCAAGGGGATCCTTCGGTCGCTTCGCTCCCTCAGGATGAGCGGGTGGGGGGGAACATCGACCAAGGGGATCCTTCGGGGGTAAACCCCTCAGGATGAGAGCGACGCTCATGCTGAACGAAGTGAAGCATCTCATAAACCCACGGACTTCGTTCAGGGGATCCTTCGGGGGTAAACCCCTCAGGATGAGCGGGTGGGGGGAACATCGACCGAGGGGATCCTTCGGGGGTAAACCCCTCAGGATGAGCGGGAGGGGGGAGGGTCAAGGGGAGCGGAGGACTTCCTTGATGACGGCGATGATCTCGTCCGTGCCGCTCGGAATGGCACTCCGTTGCAGGGCGGAGCGCATGGCCTCGTCGCCGAGCGCGGCAAAGACGGCGGCGGGCAGATCGTCCAAATCGGCCTCGCCAAGCACGCGGACAAGGCCCTGCCTCTCAAAATAGAGGGCGTTTTCGACCTGATCCCCCCGCGAGGCATGGGCGAGGGGCACGAGGACCGAGGGCTTTTTGAGTGCCAAAATTTCAAATACCGTGTTGCTCCCCGCCCGCGAGAGGACGACGTCGGCGGCGGCATAGGCCGCGCCCATGTCCCGCTCGTACTCCCGCTGGACGTAGCCCTCCCGTTCTCCCTCCATGAGGTTCCCCCTGCCGCACAGGTGGAGGACCTGGACGCGGGGGAGAAGGACGCCGAGTCTCTCCCTCACGGCCGCGTTGATCGCCCTGCTCCCGCTCCCGCCGCCGAGGACGAGGAGGACGGGCCTGTCGTCGCGGAGGCCGAATTTGCGCCGCGCACGCCCCCTTTCGCCCGTCAAGACTTCTCTGCGGATGGGGGAGCCGACGCACCTGCCGTTTTTGAACTTCTTCGCCGTCTCGGGGAAGGATGTGAGGACATATGCGCACTTTTTGGCGATCATCTTCGTGCATAGCCCCGCGGAGAGGTCGCTCTCGTGGGTCAGAACGGGGATCCTCAGCCTGTGCGCCGCCCACACCGCGGGATAGCTCACATAGCCCCCCTTGGAAAAGACGAGGTCTGGCTTTTCGCGCTTCAAGACCGCGAGGGCGGCCCTTTCGGCGCGGCGGAGCCGAAAGGGGATAAGGAGATTTTCAGGGGAAAAGGAGCGGCGCAGTTTGGGGCACTCGATCTCGAAGAAGGGGAACCCGGCGTCGGAAACAAGCCCCTTTTCGATGCCGCCCGAGCCGATGTATGTGATGCGGAAGGAGTATTTGAGCGCGTTCATCACGGCGAGATTGGGGACGACGTGCCCCGCGCTTCCCCCGCCCGTGAAGAGAATATGTTTCATACCGTCAGTATATGAAGGTATGAAAGTTTTTTTTCATTTGGGCAAAAAAAGAGGGGCGCACGCTGTGCGCCCCGCGGGATGTCATTGTATTCAGCTGTTGATGTGCTTCTGCTTCTCGTTGACGACGGGTGCGGTGTAGAGGTCTCCGTCGGCAAAACCGAACATGGGCGCGCCGCTCTCGTCAAAGGTCACGGGCATGAGGTGCGCGTGGCGGTTATGGTCGTTGAGCGGGTCGCCGACGATCTTTTCGTAGTTCCTGAAGTGGAGCATCGTGAGCAGTTCGCCGTCGTCCCCCTCCACAAAGCAGTTGTGCCCCGGGCCGAAGATCTTCCTCGCGGCGTCCGTCTTGAACACGGGCCAGCGGTCCTTCTGCCACGAGCGGGGGTCCATGAGGTCGGCGTCCTCGTCGGCGCGGAGCATGCCCATGCAGTAGCACGCGCCCGTCGCGCTCGCCGAAAAGGTGACGAAGATCTTATCCGCGTGTTTGAGGACGGCGGGGCCTTCGTTGACCCAAAAGCCGCCCTGACGCTCCCAATCGTAGTCGGGCGTCGTCAGCAAAACGTGATATGTTTTGAGTTTTGTGGGCGTTTCAAGCTCGGCGATGTAGAGATTGGAGATGGCGGGCTTCGCCTCGGCGGGGCCTGACTTCTGCGCCCAGATCGCGAACCACTTGCCCCTGTGTTCAAAGACCGTCATATCGAGCGAGAAATCGGCGAAGGGGTACTTGTCTCCTTCGGCGGCCTGCATCATGCCGCCCTCCACCCATTCGTCCTTCATGGGATCGCTGCCCTTGCAGATGAGGGTGTAGGGGCGAATGCGCCATTTGCCGGGCTTGTGCCCCGCGGCGAAGTAGATGACCCACTTGCCCATGATGAAGTGGATCTCGGGTGCCCAGATGTGGCACGCCATGGCACCGAGGGGGTGCTTTTTCCAGACGACGCGGGCGGGGGAGGCGGGAATATCCGCGATCTTCTCCGCACAGCGGATCTCGATGCGGTCGTAATCGGGACATGTGGCGGTGAAATAGTACTTCCCGCCCTGTTTCAAAAGATAGGGATCTGCCCTCTGCATGACGAGAGGGGAGGGGTATTTGGACATAGCTTCATTCTCCCTTATGAAAAATGCCGAAGAGTATTATAGCGGCAACGCAGTCAAATGTCAAGAAATTTTCAGTCCTTTTTTTTGCGGGGAAGGAGGGCGAAATACGCGCCGACGATGACGAGGGCGAGGACGCTCAACGTCACGATGAGGGCGATGCGGAGCGCGTCCGATTCGCCGCGGTAGATCATGCTCTCGGTGACGGTGAGGAAGTACTCCGTGCCGTCCTTATCGACGTAGCGGGCGGTGTAGGCCTCCTTCTCCTCCGTGGCGTAGAGCCTGACCTCCGTGCCTGCGGCGAGGGTGATCTCCTCCCCGCCTGCGGAGGTGAACACGGCCTCCTCTTTGAGGCTCGCGATCTCATAGACGGAGGGTTCCCCTCCGTGGGGGTCGGCGTCGGTGAGGAAGGAGAGGGGGACATACCCCTTTACGGCCTCGCGGGCAGGGCCGTTGGTCTCTGCCTCGACATAGGCGAAATCATACCCGAGGCCCGTCTCATCTTCCCCGCCCGCCTTGACGGTGTAGAGGACCTTCACGCACGCGCCGCGCTCCAAGGAAGCCTCATACGCGTCCGCGATGCAGGGATAGTGGTAGAGTTTACAGCCGCTCGAGAGGAACTTCTGCCCCGCGCTCTCCTCGATCGTTGCCTGCACCTCCGTGCATTGCTCCTTGCGGAAGAGGCGGATATCGTACCCCCTGTCGTGATAGAGGGCGACGAGGAGGAAATTCCCCTTTTCTGCGAGGACGACGCCCCTGTCCTTCTCCGCCGTCCTCGAATAGGCGGCAAAGGGGAAATAGGAGGCGTCCGCCCCAAGCGTCGAGAGGTCCACCTGAATGCCGACCGCGCCCTTTTGCACGTCGGCATACCTGACGTCATCGGGCGCATGCACGCGGGAAAGTTCGCCGTGTACGTCGGACGCGTCGATGGTTTTGAGGGTGGGGAAGCCGAGGGAGCCTTCCTTGGAGACGGCGGCGAAGTTGCCGAAGTTGAAGTAGATGCAGTCATCCTCAAAGCCGAGCGCGTAGGAGACGGGGAGGATGGTCTCTTCCTCGCTGTACACAAAGTCCGTCCCGTCGATGGAGGCGAGTTCTTCGCCCTCGGAGGCGTCCTGCGTGAACTTGCAGAGGATTTTTTCCTTGTTCAGACAGTAGAGGTTCCCCTCGAAGTCCGACCGCACGCACGAGAACTCTTCGGGGAGCTTGCAGGCGAGCGTTTCGCCCTGTGCCGCGCTGTCGGTAAAGTTGGCCTCGGTGAAGCGGACCACGGAGCCGTCCGAGCGGACGACATAGAGGTTGCCATAGAGGTCGCTCGTGAGAGCGGCAGGGGCGATCTCGTCCAAGGAATCCCTCGTGCATGAGGTGACACGGAACTCTCCGTCTGTCCGTTCGATCTTCCCATAGCCGAAACTGTGGGTCACATAGTAGCAGTTTCCGTAAAGACACGCAAGCCCCGAGATCGTAGTCGCGGCGTTGGAAAAAGTCTGCTCAAAATCTCCAACGCGGTTGCGTTCATAGAGATAAACGGTGTCCACGGCGGCGGCGGCGATGATCTCGCCGTCTGTGGCGACGAATTTCGGGATATAGGTGACGGGGAGGACGGAGGATCGCCTCTTCGCAAAGTCGTAGATAGAGAGGCGGTGGTTGCCCGCGTCTGCCGTGACGAGGAGGTTGCCCGCCCTCACGCTGTCTGTCGCGCCCGAGAGACGGCCCACCGAATCGGAGGCGGAGGAGATCTCGTAATTGGTCTTTTGGACGCCGCCCTCGAGGGAGTACTCCATCACCGCATTGCCCTTGACGGCGTAGAGCTTGCCGCCATAGGAGGTCAAAGCCCCGAAGCCGTTGCCGGGAACAAGGAGAGATTCAACGTGACTAGAGTTTGAAAGATCACAGGCGTATAAGCCATTGTTATTGTTTGTATTTCCATTGACCGAGAGATAAAGAATTCCGTTTATTGCGCAAGCAGAGGCAACCCCATTCATGTTTGTCCCAAGCGCAAAATGCTCGGCGGGGACGTATTTCTCTAAAGCAGTGTTATAAGAATAAGTATTAACGAGCTGTTGTACTACGGTATAAAAGATATTGTTGTCAAAAGTGAGGTGTGGAGTATTCGTATAATGATTTTGTTCAAATTGAACTCCGCCGTTTTTGGGGTCAGAAAGAGGCACAGTTCGATAAGTGGTTACTGAATTCGTCACATACGCCTCAAACAAAATGTCCTCTCTGATATAGAAAGTGGTAAGATTAGTGAGGGAATCTTGTTCGGTTTTTGTTGCAAGGCCCTCATCTTTCGGGTCGAGTTTATAGAATCGTTGAAGCACATCTGTAAAATACAGTTGCCCTTCCGTAGAAAATTGGATTTTCGCAATATTTTGGTCATGAGAATATTTTCGATAAACGGAACCGTCTGTTTTACGATCGAAAATATAGAGATTTTTCTCTTCGGAGACAGCAAGATAATCGTCGCAGATTGAAATATCAGAAGGGTTTTTCATTGTAAGATACTGTTCGTAGCTGTCGGGGAGGAAGAGGGAGGCGGCGTCGGGCGTGAGCGAGACCGCCGAGCCTGCCGCCTCGGCAGAGATCTTGTCTCCGCAGACAGACAAAAACCCGCCCGCACCCGCGCAGAGCGCGAACACGGCGAGCAAGATCCAAATGAATACGTTGTATTTTTTCCGTTCCGTCGGCTTTTGTTTGAACATGTTTCCATTATATCACGCGCGTGTAGAAAATGCAAGGAAATCCTCTGCGTTTTTTTACGGGGGGATGCCTACCCCCTCCGTGGGAGGGGGGTAGGGGGGTGGGTCACCGCATTTAAATTAAAAATTGAAAATTAAAAATTAAAAATTGTGGCGAGGCGATTCGAAATGACACCCCCTCTGTCACTCGCGTTGCTCGTGACATTTCCCCTACAAGGGGCGACGAGGGGAAACCGCTCATGCTGAGCGTTAGCGAAGCATCTCATAAACCTACGGACTTCGTTCAAGGGGATTCTTCGGGCTTCGCCC
>CANPZV010000043.1 GCA_947589285.1 uncultured Clostridia bacterium
GGGTGGGTCACCGCAGCAAAAATAAGGTGATGGTTCGGCAAGCTCACCATGACGGAATGAAAACCCCTCTGTCACTCACTCCGTTCGTGACATCTCCCCTAAGAGGGGCGACGAGAGTAAACCGCTCATGCTGAGCGTTAGCGAAGCATCTCATAAACCTACGGACTTCGTTCAAGGGGATTCTTCGGGCTTCGCCCTCAGAATGAGCGGTGTTCCCCTCCATGGGAGGGGATAGGGGGGTGGGTCACCGCAGCAAAAATAAGGTGATGGTTCGGCAAGCTCACCATGACGGAATGAAAACCCTTCTGTCACTCGCGTTGCGCGTGACATCTCCCCTAAGAGGGGCGAAAAGAGGAAACCGCTCATGCTGAGCGTTAGCGAAGCATCTCATAAACCTACGGACTTCGTTCAAGGGGATTCTTCGGGCTTCGCCCTCAGAATGAGCGGTGTTCCCCTCCATGGGAGGGGATAGGGGGGTGGGTCACCGCAGCAAAAATAAGGTGATGGTTCGGCAAGCTCACCATGACGGAATGAAAACCCTTCTGTCACTCGCGTTGCGCGTGACATCTCCCCTAAGAGGGGCGAAAAGAGGAAACCGCTCATGCTGAGCGTTAGCGAAGCATCTCATAAACCTACGGACTTCGTTCAAGGGGATTCTTCGGGCTTCGCCCTCAGAATGAGCGGGGTCCCCCCCACCACCGCCTTCGGCGGAGCCTCCCCCCCGTAGGGGTGTAGGCCTTGCCCCCTCCATGGGAGGGGCGGGGGACAAAAGGAAAAAAATTAAAAAAATCTGTCATATCGGCAAGCGTTTGTCGGGATTCTATGATACTATAAAAACGAACAAACGTTCGGATTTGTCGGACGGCGGTCGCACGGGCCGCCGTGAAAAGGAGTGAATGAAGTTGAAGGACGATTATGTCAAGGCGATCCTCTACGCCTATCCCTCGCTCGGCGCGATCGGGGAGGCCGTGGGCGTTTCGGCGGACAACAAGGCTCTGCTCTCGTACAGGGATCCCCATTCGGCGCAGAGCATCGCCGAGGAGATCTTAAAAGAGATCGCGGCGCGGCGGGCGATCATGGAACTGTCCTCCCTCGTGGACGACATGCTGAAACTCTGCACGGAAGAGGAACTTTTCCTCTTTGAGTACAAGTATTTCCGCAGGAAGAAGGTCCTCGCGGGGCGGTTTGCGGCCTTCTCGCTCGCCTGTTCGGAGCGGAGCTATTTCAGAAAGCAAAACCGCCTCCTTCGGAAGGCGGCGGACTATTTCGCGGAGAACGGCTGGTCGCAGGAGAAGTTCCTGCGGGAGACGAACGGCCTCTTCTCCCGCGTGGTGAGCGCGATCGGCGGCGGCAGGGAGTGCGCCGTGCATGCGCAGAGGCGGAAGAGGGGACTTCGCTACTCCTCGGACTGATCGTCCTGCACCGTCTTTTTCCCCTTGATGATGAACACGGCGACGGCGACGGCGGCGACGCAGGCGATGCAGATGACGACGATGAGCGTCGCGTCCATGCCGTTTGTTGTTGACGAGGGGGGCGTATCCGTCCCCTGCCCCGCGGTCTCCTGCGCGGCGAGGTATTCGAGGTAGTCGGTGTTTTGGTCAAAGACGAGTTCGGAGTTGGCGGGAATGTAGTCGAACGTCCCGTCGGAGAGGACATAGTAGTAGAGCTTCGCACCGTCGTACAGCTGGCCGTAGTAGACAAAGGTCTTTTCTACGCTCGAGAAGGACCCGTCGCCGATCGACCCCGCGCCCCCCGCGGTGGGGAGGGAGTAAGAGAGAGTGACCTGCTTTTTGAGGTAGGGGCGGGCGGGGATGTAGTCCACGGGAATGATGTCCGCCGTCTTGCAGTAGCCCGTCACCTTCTTATAAGGCGGCTCGTCAACGAGGTATTCGACGCGGCTGTACGTTTCGCCCGTACTCAGGACCTTGACATAGTAGGTGCGGGGGAGCAAGAACACGCGCGAACTCTCCGTCTCTCCCGCATAGAACCAGACGTCCCCGTCGGGCACGACGGCATACTGTTCGGAGGCGGTTGCGGCATTTGCGGAGAGGGAGAGAGAGGGCGCGGGCGCAAGGATAAGGATCGTAAGAATCAGGAGAGAGAAAATGCGTTTCATAGCCGCTATCATACCGAAAGCGGGCGCGTATGAAAGCATTTATTTTATCGAAAATGAACGAAATAATGCAAAAAATCCGCGCCATCGAACGGGAGCAGAAATTGCGGAGGGAGAGCGACGCGCTCGCCCGCTACAACGCGGGGAAGAAGAAGCACAAAAAACAGCTCGCCTTCCACAGATGCAAGAAGCGCAACCGCTGGGTGTTCGGCGGGAACCGTTCGGGAAAGACGGAGTGCGGGGCGGCAGAGGCCGTCTGGCTGGCGCGGGGCAATCACCCGTACAGGAAGAACAAAAAGGACGTGTTCGGCTGGGTCGTCTCCCTCACGTCGCAGGTGCAGAGGGACGTCGCCCAGCAGAAGATCCTGCACTACCTCCGTCCCGACTGGATCGAGGACATCATCATGTCGAGCGGGCGCAAGGACGCGCCCTATGCGGGCGTCATCGACCAGATCCGCATAAAGAACGTGTTCGGCGGGATCTCCGTCATCGGGTTCAAGAGCTGCGACCAGGGGCGGGAACGTTTTCAGGGGAGTTCGCTGGACTTCGTATGGTTCGACGAGGAGCCGCCGCAGGACGTGTACGAGGAGTGCAGGATGCGCGTCCTCGACAGGAAGGGGGACATCTTCGGCACGATGACGCCGCTCAAAGGGCTGACCTTCGTCTATGAGGAGATCTACCTCAACCGCCGCAACGATCCGCAGATATGGTACGAATTCATGGAGTGGGCGGACAATCCCTTCCTCCCGAAGAGCGAGATCAAGGCTCTCACCGCCGTCATGGACGAGACGACGCTCCAATCCCGCCGCTACGGGAAGTTCTGCACGCGCGAGGGGCTTGTCTACCCCGAATTCGACGAGAGCGTCCACGTCATCGAACCCTTCCCCGTGCCCGCGGAGTGGCAGGACGCCATCTCCATCGACCCGGGGCTGAAAAATCCGCTCTCCGCGCACTGGTACTGCACCGATTTCGACGGCAATGTGTACGTCGTCGCCGAACACTATGCGGCGGGGCGGGACGTGGACTTCCACACCGAGGCGATCGCAACGATCTGCGACAGGCTGGGCTGGAAGCGGGACGCAAAGGGGAGGATCTGCGCCCTCATCGACCCCGCGGCGGGGCAGAGGACGCTCGCCTCCGCAAAGTCCGTCTCGGAACTCTTCTATGAGCGGAACATTCTCGCCGATACGCGGGTGGACAAGGACGTCTTTGCGGGGATCGCGCGGGTGAAGAGCTATCTCTCCCGCAGCAACGGCCTGCCCGACCTCTACATCTTCTCGTGCTGTACGAACATGATCCGCGAGTTCAAGGGGTACTTCTGGGGCAACGACGAGGCACCCGTCAAGCGGGACGACCACGCCATGGACGAACTTCGTTACTATCTGATGACCCGCCCCCGCCCCACGCCAAGCGAGGAGAAGAAGAGCAACATCGCGACGGACAAGGAACGCCGCATCCGCATGTTGAGGAGGAACAGCCGTGCAGGAAGATAAGATCAGGGACGCCATTCTGAAGGTCGCCCTCGGCTTCACGGTCGAGGAGGTGACGGAGGAGTACGACGCCAAGGACGGGGAACTGAGGCTCATCAAGCGGAAGGAGACGAAGAAGGACGTCCCGCCCGACCTGAAAGCCGTGAAGCTCCTCCTCGAGGACAGCGACTACTCCTCCCTCACCGACGAACAGCTCGAGGAGGAGAGACAGCGGCTCCTGCGGGAGCTGAAAGAGGAGGAGGGCTGATCCCTCGGCAACCGAAAAAAACAAAAATTCAATACAAGGAGTGAAAATATGGTCGAAAAGACAAGCAAAAAAGAGATCAGGCAGAGAGAGGAAGAGGACAGAAAGAAGAGGCTCGTGGAGGCGGTCAGGCAGGATTTCGAGGCGAGGAGGGAGGCGCGGCGCACGCTTGAGCGGAGCTGGCAGCTGAACATGAACTTCGTGAGCGGGAACCAATATTGCGACGTCTCCGACACGGGCGAGATCGTGCAGGAGGACAGGGAGTTCTATTGGCAGTCGCGCAGGTGCTTCAACCACGTCGCGCCCACGATCGACACCCGCATCGCGCGGCTCGCCAAAGTGCGCCCCACGCTCGAAGTGAGGGCGTTCTCGGACAGCGAGGCCGACATCAAGACCGCCCGCCTCTGCTCCAATATCCTGCGTTCGGTCAAGAGCAGGCTGGACTTCGACCGCATCGTCTCCAAGGCGACCCTCTGGTCGGAGACCTGCGGGACCTCCTTCTACAAGGTCATCTGGAACTTCGACGACGGCAACATCATCGGCACGGACGAGACGGGGCACTCGCTCAGGGAGGGGGACGTCAACGTCATCGCGCTCTCCCCCTTTGAGATCTACCCCGACAGCCTCACGGCCGAGGACATGGGGGAAGTGCGCTCTATCATCCACGCAAAGGCCGTGCCCGTCTCCGAGATCAAGGAAAAGTACGGCGTGGAGCTGGAGGGGAGGGAGATCTCCGACTTCCCCCTCGTGCCCTTCTCGCAGGCAGGGGGCTGGAAGAGGCCTATGGACGGCGCGGCGCACCCGACGCTGGAAAACGTCGAGATCATCATCGAACGGTATTCCCGCCCGACGGGAGAATATCCCGAAGGACGGCTTGAGATCGTCGCGGGGGAAACGCTTCTCTATGAAGGACCGCTTCCCTACCGCAACAAAGACAGAGGGGAACGCACCCTGCCCTTCATACGGCAGACGTGCATTCCGCTGGCGGGGTCCTTTTTCGGGACGTCCGTCGTAGACCGCATGATTCCGTTGCAGAGGGCGTATAACGCGGTTCGGAACCGCAAACACGAATTTTTGAACCGCCTCTCAATGGGGGTCATCGCCGTCGAGGACGGATCCGTGGACGCCGAAGAGCTTGGCGAGGAGGGGCTTTATCCCGGGAAGATCCTCGTCTACCGCCAAGGCTCGTCGGTCCCCGAATTTCTCGATTGCGGATCCATGCCGAGCGAATTCGCGGAGGAGGAGCAGCGCATCTCGGACGAGTTCATTCTCGTCTCGGGCATGAGCGAGATCTCAAGGAACTCCGCGAACCCCACCCATGTCACGTCGGGCGTAGGACTTCAGCTCCTCCTCGACCAAGACAGCAACCGCATGCAGATGAGCATCGAGAGCGTGGAGCGGGCGATCAAGGAGGCGGGGAAACAGATCCTGCACTTGTACAAACAGTTCGCTTCCGCAAAGAGGGTCATGAGCATGACGGGGACGGGCGGAAATACCGAGCTTTTCTATTTTTCGGCGAGCGACATCTCGGCCGACGACGTGCAATTCGTCACGGAAAACGAGAGAACGCCCAAGGAAACGCGGGAGGAGATCTTAGAACTTCTGCGCCTCGGGCTGCTGAAAAACGGGGAAGGCGCGATCGACGACGACACGCGGAACAAGATCCTCGAGGCTTTGGGATACGGGTCGTTCGAGAACGCGAGGGACATCTCCTCCCTCCACCTCAAAAAGGCGGAGAGGGAGAACCTCATTCTGGCGCAGCATGATGTCGAGGCGGATGTGTACGACGACCACGCCCTGCACATCGCCGAACACATGCGCTACCTGCTCTCGGGCGGGGAAAACGACAAGGCGGTGAAGGAGAGGGTGATGCGCCACATCGCCTCCCACCGCAAAGGAGCATGACATGGAAGAGGAAAACGGAAAACAGGAACCCGCGGGGGAGCAAAAGGAGCTTCTCGCCGGGAAATTCAAGAGCGTTGACGCCCTCGTGCGCGCATACGGGGAGCTGGAAGCGGAATTCACCCGCCGCAGCCAACGCTTGAAGGCACTCGAAGGAGAGGAGCGGAAGGGAGAAGAGGCGCACCCTGTCATGGACGACGACGGTCTCTTTCAGGCCGTCAGCGAAAACGAGGCCGTGAAGGCCCGCGTCCTTGACGACTATCTGAGATCCCTCAAGGGCGTGCCGTTGCTCTCGGCGACGGGGAGGGGAGTCACGGCTCCCCCCCAAAGGCCGAGGACGATCGGGGAGGCGGGCGCGCTCGCGCTCGGCTTCCTCAACAAGACCGATCCATGAAGATCGGAAAGGAGAATAATTTATGACGATCACAACTATCAACACGGACGCCGCGCTCAAAAAGTACTATCTGAGCGCGGTCACAGACCAGCTCGATCTCTATGCCAACCCCTTCCTTGCGCGGATCACGAAGAGTTCCGCCAACGTTCTCGGCAAGGAGATCAGAAAGATCATCCGCAACGGGATGAACGGCGGCGTCGGGGCGGGTACGGAGGACGGGGCACTCCCCACCGCGAGGGGCAACCAATACCTCACCCTCATGCAGTCGCTGAAAAACCTCTTCGGCACCATTGAGATCTCCGACAAGGCCCTCCGCACCTCCTCCAACAACGCGGGAGCCTTCGTCAACCTGCTCGACGAGGAGATGAACTGCCTCGTGAGGAGCGCGGCGTACAACATGAGCCGCATGCTCTTCGGCGACGGCAGCGGGTACCTCGGCAAGGCGGTCTCCTCCTCGGGGAGTACCGTCACCGTGGACGACATCACCAATTTCACCACAGGCATGCAGGTGGACCTCTACACCAACCTCGGCGCGTTGCAGGAGAGCAACCTCTTCATCAGGGACCTCGACAGGGAAAAGGGGACGATCACCCTCAACAAGGGCCTCAGCTCCATCGAGGAGTTCAAATTCTATGCGGCGGGGTCCAAGAACAATGAGATCACGGGTCTGAAAAGCATCTTCGGCACGGGCGCGCTATACGGCAACGTCCGCACGGACAACTCCTTCCTCAAACCCTACATCAAGACCGTCGAGACGCTCACCGAGGAGGAGATCCAGCTCGCCATCGACAAGGTGGAGGAAAATTCGGGCGGAAAGATCAACTTCATCATGTGTTCCTGGGGGGTCCGCCGCGCCCTCGTCAAACTGCTCAAAGAGAACCGCTCCATCGTCAGCACGATCGACCTCGACGGCGGATATAAGGCGGTCTCCTTCAACGGGATCCCCGTTGTCGCGGACAGATTCTGCCCCAAGGGGACGATGTACCTGCTCAACACAGACGACTTCGTCCTGCACCAGCTCTGCGATTGGGAGTGGCTGGAGGACGAGGACGGCAAGATCTTGAAGCAGGTCCCCGGCAAGGCCGTGTTCACGGCGACCCTCGTCAAGTATGCCGAACTCATGTGCTTCCGTCCCTTCGGGCAGGCGCAGCTCAACGGCATCACAGAGGCATAAGGAGAACAGAGATGACCGTTCGGGAAGTATTGCTTCTTTCCGCCTCCTTCCTCGACGACAAGGACCTCGCCTCCGCCCTCACGGGGAGCGCGGTCACGGGGGAGGCGGAGACACTTCTGAATTGCTTCAACGTCGTGGAAAACGAGATCGCCCTCGACGATTACCCTCTCAAAAGGACGGAGAAACTTGCCTTCGAGAACGGGCTTTTGCCCTACTCGAAGTTCTCCGTCCCGCCCGTTGACGTATGGGCGGTGAAGAGCGGGGGAGAGAGGACGCACTTTTCGCTCACGCCCGACGGCGTGAAGTGCAGCTGCGCCGAGGCCGAGGTGACTTACACCTACGCACCGAAGAAGAAGGGGATCGGCGAAGAGAGCGAACTTGACGGAAAGATCTCCGCGCGGCTCGTCGCGCTCGGCGTCGCCTCCGAATACTGCTTCGTGAAGGGGGAGTATGAGGCCGCCAAGGTGTGGGGCGTCAAGTTCCGCGAGGCCTTAAAGAGCGCGGGGATCCTCCGCCATCCGCTCTCCGTGCGCTCGAGGAGGTGGGCATGAGATACGACAAGACCCTCTATGCCCCCTCGGAGGGGTTCGCGTCCGAGCATGTGGACCTCTGCGACATCAAAAAGGGGCAGAGGGTGACGCTCTATCACATGCGCCCGACAAAAACGGGGCTTGTCTGCGGGGAGGGGAGCAGGGAGATCGGCTCGCTCCCCTCCGCGGCGGCCCGCATCTATGCGACGGACAGCGGCCTGTTCACCTATCTGAGCGCGGACGGAGCTATCTATGACGTCACCGCAAAGACGAGGGTCACGGGGATCGGGACGGAGCCGACGGCCCTTCTGCCCCATGTGACGGAGGCGGGCGTCAAGGGAATGTACTGCGTGGAGAAAAACGCCGTCCGCTATCTGCGCTTGGGGAAGGTACAGAGCGTTACGAACGTCGGCGGGACATGCGCCGCCATGCACCACGGGCGGCTGTTCACGGCGAGCGGGACGACCCTGCGCTTCTCCGCCCCCTTCTCTGCGGAGGGGGTGACGCAGACGGGGAGAGACCCCGACAAGGCGGGCTATATCGAGTTCGAGGACGGCAAGGGAGCCATTCTTTCCATCGTCTCCTTCCGTGACAAGCTCTACCTCTTCCGCGAGCGGTGCATCGTCAGAATGCGCGCGGAGGGGGAGGCCCTCGATTTCAGCGCGACGGAGATGCCCTCGGGCGGCGGGAAGATCATCGAAAATTCCGTCGCCGACTGCGGGGACAGGATCTGCTATCTCACCACGGAGGGGCTGTTCGGCTTCGACGGCAGCGGGTGCGACTTTCTCGAAAAAGAGGAGGACATCAACCTCAATCTCGCCGTCTCGGGGTTCTGCTTTAAGGGCAAATATGCGGCGGCGGTCACCCTCACCTCGGGGCAAAAAGGCATATATGTGTTCGATTTTACGAGGGGGAAGGGAAGATTTCTCCTCGCAAAGGGCATCCTCTCGGGCGTGAGGGAATACTTTCTCGCGGGGACGAGCGTCTATGCCATCGCCGACTACGGCGGCATGCCCGTCGGGTACGACTGCGCGGCGGAGATCGGCTTTTCCACCCCGCCCCGCGCCCTCGCCCGCGTGCGGGTGGAGGGGGACGGGACGTTTGAGCTAAGGACGAACGCCTCCTCCGCCGTCTACACTTTGACAGACGGAGAGACGGCTGAGATCAACGCGAAGAAGAAACTCACGGAAACGCTCATCAACATCACCGTGAAGAGTTCGGCGTTCCGCCTCCGCGGGATAGAAGTCATATGGAGGAAAGAGAATGGAGATTGATATCATCGACCTCACGGATCCCGAATACCAGAACCTCACGCCCGTACAGCTCGCCATGGTCCGCGCGGCGCAGACAAAGAAGAACGCGATCGTCGCCGAAAACGACGAGGAAAAGAAGAAGCTCTTCTACTTCATGCTCTCCAACAACACGGCGCGGAGCAATATCCGCACGTTTGAGAACGAACGCCTCGACGCGCTCGCGGAGGAGAAGATCGCGGCGGTGAGGGAGGACCTCATCCAGCAGATCCACTTTGAGGCGATCGCCTCGGAGGGGAACGAAGCGGGACCGTACCGCTATCCCGAAAATCCCAACTACAATCTGTCGGCTCCGCAGAGGTTTTTGGTCGTGCGGAACTACTACATGGACGTCACGAGCGACCCCGCGACCCGCCTGCAGATGTATACGATGGACACGCTCGCCCGCGCCTACCTCGGCGAGTACTACCAGACGCTGTATGAACTTTTGGCGCAATATGTGAACTAAAAAGTGCCGCGCTCCTTTCGGAGCGCGGCACTTTTTAGAAATTGAAAATTAAAAATTGTGGCGGAGGTCTTTTACCCCCTCCGTGGGAGGGGGTAAAACCGCGTCATTCAGAGCGAAGCGATGAATCCCGAGGAGGAAAGTACGGACTTCGTTTGAGGGGATCCTTCGGGCTTTGCCCTCAGGATGACGCAGAAGCATGGGCAGCGAGGGGACACTGCGTCATTCAGAGCGAAGCGATGAATCCCGAGGAGGAAAGTACGGACTTCGTTCAGGGGATCCTTCGGGCTTTGCCCTCAGGATGACGCAGAAGCATGGGCAGCGAGAGGACACTGCGTCATTCAGAGCGA
>CANPZV010000044.1 GCA_947589285.1 uncultured Clostridia bacterium
ACGGCGGAAGTGAATTCCGCCTAAGGCAAGGCAGAGGGTAATCCCCCCCACCACCCGCTACGCGGGAGCCTCCCCCCGTAGGGGGTAGGCTTTTGCCCCCTCCATGGGAGGGGGGTAGGGGGGTGGGTCACCGCATTCCCTTGTCGCCCCTCATAGGGGAGATGTCGAGGCATAGCCGAGACAGAGGGTGCCGCGGCGCAGTTCTGCTCAACAGCCCTGTGGGCTGTGAGCTGCGCCGCGGCAGGAGGCGTGGCCTCGCCGACGGGTTACGGCGGTCCCTGCCGCCGTAACTTAACCCCTTTCCCCTCGCAAGCTCGGGGACTGTCTCGGGCGGGTAGCACCCCGCCCTACTTCGCGCTTCGCGCTCGTGCCGCCCTTGGAGCAGTAAGAATGCGGGCGGGGCGGTCAGCATTTGCCCGAGACATATGGGCAAATGCTAAGAGAATTTTGCGCCAAAGATTATCAATCTTTGGCAGAAGTGTAAAATTCTCCCCTAAAAGGGGCAGCGAGGCGGCGGGCCGCTCATGTTGAGCGGAGCGAAACATCTCATAAACCTACGGACTTCGTTCAAGGGGATCCTTCGGGCTTCGCCCTCAGAATGAGCAATGCCCCACCGCCTTCGGCGGGACCTTCCGCTTCAACAAAAAACAGTCAAAAAATAAAAAACAACATAGAGAGGTAACAACAATGGTCAAAATGAGATTGGTGAGAATGGGCGACAAGAAGTCTCCCGTCTACCGCATCGTCGTGGTTGACGCCCGCAAGGCGGCAACGGGTGAGTACATCGAGAAGATCGGTTTCTACGATCCCAAGTCCACTCCCGTGACCCTCACGGTCGATGTCGAAAAGGCGAAGGATTGGCTCTCGAAGGGCGTTCAGCCCACCGAGACGGTGAAGAGCCTCCTTGTGCAGGCGGGTGCCATGGAGAAGCCCACAAAGCTCTCCGCACCCAAGACCAAGGGCAAGAAAAAGAAGAAGTAAGGCGACGCCCGCAGCGTTTCGAACGATTTGTTTTCTGCGAAAACAAATGCGTTCGAGGGGTCAGCGGTGTGCATTCCACGGCTTTATCACCCTACCCTGCCCCCTTGGGAAGGGGCGGCGGGCCGCTCATGTTGAGCGGAGCGAAACATCTCATAAACCTATGGACTTCGTTCAAGGGGATTCTTCGGGCTTCGCCCTTAGAATGAGCGCGGCCCCGCCTTGGGCGGAGGTCCCCCAAGGGGTAGAATGAGCGCGGCCCCGCCGCCTTGGACGGAGGGTCTACAAGGGGCAGGCTTTTAATCCGCCCGCTCTTTCCCTCTCTATTGAGAGGGCAGGTGGGCAATCGAATTTAAGAAGGAGAAATTATGTTAGATTTGATCAAGTACATCGTCAACCAATTTGCCGAGGACAAGGAACATGTGGACTACGTTGTCGAGGAGACGGAGGACGCCATCAACGTCACCGTTCTGCTCGCCGATTCGGACATGGGCAAGGTCATCGGGAAGCAGGGGAAGATCGCAAAGGCGTTGAGGACGCTTGTCCGCGCCGCGACCCCCCGCGATTCCAAAAAGTACAACATTGAGATCAGAGAAAGAGAGTGAGTTCAGACCGCCCCGCGGCTTTGTGCCGCGGGGCGGTTTCAGAGGGACTGTTTTTGCCCGAATTCTTCCCCATTTCGGTCAAAGGGGTTGCAATCCGTCAAGATCTGTGCTATACTGAAAAAAACTGTATCGGGGGAAGTATGGTTCCGAAGTACAAACGCATTCTTTTGAAACTGTCGGGCGAGGCCCTTGCGGGGGACCGCAAGTTCGGCCTCAATGAGGAAGTCATCTCCATGGTCGTGGACCAGCTCGTCAAGGTCCATGAAATGGGCGTGGAGATCGGCATCGTCATCGGCGGCGGGAACTTCTGGAGGGGGAGGCAGGGCACCAACATGGACCGCGCCACTGCCGACCAGATGGGCATGCTCGCCACCGTGATGAACTCCCTCGCCATGATGGACGCCATCGAGAAGAAGGGGATCCCCACGCGCGTGCAGACGGCCCTCAACATGGTCTCCGTGGCGGAGCCGTATGTTTTGAGAAAGGCCTTGCGCCACTTTGAAAAGGGGCGCATCGTCATCATCGCGTGCGGCACGGGCAACCCCTACTGCTCTACCGACACCGCGGCCGCCCAGCGCGCCTGCGAGATCAATGCCGACGTCCTCCTCATGGCGAAGAACGTGGACGGCATCTACGACAGCGACCCCGCCCAAAATCCCGACGCCAAGAAGTACGACGCGCTGACCTTCGGCGAGATCGTGAGCAAGAATCTTCGGGCGATGGACGTGACGGCCGCCACGATGTGCATGGAGAACAATATCCCCGTGCTTGCCTTCGCGCTGTGGGAGAAGGACTCCATTCTCCGCGCCGTCTGCGGCGAACACATGGGGACGATGATCACAAACTGAGCCTTGGAAGAGGCGGGCAACGTTTCTGAATCATTCCCACCTCAGTCACCTTCGGTGACAGCTCCGCCTTGGGAGGAGCCGTCTCGCTGCCCCTTTTAGGGGAAGTGGCGAACGAAGTGAGGGGAAAGGGGTTTTGAAACCCCTCTGTCACTCCGTGACATCTCCCCTATAAGGGGCGACAAGGCTTATCCCCCCCACCACCGCCTTCGGCGGAGCCGTCTCGGGCGGGTAGATTCCCGCCCTCGGTCACCGTTCGCGCGGGATAATGCGCTCACTCACCGCAAAACGCAGCGCACAGCACACTGTGCTGATGCGCAAGAATTGCGTTTTGCGACCCCGTAGGGGGTAGGCCCCTGCCCCCTCCATGGGAGGGGGGGTAGGGGGTGGGTCACCGCAATTTTTCATTTTTCATTTTCAATTTTTAATTCAAAAAAAAGGAGAATCAATATGGTTGACAGCGAAAAAGTGGAAGAGATCTTCCTCGTTTTGGAAGAAAAGCTCGACAAGACGGTCAGCGTCCTTCGGGACGACTATGCCTCCATCCGCGCGGGGCGCGCCAACCCCCACATTCTCGACAAGATACAGGTGGAAGCGTACGGCGGCATGAGTCCGCTCCAACAGCTCGGCAACATCGCCGTCTCCGATGCGAGATGCCTCGTCATCTCCCCGTGGGACAAATCCCTCCTCAAAGCTATCGAGAAAGCCATTCTCTCCTCCAACATCGGCATCACGCCCACAAATGACGGCAACGTCATCCGTCTTGTGTTCCCCATGCTCACCGAGGAGCGCAGGAAGGACCTCGTAAAGCAGGTCCGCAAGATGGGAGAGGACGCCAGAGTGGCCGTCCGCAACGTGCGCCGGGAGGCCATGGAATCCCTCAAAAAAATGAAAACGGCCAAGGAACTCTCCGAGGATGAGAGCAAGAACTGCGAGCAGGACGTCGAGGAGGCCGTCTCCAAGTGCGTGGCGACGATCGACGCGACGGTCGCGGCAAAAGAAAAGGAGCTAATGACCGTTTGAAGCCGCAGCATGTAGCGATCATCATGGACGGGAACGGGCGTTGGGCGCAGAGGAGGCTCCTTCCGCGCAGTGCGGGGCACCGCGCGGGCTTTCGGCGCATGCTCGAACTCTCCGAATACGCCTTTGAGAGGGGGGTGTCCTGCCTCACGCTGTACGCGCTCTCGACGGAAAATCTCTCCCGCCCGCAGGAGGAGCTGGACGAACTCTTCGGCCTCTTTCGCACCTATTTTGCCGAGCAGACCGAGCGTCTGAGGGAGCGGGGGATCCGCATCCTCTCGATCGGCGACCGCACCCTTCTCCCTGCGGACATACAGGGAATGATCTCCGACGCCGAGACCATGACCGCAAGCGGGACGGCGGGGACGCTCGTCCTCGCGATCGCCTACGGCGGGCGGCAGGAGATCGTCCGTGCCGTCAACAGGGCGGTAAAAGAGGGGAGGGAAGTCACGGAGGCAGAATTCTCCGCGCTCCTCTATACGGGAGACCTGCCGCCGCTCGACCTCCTGATCCGCACGGGAAAGGAGACCCGTCTTTCAAACTTCCTGCTCTACCAATCGGCCTACGCCGAGCTGTATTTTTCCAAGAAACTCTTCCCCGACTTCACGAAGGGGGATCTTGACAAGGCCTTCAAGGCATATTCCCTGCGGGACAGGCGGTTCGGCAGGATCTGAAGGAAAATCGTATGGAGACAGAAATAAACAACGAAACCGCACCCAAGAAGCCGAAGCTCGATGAATTTTGGGTGCGCCTCATCACGGGGACCGTGTACTGCGCGGTCCTGATCGTGTTTTACGCGCTCAAGATCTTCGTGAGCAAGCTGTTTTTCGACGCCCTCCTCATCGCGTTCGCTACGATCGGGACCTTTGAGATGCTTCGGGCATTCAAGGGGAAGATGACGATGGAGCAGACGGTCATCGTCATGGTGTTCGCCGTCCTCGTCCCCTTGACGTATGCGATCAGCGACTTCATCTTCGCAGACCTGCTCGACATCGTGGGGCCTCTCCCCGGGGGGAACCCCGCCGAGGCGGAGGGGCGGAACTACTCCATTCTCATCACCTGCGGCGTGTTCATCGCGGGGCTTACTTTCCTCTTCTCCCTCCTCGTGTTCCGCATCAAGGAGACCTCGCTCGAATCGACGGGATATTCGCTCTTCGCGCTCATCTATCCCTCCACCTTCATCGTCGTCCTCTCCGTCTGCAATCACCTCGAACTCTACTCCGAACTCGCGCTCCTGTTCGTGTTCGTGCTTTGCCCCTTTGCCGATTCCTTCGCGCTCCTCTTCGGGAGATGGTTCGGGAAGAAGGTCCCCGCAAAGCTCGCGCCCGACGTCTCCCCCAACAAGACCCTCATCGGCGGCCTCGGCGGGCTGATCGGCGGGGCGATCGGCGGCGTCGCCATTCTCTTCTGCTACTACGGGATCTCCCTGCTCGACAAACTCAACGTCACTGCCGAGCCGCTCGGCGGGATCTTCTCGCTGAATTGGCCCGAAGCCCTCTTCTTCATCGGGCTTGGGGTGCTGACTGCGGCCTTCTCCCAGCTCGGCGACCTCGTCGAGAGCGCGATCAAGCGCAAGATCGGCATCAAGGACATGGGCAAGCTCCTCCCCGGCCACGGCGGGATCCTCGACAGGATCGACTCCGCGCTCTTTGCGGGGCTGGTCATCTGCCTCGTCATGGTCGTAAGGATCATGATTTTCGGCTGAAAAACATATCATAATCTGTATCCCGACGTCCGCGAAGGCGGACGTTTTCAATCAAACCATGAAAAAGATCGCACTCATCGGCTGCACAGGCAGCATCGGACGGCAGGTCTTGGAGGTCGTCCGCAACCACAGAGATGAATTTTGTGTCACGACGCTCGTCGCGGGGAGCGACAGGGCGGGGCTTGACGCACTCGCAAGGGAGTTCTCGCCCAAGATCGCCTGCCTCGCCGCCGAGATCCCCTCCCATTCCGCGCTCTTTGCCGATTGCGACGTCGCCTTCATCGCCTCGGGCGGCTTTGCGGGGCTGAAATACACCCTCGCCGCCATCGGGTGCCACAAGACGGTCGCCCTCGCCAATAAGGAGAGTTTGGTCTGCGGCGGCGAACTCGTCATGGATCTGGCCGCGAGGGAGGGCGTTGATATCGTGCCCGTGGACAGCGAACACTCCGCGCTCTTCCAATGCCTCGGCATGCGGCGGGACACCCCCTATGAAAAACTCCTTCTGACGGCGAGCGGCGGCCCGTTCCTGCACTGTGACGGGGAGGCGTTGCGGTCGGTCACCGCGGCGGATGCCCTCCGCCACCCGACGTGGAAGATGGGGGCGAAGATCACCGTGGACAGCGCGACGCTCCTCAACAAGGGGTATGAGATCATCGAGGCGAAATGGCTGTATGGGGCCGATTTTTCGCAGATCGAGGCGATCGTCCACCCCGAGAGCATCGTGCATTCCCTCGTCCTCTTCCGCGACGGCGCGATGCTCGCCCAGCTCGGCTATCCCGACATGAAACTCCCCATCCAGCTCGCCCTGACCTATCCCGCGAGGCTTCCCTGTTGCGCGGAAGTGGACCTTGCGAAGCTCGGCGCGTTGCACTTCGAGCGGCTCCCCGCCGAAAAGTTCCCCTGCTTCGGCCTCGCCGTGGCGGCGGGGAAGGAGGGAGGGACCTGCCCCACCCTTCTCAACGGGGCGGCGGAGACGGCGGTACACGCCTTCCTTCAGGGGAGAATAGGATTTTTGGAGATCGCAGAAACTATCGAAGGCGTTCTGAATGCTATCCCGTCCGAGAGGATCGACGGCTATGGAACGCTATCCCGCGCGGACGCGCGGGCGCGGGAGGAGGCGCGGCGGCTGATCGATGACTGAACTCATGAGTGTATGGAGTACGATCGGATCGGTCGCGCTCGCCATTCTCATTCTCCTCATAATGATCACGGTCCACGAATTCGGGCACTATGTCGCGGGCAAGATCTTAAAATTCAAGATCGACGAATTTTCGGTGGGGTTCGGCCCGCCCCTCGTCAAGATCACGCTGAAAAAGTCGGGCGAACTCTTTGCCGTCCGCCTCATTCCCCTCGGCGGGTACTGCGCCTTCCACGGCGAGGACGGGTTGGAGGAGCAGGAGCCGCCCGCTCCCTTCACAGAGCTTGAGGAGCAAGATCAAGGCGGCGGGGCGAATGCGGCGGACCACGTTGAATTGACGCCCGCTCATTCTGAGCGAAGCGAAGAACATGTGGTCCCCGCTCATTCTGAGCGAAGCGAAGAATCCCCCGGGTCTGGGGAGGACTTCGTTCAAGGGGATGCTTCGGCTACGCCTCAGCATGAGCGAAAGGATGCAGGGGTCCCCGCTCATTCTGAGCAAAGCGAAGAACATGTGGTCCCCGCTCATTCTGAGCGAAGCGAAGAATCCCATGGGTCTGGGGAGGACTTCGTTCAAGGGGATGCTTCGGCTACGCCTCAGCATGAGCGAAAGGCGGAGCCGCCCAAACGCCATTGGACGGACGACGGCTCTTTCACCGACATGAAGCCGTGGAAGCGGATCATCGTCCTCATCGCGGGCGCGGCGATGAACTATCTTTTGGCCCTCCTGTTCATTCTGATCGAATTTTTCTCCTACGGGCAGAGCGTCATACAGGTCGGGGGCGTGGAGCCTTCCGAGCAGTGGGGGACGGAGTTCTCCTTCCGCGCGGGCGACTATCTGCTCGGCGCGGAGGGGAGGAACTTCTACCTCACGACCGACGTCGCCGCGGCCATCAACCACAGGGCGGCGGGGGACAAGGTGAAATTCGTCGTCTCCCGCATTCAGGAGGACGGCACGCGCAGGGAGGAGACGGTGGACATCGTTCTCCGCAACGCCGTGGAGGTGCGGAACAGCGCGGACTTCACGGGCGTATGGGGCGCGCTCGGCATCGGGATCGAGACGAGGGAGGACGGCAACCGCTACTACATGCTCTCGACGGCGTCCTGCCGCTTCGGCTTCTTTGCGACGCTCGGGCGCACGTTTGCCTACTCGTTCAAGCTGGCGGGGTCCATTTTTCAGGTCATCGGGGAACTCTTCACGGGCCAGCTCGGGCTGGACGCCTTGGGCGGCCCCGTCACGACGATTAAAATGACCTCGCAGATCGCGTCGCAGGGATTCAGGAACTTCCTCGAGATCTCCGCGCTCATCGGCGTCAATCTCGCCGTGTTCAACCTCCTGCCCATTCCCGCCCTCGACGGCAGTAAGGTGGTGTTCACCGCCATCGAATGGATACGGGGGAAGCCGATCTCGCGCAAGGTCGAGGCCGTCATTCACGCCGTCGGATTCCTCCTTCTCATCGGCTTCGCCATTTTGGTGGACATTCTGCAATTTGTATGACGCATATCAAAAAACGCCCCGCAGGGCGTTTTTTTCGGCGAATCGGACGCCACCCCTTCCGTCTCGCCGCAGTGCGGCGAGACACCCACCCCTCAAGGGGTGGGCAAGTCTCGGCTGCCCCTTGAGGGGGAGCTGTCGCGAACATAGTGAGCGACTGAGGGGGTGTTATACTGAATTTGCTTTATAGGACTTACGGAATACTTCGGTCACGCTTCCTCCGCCTCGGCTTTCTTTTCGGCGGGACGGAACTTCCTCACCTGCTTGACGAAAGTCTTGGAACTGAACACGGCGATGCCGACGGCGATCGCGATGGCGATGTCAACAAAGACGAAGGAATTATAGCTCAGGCTGTAGATCCATGCACCCATTTCCGCATCGGCGGCGTAAGCGGAGAATGCGAACACGCCCGAAAGGACATGGGCGACATAGCGGAGCGTCCCCGCGGCGACGGCCCCGAGCGCGAACTGTACCTGCGGCAGATTGTCGAGTTTTTTGACGTTTGCGAACATGCCCGCAAGCCCGATCGCGGAGAAGGCGATGGGGTAGTCCAAGAGGAACTGTGCGGGGTGGATGATGTAGGGGTCCTGCACCGCCTGCAAGACGCCGTAGATCAGCCCCGCAAATACGCCCTTGCGCGTCCCGAACATGTACGAATAGATCATAAGGGGGAGGAGGGAGGCGAGGGTCACCGAGCCGCCCTGCGGGAGCTTGAAAAATCTCACATAGGAGAGGGCGAAGCTCATGGCGATGCACACGCCCGCATAGGCGATGGACTTGCTGTCGAAGCCGCTCTTGTCGCCCTTGCCGAAGAGGAACCCGAGCGCGACAACGGCGGCGATGAGGACGACGGCGCAGATGTAGAGGACGATCTGGTTGACCGACGCAACATCGGAGTTGTAGTAGCCGTCATCTACGATGTTCTGCGCATAGAAGACGCCCATGCAGACGAGGGCCGCAAGAGCCGCCGCGCCGACGATGCAGCCGAGCGCGATGAGGACTTTCTTGGTGCGGTTGAACGCGAGGACGACAGTGCTTGCGGCGATCGCAAGAATAAGGATCAGGAGCGGCACAAAGAGCATGGTCACGATCCCGTCGTCGACGAACGTCCAGATGAGGAACATCAGGGCGACCGCGCAGGCGTAGCCGACCGCACAGAATGTGCCGTAGTGCAGAAATTTTCTCCTGCCGTCCCCTTTCAGGAGCAATGCGCCGAGTACGAAGCCGACGGCGAGCGCGATCGTCAGCCAGAACGCGATGCCCCGCGCGATGTTGAGGGGGGAATCGAACAGGACGGGGTACCAGACGGTTTCGTCCGCCAAGAGGGAATTGAGTAACATAAAAAACCTCCGTAAAGTGTGTGTTTGAACGTCCGCGACGGAGAAAAACCGCCCGCGCAAGAGTGCGTGAGCGGCAAAAACTTCCCGATGTCTTTCCGTTTCTTTCGTGCAAGCATTACCTTGCCCGATTCAAATGGTATCATCTCAGCCCTTGCGGGCACCCACGACGGATATTCAAATTGTGAAATTATTATATCACGCAAATCGGCGGCTGTAAATTGTTTTTTTGCACAATTTGTGATATAATTAAAAAAAGAGGGAGAATGCTCCTATTGCCCCGCGCGAGGGGACGAACGCTCATGTTGCCCCGCGCGAGGGGACGAACGCTCATGTTGCCCCGCGCTCATGCTGAGGCGCAGCCGAAGCATCTCATAAACTCACGGACTTCGTTCAAGGGGATTCTTCGCTTCGCTCAGAATGACGCGTTTACCCACGGAACCGTCGCGCGTCATTCTGAGGGAGCGAAGCGACCGAAGAATCCCGTGGAAGGGAGTACGGACTTCGTACAAGGGGATTCTTCGCCTTCGGCTCAGAATGAGCGGGAAGAGAGAACGCTCGTATTGTCCCGCGCGAGGGGACGAAC
>CANPZV010000045.1 GCA_947589285.1 uncultured Clostridia bacterium
CGGGAAAGCGCGAGACCGTCGCCTCCCCCCTTATACCTGAGGGGGGAGGGTAGGGAAGGGGGTGACTCCCCTTGCTGCCCCTCATAGGGGAAGTCCCCGAGCTTGCGAGGGGAAAGGGGTTTTGAAACCCTTCAGTCTCGCTTCGCTCGACAGCTCCCCTACAGGGGAGCCAAGGAAAGGACATTACACCTCGCCCCCCTAAAAGGGGCGACAAAAGAAACATCTTGTATTTTAATTTTTAAGGAGTTGCAATATGAAAAGACTTTTCAAAGGCATTCTGTGTGCCGCGCTGTGCGGCGCGGCGATCCTCGGCGTTGCGGCGTGCAACGGCGACAGTGACAACGGTCACGACGTATGGACGACCTATTCCGTCTACGCACCCGACGGCGCACCCGCCCTCGCGCTCGCAGGCCTCATCGCGGGCGAAGAGAACCCCGTCTCCCCCTTCAAATTCGACGTCCACATCGTCAGTGCCGACACGATCGCGACCTACGTCACGGGCAATAACCCCGAGGCCGACTTCTGCATCCTCCCCTCCAACGCGGCGGGCAAGCTCCTCGGCACTGGCGAAAAATATCAGATGCTCGGCACTGTCACCAACGGAAACCTCTATTTTCTGACCGATACGAACAAGAACCTGCCCGAACTGACCCGCGACAACCTCAAAACCGCCCTCCTCGGCAAGACGCTCGGTGTCATTCAGTATGAAAACGTCCCCGGGCTTACCCTCAGGGTCGTCCTCAACGAGAACGGGATCCCCTATCAGCTCGTGGAGAACAATGACGATCCCGCCCCCGATAAGGTCAACCTCCGCCCTCTGACGCCCGCGCAGGTCGTCCCCGCAACGGGGTGCGACTACTACCTCTGCCCCGAACCTGCGAGGACGAGCAAGATCGGCGGGACGGCAAGCACTGCGAATCCCTTCCGCGCGGCGGGGTCCCTTCAGGCCCTCTATGGGGACGGGAGCGGTTTCCCGCAGGCCGTACTCGTCACGAGGGTCTTTGAGCAAAGGGACGCCGAGGAGAGGATCATCTCCTACATGAACAAGAGCGCGGATTTCCTCAAAAATACCGACGCGCAAACCCTTGCGGCCCTGCTCGACTCCAAGCGCACGGAGGGCATGGACGCGGCCTTCACCGAGGCACAGCTTAACCCGACCGTGCTTGCGAACTGCTCCATCGGCTTCACCAAGGCCGCCGACTGCAAGGACAAAGTTATCGAATTTCTGACCAAATATAAGGCCGTTTCGCCCGACGCGACAAACATTCCCTCCGACGCCTTCTTCTGTGCAGGATAAGATTTGAAAAAAGAAAAGCTCCTCAACCTCATTTTTTCCCTGATGGCTCTTGCGGCGTTGTGGCTCGCGTGGCTTTTTGCCTACTTCGCAGTGGGGAACGGCATCGTCGTGCCGTCGGTCTCGGAGACATTCGGGGAAGTCGGACGGCTCCTCACGGAGGCCGCCTTTTGGCGCGCCTTCGGGGGGACGCTGTGGCGGAGTTTTGAGGCCTTCCTCATCTCCTTCGCGCTCGGCGCGGGGCTGGGGCTGCTTGCGTGCGTCCTCCCGCCCGTGCGGGCGTTTTTCGCACCCATTGTCACGGTTTTGCGGACGGTACCGACGATGGCCGTCGTCCTCATTCTGCTCCTTTGGACGTCGCCCGCGGCCGCTCCCGTCATCATCGCCGCGCTCGTCCTCTTCCCCGTCTTTTACGCCGCCGTCCTGTCCTCTTTGGACGGCGTGAAGGAGGAGTACGGCCCCCTCGCCGCCGCCTTTGACATTCCGAAGACGAGACAGGCATTCCGTATCTATCTCCCCCTCGCCGCCCCGCCCGTTTTGGCCCAGCTCGGCGCGGCGTTCTCGCTCGGATTGAAGATCACGATCTCGGGCGAGGTGCTGTCCGCCACGGCGAAGAGCCTCGGGAGCATGATGCAACAGGCGCAGGGCTTCCTCGAGACTCCCCGCCTCATCGCGCTCACCCTCCTCTCCGTCGCCGTCGGAGCGGCCGTCGAAGGGCTGTTTGCCCTCATTCACTTCCTCATTGAACGGAGGCAGACATGAAACTCACCCACATCACAAAAAAATACGGCGGGACGGTCGCTCTCGACGACGTGACGGCAGAACTTTCCGAGGGGAAGATCACCGCCGTCCTCGGCGAGAGCGGCGCGGGGAAAACCACCCTCCTGAACGTCATCGCGGGCAACCTCCACTATGAGGGAAGCGTGGAGGGCGTCGGGAAAGTCAGCTACCTCTTCCAAAGTCCAAAGTTGCTCCCGAACCTCACCGCGGAGGACAATCTGAAACTCGTTCTTGTTAAGGAAGATTTCCATAAAATTCAACCTATGTTGGAAAAAGTCGGTCTGAAAGGGAAGGAAAAGGCCTATCCGCGCCAGCTCTCGGGGGGCGAAAAACAGCGCGTCGCGATCGCCCGCGCCTTTCTCTTCCCCCACGACGTCCTCCTCATGGACGAGCCGTTCTCCTCCCTCGATCTCTCCCTCAAAAGGTCCCTCATCTCCCTCACCGCCGCCCTCTGGCGGGAAAAACGGGAGACCGTCGTCTTTGTGACCCACGACGTCCACGAGGCCGCGCTCCTGTCGCACACGGCGATCCTTCTCAGCAAAGGGAAAGCTGTCGCCGAAGTCGGCTTTGAGGGCGAACCGCCGCGCGATTTCTTCTCCCACCCGAAGGAGGAGGAAAGACTTGTCCGCCTGCTCATGCAGGAATGACGCGGACAGCCCTTTCATACAATATTGTGTGAAAAAATACCGTTCGGGAAGGAGCAAGATCAAGATCCGCGTGATCCTCTGTGCGGTCGCCGCCGCGGTCGTCGCCGTCGTCATCCTCTTCCACAACAACCTCACGGGCGTCCTCAAATCCATTGCCGAGGCGAACATGCGCTCCATAACGACGGTCGCCGTCAATGACGCGATCTACTACACCCTCTCCGACGGCATCCGCTACGAGGACCTCGTGACGGTGACGCGGGGCGAGGACGACGGCATCCGCTCCATCACGTCGAATGCCTTCCAGATCAACCGCATCGCGCGGGACACCGCGTACATGTCCCAGCAGAATTTACAGGAGATGAGCGAGGGCGGCATCGAAGTCCCCCTCGGGGCATTCCTCGGCATCGAGGCGTGGGCGGGCTTCGGGCCGAAGATCAACATCAAGATCATTCCCATCTCGAACGTCTCGTGCAGTTTCGTCTCCAAATTCGAGGCGCAGGGCATCAACCAGACCAAGCACTCCATCTATCTCGACGTCATTGCGGACATCTCCATCGTCATGCCCTCGGGAACGAGCAACTTTGCCTCCCTCACCGAGGTCCTGATCTGCGAGAGCGTTCTCGTCGGCACGGTGCCGGACGCCTACTTGCAAGGCAATATGTTCGGCAACGGCTACGCGCTCGCACCCTGATCAAAAGCCAAAGGGCGGGGTACTCCCCCGCCTTTTTTGATGTTTTGATGAAATTTTCTGGATTTGCTTGACAAAACTCCGAAACAAAGATATACTAAAATCCGAAATCGGATTTCTAAGGAATGATCTATGGATGAACGCACCTTTTTTTACGAACTCGGGAAACTCCTGTACATCATCGACGGCGCGTATGGGGCGTACGGGAGGAACTGCAACCTCGTCTCCCCCAACCTGCTCTGGATCCTCTACGCCCTGAACGACGGCAAGCGGCACAGCCAAAAGCAGATCTGCGCCGATTGGGATATCCCGCGAAGCACGGCGAACACCATCATCAAGGATTTGGAGAGCAAAAACTATATCGTCCTCTCCCGGATCAAGGGAGAGCGGCGGGAACTCTTGGTATCCCTTACCCAAAGCGGCAAGGAATATGCCGACGGGATCCTCTCCGATCTCTATAGACGGGAAAAGGAAATTTACTCGGAGATCGAAGATCCCGAAGAGTCCCTTTCCGCATTGAGAAAATTGGCTGAAAAAATGCAAAAAATAGGAGGAAATATCTCATGAAAAATGTTTTGGTGGCTTACTTTTCGGCAGGCGGCAGGACAGCGGCCGCAGCCAAAGAATTGGCTCAGGCAGTCGGGGCAGAACTCTACGAGATCAAACCCGCAGTCCCCTACACCCGCGCCGATCTCGACTGGATGAACAAGCGGTCAAGAAGCTCCCTCGAAATGGGCGACAAGACCTCCCGTCCCGCGCTCGCGGACAGGGACGCGCCCGTCGCGGCCTGCGACACGATCTTTTTGGGCTTCCCCATTTGGTGGTACGTCGCGCCCACGATCGTCAACAGCTTTTTGGAGAGCTACGACTTTGCGGGGAAGAAGATCGTCCTCTTTGCGACGAGCGGCGGAAGCGGTTTCGGGCGGACAAGGGAGGGTCTCCTCCCCTCTGTGGGCAAGGACGCGGTCATCGTCGAGGGCAGAATGATGAACGGAAAGGTTTCCCCCGCCGAACTCAAACGCTGGGGAGAACAATTTTGACTTTCAAAGGAGAATGACCATGAAAAAGATCACACAGGACGCAGGAAGGAAGGCTCTCGGGGAGTTCGCCCCCGACTTCGCGCACTATAACGACGATATTCTTTTCGGTGAGAATTGGAACAACGGCGACATCGACCACAAGACGCGGTGCCTCATCACCGTCGTCGCGCTCATGGCGTCGGGCATTACGGACAGTTCCCTCAAATACCATTTGGAGAACGCAAAAAAGGCGGGCGTGACAAAAAAAGAGATCGCCGCCGCCGTCACGCACGTCGCATTCTATGCGGGCTGGCCCAAGGCGTGGGCAGTATTCAACATGGCAAAGGACATATGGGCGGAGGAGAGCGCGGAGACCGCAATGGCCGCGCACGAAAACGCGATGATCTTCCCCATCGGCGCGCCCAATGACGGTTTTAAGCAGTATTTCAGCGGAAAGAGCTACCTCGCGCCCGTCTCCAAGGAGCAGGTCGGCATCTTCAACGTCACCTTCGAGCCTTCTTGCAGAAATAATTGGCATATCCACCACGCCACGAAGGGCGGCGGGCAGATCCTCATCTGCGTCGCGGGGCGCGGCTGGTATCAAGAGTGGGGCAAAGAAGCCGTGGAGATGAAGGCGGGCGATGTCGTCAACATTCCCGCAGGCGTCAAGCATTGGCACGGCGCGGCAAGAAACAGCTGGTTTTCGCACCTCGCCGTCGAGGTCCCCGGCGAAAACGCCTCCAACGAGTGGTTGGAGCCTGTGAGTGAGGAAGATTACAACAAACTTCCCTGAAAAGAGGCACAGTATGGCATTTACGGTCAATATCTACTATACGGGAACGGGCGGCAACGCGAGAAAGTTTGCGGAGGAGATGAGATCGAGCGGGCTTGTGGATAGGATCCGCGCCGAAAAGGGCAACCTGCGCTACGACTACTTCCTCCCCATGGACGATCCCGAGACCGTCCTCCTCATCGACGCTTGGGAGAACGAAGAGGCACTCGACGTTCACCATAAAAGCCCTGAGATGTCCGAAATCGCCTCCCTCCGCGAGAAATATCACCTTAAAATGCGGGTGCAGAAGTTCAGCGAGATCAAGTGACGGAAGAAGTCGGCATGGCGATAGATTTTCATGCGCACATCATCACCCCTGAATATAAGCGGGGTTTGAAAACTTTGGGCATCGACTCTCTTGCCGTAGACGGATTTCCCCTGCCCGATTGGAGTGCGGAGAAGCACCTCGGATTTATGCGGGAGGCGGGAATTGAGAGAAGTATTCTTTCCTCGCCCACGCCGCATCTATGGGGGGACGATAAAAGGCTCACGGCAAGAGTTCACAGGGAAGTCAATGCCTCTATGGCGGAAGTTTGTAAAAAGTACCCCGATGAATTTTCCTTTGTCGCCTCCGTCCCTCTGCCGTATATCGACAAAGCGGTAGAAGAATACCGTTTTGCCGTAAACGAACTCGGCGCGGTCGGGGTAAAACTCACAACGCATACAGGCGAAGTCTACTTGGGCGATCCCTCACTTGATGAGTTGATGGCGGAACTCAACAGGGACAGTGCCCTCGTCATCATTCACCCTGAGCGCGCCGCGGAATACCCCAAAACGCCCATTACGGGAACGGTCGCCGCGATCTTTGAGTACCCCACCGACACGACGCGAGCCGTCCTCAACATGATTGCGCACAAAGTCATGACGCGATTTCCTTTTATTCGCTTCGTCGTTCCGCACACGGGGTCCTTTCTTCCCTATATGTTGCAGAGGTTTACGGGCGTTTCGGGCATCCTTGCCTCCATGGGCATGATGGAGCAAGTGGACGTACAGAGAGAGTTTCAAAACCTGTATTTCGACACCGCGGGCGACCCCGAACCCGTCGCACTCGATATGCTCCTCTCTGTCGCAGGCGAAGAGAAGATCGTGTACGGAAGCGACTTCCCGCACTCTCCCGCAAAGGTCGTTCTCGCGGGAAATCCCGTGCGCACACCGTCCACGCCTACAAACGGCGAACTCCTGTTTCAAGGGTGGTTTGCTTCCGCAGACGCGACGTCGCTTGGCGACAGCGTTTTCAACAACTGCGGCTCGCTCGATAGCTTTACCGTCGCAAGCGGAAATGCGGCTTATTCGGGCGAAGGAAACAACTTGATAGACCGCGCCTCGCACACGATCATTCGCGGCACGAACAACAGCGAAATTCCCTCTACCGTTACGGGGATCGGCGTCGCCGCCTTCCGCAGGGCAAACGCCATCACCGAACTCTATATTCCTCGCTCCGTTACGAGTATCGAAAAATACGCCTTTGCGTACAGCACGATCACGACGATAGAATATGAAGGAAGCGAGGACGATTGGGAAACTGTTTCCAAGGGGACGATGTGGGATCTGCACTGCACGTTGGAGATCAAGTACAATGTAGAGCGAGATAAGACGGCTAAGATCCTCGTCGCCTATTTTTCGGCGACGGGACATACGGAGACGGCCGCGGGGTACATTGCCGAACTCACGGGCGGCACAGAGTATGAGATCGAGCCTGAAGTCCCCTACACCCAAGCCGATCTGAATTACGGAAGCAGTTCCTCGCGCACTTCTTCCGAGGATAAAGACCCCTCTGCCCGCCCCGCGATCAGCGGGAGTGTAGCGGATATGGAGAGTTATGACGTGGTTTTCCTCGGCTACCCCATCTGGTTCGGGAGTGCGCCAAAGATCATCTATACCTTCCTCGAGAGCTATGACTTTTCGGGAAAGACGATCATCCCCTTCTGCACGTCGGCGAGCAGCGGAATAGGGTCAAGTGCGTCGAATTTGCACAGCCTGGCAAGCGGTGCGACTTGGCTCAGTGGAACGCGCTTTGCGTCGAACGCCTCAAAAAGCGACGTCGAAACCTGGCTGAACGGCTTGGAATATTAGTGCAAAACGCCCTCGCTTCCCCCATTGAGGAAGCGAGGGCGGGAAAAGGGTCTCTCACTCATTCTGACCCTGAGTTTGCCAGGGGGAAGAATCCCCTTGAATGAAGTTCTCTTGTCGCCCCTTTTAGGGGAGATGTCACGAAGTGACAGAGGGATTTTGAAACCCCTTTCCCTATGAGGGGCAACGAAAAAGCACCCCCTTCCCTACCCTCCCCCCCTCAAGTATAAGGGGGGAGGCGCGGTTTCGCGCTTTCCCGCCTGCCCCCTCCCATGGAGGGGGCGAGAAAGTGACGGGGCGAGCAAAGAAATGTTCGAAACATTCCAATTCCCTTGCCTTAGGCGGAATTCACTTCCGCCGTGGGCGACCCCATTTGGTACCCTACGGGAACCACAATGTCTTTCAAGGAAGTACAGTGCGTGGGGTAATAGGGCTATGAAATGCACAACGTTGCCCCCTCGAACGATTTCTTTTGCTAAGCAAAAGAAATCGTTCGAAATATTCCCACTCCCCACCTCCTCAGAAGTGGAGCTTGATATCGGCGTCGATGTTCAGATCGCCCAAACGATTCTTGATCTTGTCGAGAACGTCCTGCATGTCGGCGTCAACGTCCTCGTTCGCGCTCGCCCAAGACGCGAGCTTGAGGGTGACGTCAAAATTAAAGCAGTTGCAGCCGAGGTCCTTGATGTCGAACCGATCGATAGAAACAGGACCCGAACTCACGCCATTGACCCTGCTGAGAATGTCGCTCTCTTTGACGCGCAAGTCGGAAGAACTTGCAGGCGGAGCGGGGTGACGGTAGCGGCGGCCGCCCGAGCTGTTAGAAGAGTCCGAAGTTTTGTCGGGCACAACGTGGGTATTCTCCTTCTTCGCGTGAATGATCAGCCCGATCCCCGTGACGAGAGCGGGACAGCCGATCACGAGAAGGACGATCGAGATCGGTGCCCAATCCACCCAAATCGAAAACGCGACGATGACGGCGATCAGCCCTGCGACGCCGACGATGATGCCCTTCAGGTAGTCTTTGAACATACCCCATTTGTTTGTTTCCTTTCCCATTATGATGCCTCCTATGATTCAAAAAACGGCTTTTGCCTTTTATTTTTTCATAATTATAACAGGAGAAGCGTTAAAAAAGCGTTAAAATTCGGGGGTACTCCAAAATTTTTTTTGATTTTTGACAAAATTTTTTTTTGCTTTTGGGTGCAAGGCTCCCCTATCCTCCGCTCCTTCTGACCCCGAGCTTGCCGGGGGGGAAGAATCCCCTCAAACGAAGTCCGTAGGTCTATGAGATCCTTCGCCTGCGGCTCAGGATGAGCGTGAGGGAGGCTGCGCCTCAGCATGAGCGTGAGGGAGGCTGCGCCTCAGCATGAGCGTAGGGGGCTTTGCTCATTCTGAGCGTAG
>CANPZV010000046.1 GCA_947589285.1 uncultured Clostridia bacterium
CCCCCTTTTTAAGGGGGCGGGGTAGGGGTGGGGGTTCATTTTGTTGAGGGGATTCTTCGCTACGCTCAGAATGAGCGATTTATTCTCGTCGCCCCTCTTAGGGGAGATGTCACGAAGTGACAGAGGGGTTTTGAAACCCCTTTGGCTCACTGCGTTCGGCGGTGATGAGGGGCGTTCCCAATCAGAATGCCCCTCATCCGTCACGGCTTCGCCGCGCCACCTTCCCCCCACAGGGGGGAAGGCTTAGAATGCGGTGACCCACCCCCCTACCCCCCTCCCACGGAGGGGGCAAAGCCTACCCCTCGGGGGGGGGAGACGACAGATTTGCGCTTCCCCCGCCTGCCCCCTTTTTAAGGGGGCGGGGTAGGGGTGGGGGTTCATTTTGTTGAGGGGATTCTTCGCTACGCTCAGAATGAGCGGTTTCTCTCGTCGCCCCTCTTAGGGGAGATGTCACGAGCATAGCGAGTGACAGAGGGGTTTCTCTCGGCTGCTCCTTGAGGGGGAGCTGTCACCGCAGGTGACTGAGGGGGTGTCACTCTGAATCTATATGACACCCCTTCCGTCTCGCCGCAGAGCGACGAGCCACCCACCCCTCAAGGGGTGGGCAAGAGCCTCGTCGCCCCTCTTAGGGGAGGGATGCAGGGGGCAAAAGTGCGGGGACGTGAAAACGGCTCCCGCAGGGGAGCCGTCACAGACAAAAATCACATTTTGCAAACCATAAAATATCACACGTTGCGGAAGGTCAGTTTGCCGTCCCGCTCGTCCACTTCGACGACGCCGCTCTTGACCGTGCCACGCAGAAGCTCCTCCGAGAGGCCGTCCTCCACAAGCTTCTGCACCATGCGCTTGAGGGGGCGCGCGCCGTATTCGTCGTTATACCCTCTGTCGATGATGAGCCGCTTGGCCGCCGCCGTGACGCGCAGACGGATATTCTTGGATTCGGACAGCCGCTTGTTCAGGCCGTCGAGCATCTTATCGCAGATAAGGGCGGCGTTCTCCTTGGTGAGCTTGTGGAAGATGATGATGTCGTCGAGGCGGTTGAGAAATTCGGGGCGGAACTGTTTTTTGAGTGCCTCCTCGATGTTCTCCCGCATGCTCTCGTACTCCGATTGCGCGTCGGCCGCGCCGAAGCCGAGGGAGGTCTCCCTGACGGCGTGTGCGCCGACGTTGGACGTCAGAATGATGACGGTGTTCTTGAAGCTGACGGTCCTGCCCTTGCTGTCGGTGAGACGCCCGTCGTCGAGGATCTGCAAGAGCAGGTTGAAGATGTCGGGGTGGGCCTTTTCCACCTCGTCGAAGAGGACGACGGAATAGGGCTTCTTCCTGACCTTGCCCGTGAGGTACCCCTCCCCCTCGTCGTAGCCGACGAACCCGGGGGCCGCGCCGATGAGTTTGGAGACCGAACTTTTGTCCATATATTCGGACATATCCACGCGGATCATGAGGGATTCGTCGCCGAACATGATCTCCGCGAGGGCCTTGCACAGGTCGGTCTTGCCGACGCCCGTGGGGCCGACGAAGATGAAGGAGCCGATGGGGCGGTTGGGGTCCTTCATGCCCGCACGCGCACGGCGGATGGCCTTTGAGACGGCGGTGACGGCCTCGTCCTGCCCGACGATGCGGCGGTGAAGGTCCTCTTCGAGGTGCAAAAGCCTCTCGCTCTCCTGTTCGGTGAGCCGCGCAACAGGCACGCCCGACCAGCTCGAGACGATCTCGGCGATCTCCTCCGCGCCGATGCTGATGTGGGCGCGGCTGCGCTTCATCTGCCATTCGCGGCGCATGGCGGCGATCCTCTTGGTGAGAGCCTCGGCTTCGGCGGCAAGCTCCGCCTCGTTCTCATCCCCCCACTTTCTGGCCTTCTCCCTGTCCGATTGGAGGCGGATGAGCCGATCTTCCGCCTCATGCAGTTCGGCGGGGCCGTTGTAGGCGTTGAGCCGCGCACGGGACGCCGCCTCATCGATGAGGTCAATGGCCTTGTCGGGGAGGAATCTGTCTGTAATGTAGCGGTCCGAAAGTTTTGCCGCCGCCTCGATGGCCTCCTCGGTGATGACGACGTTGTGATGCGCCTCGTACTTGTCCCTGATCCCGCGGAGAATGATGATCGTGTCCTCCACGGAGGGCTGATCGACCGTCACGGGGGTGAAGCGGCGTTCGAGGGCGGGGTCCTTCTCGATGTAGCGGTACTCCTCGACCGTCGTCGCGCCGATGGTCTGCAATTCCCCCCGCGCGAGCATGGGTTTGAGAATGTTGGAGGCGTCCATCGCGCCGTCCGCCCCGCCCGCCCCGACGATCGTGTGGATCTCGTCGATGAAGAGGATGATGTCGCGGTCGGCGGTCACGGCGTCCATGACGGTCTTGAGCCGTTCCTCGAAGTCGCCGCGGTAGCGGGTGCCCGCGAGCAGGCCCGTGAGGTTGAGCGAAAAGACGATCTTGCCGTCCAAAAGGTCGGGCACTTCGCCCTGTGCGATCGCAAGGGCAAGCCCCTCGACGACCGCGCTCTTCCCGACGCCCGGCTCGCCGATGAGGACGGGGTTGTTCTTCGTCCGCCGCGACAGGATCTGGATGACCTTCTCGATCTCCTTCCGCCTGCCGATAACGGGGTCGAGCTTGCCCTCCCTCGCCTTCTCGGTGAGGTCTACGCCGTAGGGAAGGAGGTCTTTGTCCACCGTGCGCACGGGGCGAACCTCCCGCGGCGGCGGGGCGGCATTGCCGTTCTTCCCGTCCGAAAGGCTCCCGCCGATAAACGCCTCCGTCCGCTCGATGAGGAGGGGGAGATCGACGTGCATGCTCGTCAGAATGAGGTAGGCGACGGAGGTCTCCTCATTCAGGACGGCAAGGAGGAGATGCTCCGTCCCGACGAGAAGGGAAAATCCCTCCTGCTGGGCGTATTTCCGCGCCTCCGAGAACATATTTTTCGTGTTGGGGGTGTAATCGAACTTCTTTGTCGCGTCGTGGGTAATTGCCCTGCGGAAGAGGTCGCGGTAGGCGTCGTGATCGACCCCCGAGGCGGCGAGGAGCCTTCCCGCCGTACTCTCGGGGACCTCGAGCATGGCGAGGATCAGATGCTCGCTGCCGATGTAGTTGGTGCGGTACAGGTCGGCGATGTCGTGCGCCTGTTCCAAAACTAAACTCAGATGATTCGAATAGAAGCGATTTTCCAAGAAAATACCTCCGTCTTTCGGTGGGAAGCTCCCGCGGCCGTCCCGCAGGGAGCAAAGCTATACGATGATGCTCGTCTTTCTCAAAAATTTGCCCGTCTGTTCGGCGCGGTAGGCGTTCTGTTCGGCCTCGGTGAGCGTCCTGCCGCACAGCCTGTTGATGTTGGCGGGGCGCATGGCGGTGATGTGGACGTCGAGTTCGGAGAGCATCTCCTCCGCCTCTTTTTCGGAAGTGAAATAGCCGAGCGCGACGCCGAGCTTGAGGTCGGCGACCCGCGCCATGAACTCCTTCATGCCGAGGATACAGCAGTTCGACAGAATGCCGTATGCCCGCATGACCTTGTCCCGGAGGGAAAGCCCCTCCTCTTCCTTCATGTTCTCCCGCTCGCGGAGTTCGAACTCCACGAGGAGCTTCACCGCATTGTCCACGGCGGAGAGGATCTCCGTCTCCGTAAGCCCGAGCGTCACTTCGTTGGAGATCTGGTAGAGGTCCCCCTCCGCGCCGCTCCCCTCGCCCGACGTGCCGCGGACGGTGAGGCCCAGCGATTTGAGTTCGGGGGCGACGCGCTTCATGAGGCCCCGCCGCGAGACCGCGGGGAGGAACATCATGACGGACGCACGCATTCCCGTCCCCAAATTCGTGGGACAGGCGGTGAGATACCCCAGCTCGCTGTCGAAGGCAAAGGGAATGGATTCGGAGATGACGTCGTCGATGCCCGTGATGCGCTCGTACGCCTTGTTCAGGTCATACCCGCGCATGAAGTACTGTTCGCGGATATGGTCCTCCTCGTTGATCATGACGGAAATGCTCTCGTCTGCGGAGATGAGGGCCGCGGAGATCGCGCTGTGCCGCACGAGGTCGCGGGAGATGAGGTTCCTCTCAACAAGATATGCCGCCCGCTCCTCGGTGAGTGTGCCGACGCCGTACAGCTCAAAGTCCTCGAGGGCGTTGAGTTCGGCGTTGATGATGCGGACCATCTCGCTCGCCTGTTCCACCGCATGGGGGGTTTGAAGGAGCCTGTCGGGGAAGGGATAGTCTCTGAAATTTCTCGCGAGGCGGATGCGCGAGGACACCGCCACGCTCTCATAGGAAATGGTCATTCTCCCCCTCCGTTCAAGAGCCTGTAAATGACGGAGAGACGGTAGCGGATGCGCTGTTCCATGAGACCGTCTCCCATCTTCCGCGCGTCCGCAAGTTCGGCCTCCAGCTCCCTCTTCTCGTCGTCGAGGGTGCGGACGGGGTCCTTGCCCGTGTGGCGGAGCTTGCCCTGCACGCCCTTCACCGTGGGGAGAAGTTCCTCGCGGAAGGCCGTGTAGCAGTCCGCACAGCCGACAAGCCCCGTCTTGCGGAATTCGGCGAGCGTCATCCCGCACGAGGGGCATTCCTGCACGCCCCCCGCGGGAGACTTCCCCCCGTACAGGCGGCGATAGCAATCGGGGCAGAGAAACGCCGTTTTCTCCCCCTCCTGCGTCCTGCAAACATATTTTTGCGCCTGATTTTTTCCGCACTTTGCACAGAGCATGGCTGTCTGTTCCTCAAACCGGCGGAAGAAAATCCGCCGAAAAAAACTCACCCGATGACTTTTTCGGGAACGGTCTCTTTCAAATACTCATATACGCCGTCGATGTCGGGCAAGTGGTATGCCCCGTAGGCGCACTGCACTTTGAGGGCGGGCGTCCCGCCGACCTTCTCGCGCGAGACGGACACGACTTCCTCCCACTTGAGAAAGATGCGGTCGGTGCCGTTCGCGTCCCGCCAAAAGATCCCCTCCTCGTACACGGAGAAGAGGCTCTTGGCCCCGCGGAAGTCCATAATGCCCCTCAGGGCGAAGAACATGCCGATGACGGCGAGGAAGCTCCCGACCGTCGCGTTCCAGAAGATCGCTCCGATCCCTCCCCCCACCGCGGCAACGCCGATGACGGCCATGATGACCGCGCGCCTGCGCTTGTCCGCGACGGGCACAAAGTACTTGGCCTTGAGGGTGTATTTCTTCCCCGACGGAGGAGCCTGCCGTTCGCCGAGGAGGGCAAGCCCGTGCGCGGAGATCGTATCGAGGAGCCGCTGTTTTGCGTCCGTCTGCACGAGGACCTTTTCCCCCGCGTCCGCCTTGCCGCTCTTGGAGAGATAGCGGGCGGGAAGTTCCAAAACGACGCTCCACTCCCCCTTCTCCCGAGGAACTGTGCGCGTACAGACAGAAAAGAGCCTCACTTCGGCATAGGGAATGCGGATGGGTCTCCCGCTCCCGTCGTCCCCGTGCAAGAGGAGGCTGTCCTCTTCAAACGTCGCGAGCGTCCCCTCCCCCACATAGAAGCTCTGCTCCGAATCGCACCGCTCGGCAAAGTCCAAACGCGCCCCGTCCAGGCTCCCGAGGAGGCGGGAGAAGAGATAGGACAGCCCGCCTGAGACCGCGCCGCCCCCCAAAAGCGACCCGATGAGGATATAGGAGAGGGTCGGGTCCATGCCGTCCTTGAATTCGAACACGATGACGGTGACGATCGCGCCGAGAAATCCCGCGACAGACAGGGCGAGGAAAATGTAGAAAAATACGTTTACGAGCGCGCTTTTCCGCCTCAGTGAGGAAAGGAGTTTCGCCCGCGCTTCGGCCGATGCGGGCACAGGAATAATTTTCAGGCTCATTCCCTGCTCCTCGCGCGTTTGCGCCAAATGAAATAGATGAATGCAAGCACCTGAAGGGGCACGCCCACGAGGAAGATGAGCCACATGCCGTCGCTCACCCCGCACACATAGAGGGTGAGATAGATGCACGCAAGAAAGGTCCAGATGAGGACGGAGATGGCGACGACCCTCGTCCACTTCCAGTGCCATATGCTCGAAAAGACGGTGACGACGATCGCGCTCACGGGCACAGCATAGACGAAGGAGAGCCACGCCCCCTTCCTCCATTCGCCCTGCACGTTCCACGCGACGCCGATGAACACGAAGCACGCGACGGCGACGAGCCAGACGACGCCGACGGAGAGCAGCAAAATGATGAGACGGCGCATGCGCCGCTCCTGCCGCGGCACGACGGGTTTTTCCCTGTGTTCGCGCACGAGATCGTCCACGGAGACGTTGAAAAGCTCCGAGAGCTGTACGAGAATGCGGACGTCGGGAATGCCGTTGCCCTGCTCCCACTTCGAAATGGATTTGTCGGAATAATTGAGCTTTTCGGCAAGCTCCAACTGCGTCATGCCCGAGAGCTTCCTCAGCCGCGTGATATTCTTCCCTATGGTGACTGCCAAACTATCCTGATCTTCCATGCCTCCATTATAGCTTAAAACATGGCGGTTGTCAATAATTCTACTGACAGTAGAGTGAATTTTTCAAACTCTACCGCGATTTTTTATGCAATAGACACCGAATGCAAAATAGTAGGTTGATTTCCGGCAAGATCTGACGTAAAATCAAAGTATCCCAAGGGCAGGGATGGTCCCAGCCATCCCTCCTTACTCTCCAATATTTATAAAACCCGAGGCTTTTGCCTCGGGTTTTATATTGTTTCGGTTGGGGAGATGGGGCGTCTCTCGCCGCCCAAGGGGTGATGTCGAGCGGATTGCCCTTCCCTCGTCGCCCCTCTTAGGGGAGATGTCGAGGCGTAGCCGAGACAGAGGGGTTTTGAAACCCCTTTCCCCTCGCAAGCTCGGGGACTTCCCCTAAAAGGGGCAGCGAGAAGGCCTGCCCCTCGGGGGGGGACAACGCTCATTCTGAAGGAGCGCAGCGACTGCCCCGCGCGCATTCTATTTGATTCCAAGCGCGGCACGAGCGCGAAGCGCGAAGTTAGAATCCCCTCGGTCGATGACTTCGTTTAGGGGATCCTTCGGCTTCGCCTCAGGATGAGCGGACAGGGCAGGATGAGCGGGGACAGGGCGCATATGCGCCCTGTCCCCGCTCAATTTTTAATCTCCTCCGACAAATACCTGCTGCCCGTGTCGGGGAGGAGGACGGCGACGCGCTTTCCGCTGTATTCGTCCTGCGACGCGAGGGCAACGGCCGCAGACAGGGCCGCTCCCGAGGAGATCCCGCACAGCAATCCCTCCGTCTCGGCCAAAAGGCGCGCGGTCTCCCTCGCCTCCCCGTCCGAGACCGCCGCGATCGCGTCGATGAGTTTAAGGTCCAGCACCTTCGGCACAAAACCCGCCCCGATGCCCTGTATCCCATGCTTTCCGCTCTTTCCCGCCGAGAGCATGGGAGAGGAGAGCGGTTCGACCGCGACGATCTCCGTCCTCGGGTTTTTCTCTTTCAAAAATTTCCCGACGCCCGTGAGCGTTCCGCCCGTGCCGACCCCCGCGACAAAGACGTCCACCTCTCCCCCGAGGTCGCGGAAGATCTCCTCCGCCGTCGTCTCATAGTGGGCGCGGGGATTGGAGGGATTTTCAAACTGCGAGGGCAGAAAACTGTTTTCCGTCTCCGCCGCGATCTGCTCCGCCCGCTTCACCGCACCCCGCATGCCCTCCCCCGCGGGGGTGAGGACGAGCTTTGCGCCATACGCCTCGATGAGCTTCCGCCGCTCGACAGACATCGAGGCGGGCATGACGATGACGACTTCATACCCCCTCATCTTCCCGATGGCGGCGAGCGCGATGCCCGTGTTCCCGCTTGTCGGCTCGACGATGACGGCTCCCTGCCGAAGTTTCCCCGCCGCCTCGGCGTCCGCAAGCATTTTCAGGGCGATCCTGTCCTTGACAGAGCCTGTGAGGGAGAACATCTCCGCTTTGGCGAAGAGGTCGGCGTGCAGTCCGAGCCGCTTTTTGAGGCGGGAGAGTTGCACCGTCGGGGTGTTTCCGATGAGTTCCAGCGCAGAAGAAAAGAGCATACTCCAATATATGAAAAAAGGCGGCCATTTGCGCCATAGAGAGGTTGAGACGGGATAACACGAAAAATCACCCCCTTCCCTACCCTCCCCCCTCATGTATAAGGGGGGAGGCAACAGATTTGCGTTCCCCCCCGCCTGCCCCCTTTTTAAGGGGGCGGGGTAGGGGTGGGGGTTCGTTATCGATGAGGGGATCCTTCGGCTTCGCCTCAGGATGAGCGGGCGGGGCAGGATGAGCGGGCGGGACAGGATGAGCGCGCCGCGT
>CANPZV010000047.1 GCA_947589285.1 uncultured Clostridia bacterium
GCGAGGACGCTCATGTTGAGGCGAAGCCGAAACATCTCATAGACCCACGGACTTCGTTTGAGGGGATCCTTCGGGGGGAAACCCCTCAGGATGAGCGAGGACGCTCATGTTGAGGCGAAGCCGAAACATCTCATAGACCCACGGACTTCGTTTGAGGGGATCCTTCGGGGGAAACCCCTCAGGATGAGCGAGGACGCTCATGTTGAAGCGAAGCCGAAACATCTCATAGGCCCACGGACTTTGTTTGAGGGGATCCTTCGGGCTTTGCCCTCAGGATGAGCGAGGTTCTCCCCTTACCCACCTCAGTCACCTTCGGTGACAGCTCCTCCTCGGGAGGAGCCTTTACCGCCATAATTTTTAATTTTCAATTTTTAATTTCTTTCTACCATGTCTTTCCGTCGGGGTAGCGGGCGGTGAAGGTCTCGAACTTTTCGCCCTTCTGCTGGAGATACATCTTTCCCTCGCCGTCGGCGGTCAGAACGAGGACGCGCTTGACCTTTTTCACCCCGTGCTGTCTCAAAATTTCGTCAAAGAACTCCCGTTTGAGGCCCGTGAGTTCCAAATTTTTCTCGTCATACGTCCCGTTGTCGATGATGACGAGGGGGAGAGAGGTCTGCATCGCCTCATAGTTCTCCTTGGGGAGCGCGGAGAAGGTCCCGTTGGACTCATACAGCGCGTAGTCAACGCAGTCGAGCGAAAAATATCCCGCCGTGCGGAGGGATTCGATGAGGTCGCTCACATCGAGGTTGTTCCGCTTGAGTTGGTAGTCGTCGATGCCGTTCTTGTTGATGACGAGGCTCGGTTTGCCGCTGATGAAAGCCTTGAGCGGCTTGATCTTGAGGTCGAGCAGGGTCATGATCTCGTGAAGGACATAGATCGTCAGAACGGAGATGATGCCGTAGAGGAGGGGAATGGAGGTGTCCGCCATGGGGATACAGGCAAGCTCGGCGATGAGCAGGGTGATGACGAGTTCAAAGGGCTGCATTTCGCCGATCTGCCGCTTTCCCATGAGGCGCATGATGACGAGGAGCGTCACGAAGATGATGGAGGTCCGTATGATGACGAGCGTCATGCTGATAGTTTTTCGCAAATCGGCAAATGTATGTAAAAAAGTTGATTTTTGCGCGTCCGTGTGCTATGCTTTTTGCAGGGCAGACCCGCGGCGGGGTCTCACCACAGCCTTCGGCGGAGGCCCTCCCGAGGAGTAGGCCCTTACTCCTCCGCGGACAGCCGCTCATGCTGAGGCGAAGCCGAAGCATCTCATAAACCCACGGACTTCGTTTGATGGGATCCTTCGGGGGTAAACCCCTCAGGATGAGCGCGGCGCGCTCAATTCTAAATTCATCAGGAGGGTATATGGATAAAAAAGACAGACAAGACTTTGTCCTCGGCGGTTTGCTGGCCCTCGCGTGCGTCTTTGCGGCGGTATGGGGGCTGCTCGCTATGAAGGGCTGGGGCATTCCCCAACAGCCGACGTGGTATGCTGCCGTGTGCTTTGCCGCTTCGGCGGCCGCGCTTGTCGCCCTGCTCTTTTTCATCGCGCTCCGTCCTGCGGGAAAGGGGGCGGCGGAGCATTCTCTCCTTGCCCGTCTGCTCTTCTCCGATCCTCTCCTGCGGGCGGGTGCCGCCAAACGCCTCGCCTATATCGCTGCCATGGCCGCCCTTTGTATCATCTCCAACATGTTCGAGATCAAATTCGCGACGACGCAGTTCTCCCTGACCGTCTTTACCTCCTGCCTCGCGGGCATTCTGCTCGGCGCGTTCCCGGGGGCGTGCGCCGTCTTTTTGGGGGACGGGATCGGATATCTCGTCAACAGCATGGGGTATCTCTACTATTGGTGGGTCGCGCTCGCCTGCGCCGTCATGGCCGTGATCTCGGGCCTCGTCATGCGCCTTCCTCTCCGCTTCCGCGGGGGGATATTAGTCAAGCTCGTCCTCATCTCCCTTCTGACCTTTTTCATCTCGTCGGTGGGTATCAACACGACGGGCATGTACTTCATCGGCCTGAAACTCTATTTTCCCGAGAACGTGGAGACGGCGGTGGCCGAACTCTTCGGCGGGCGGTTCGATTTTTGGGTCTATTGCCTCATCCGCTTCCTCATTCTCGGCCAGCTCTGGAACAGCCTTTTGAACGATTTTCTGCTCTTTCTCATCGTCCCCGCGCTCGTGCGCGTCCGCTCCCTCGGGCTGGACGGGTGAAAAGTTTTTTTCTCGGAAAATGTGCATCGGCCTTTGGTTGTGATTGACATTTTTCCTTCCCAAATGTATAATAGGGAAAACACCCCAAAAGGAGGGCGTTTCATGGCAACGGCACTGCTTGCCGCGGAGCTTCCGCTCTTCGGCGCGAACGAGAGGGGGATCATTCTCTTCCACTTTGAGATCTATTATTACGCGCTGTGTATCGTCAGCGGGATCTTGCTCGCGACCTTTCTCTCCGCGCTCCTCATGAAGCGGAGGAACATGTCCCCCGACTTCATCTTTACGCTCTTCATCTTCTGCATTCCCTCGGCTCTCATCTGCGCGAGGCTCTTTTACTGCATCACGAGCGGCATGAACATCGCCCGCTGGTTCGATTGGAACAGCATCCGAGAGGGGGGGCTGTCCATTCTCGGCGGCGTCATCGGCGGCGTCGGGGCGGGCCTCATCGTCTGCCTCGTCAGGAAGGTGAACTTCCTCCGCGCGGCCGATTGCGTCGTCGTCACCATTCTCGTCGCGCAGGCGATGGGGCGGTGGGGGAACTTCTTCAACAAGGAAGTCTATGGCGCGGCGGTCGCCGATAAGTCCATGGAGTGGTTTCCCTTTGCGGTACCCGTCAGCCCGTCGGGAAACGTCTTTGGCATCGGCTCCTTCTCGGATGTCGCCTCGACGTGGCACTATGCGTTCTTCTTCTATGAGATGCTGTTGAACCTCATCGGGTTCGGCCTGCTCTTTTCGGCGGCGTGGTTTTGGGACAAAAAGCCCAACGGCGTTCTGATGTGCTGTTACTTCGTCTGGTACGGCCTCGTCCGCTCCGTCATGGAGCCGCTCAGGGACCCGAGCTTTATCTTAGACGGCGGCGGCGTGCCTTGGTCGCTCGTGACGTCCATTCTGATGGTCATCGGCGGCCTTGCGGGCATCGGCGCGCTCCTCCTCCTCAATTACAGGAGGGAGGGTTCGCTCATCGGGAGCAAGGCGGGCGACCCCTGCGGCATCACCGACTACCTCACGCCCTATAAGGACGACATTCCTTACTATTCGGAGATCAATCTGATGGGGAAGAAGTACCCCCCGAAGCCGACGGAAGGGGAGACGCCCACCCCCCTACCCCCCTCCCAAGGAGGGGGCGAAGAGGAAACCTCCGATTCCCCGCGTCATCCTGAGCGCAGCGAAGGATCCCCGCAAACGCAGTCCACATCTTGCCCTCCCCCTGCGTCAGGGGGAGGGGTAGGGGAGGGGGTCCGCCCTCAAACGCAGTCAAAGGAGAAAAAATCATGAGAAATCTCACACTTCTTACCGACCTCTACGAACTCACCATGGGGCAGGGGTATTTCAGGGAAGGCAAACACGAGGAGACCGCCGTGTTCGACGTCTTTTTCCGTCCCAACCGTCTCATCACCTACTCGGTGGCGGCGGGCATGGAGCAGGCGGCCGAATACCTTGAAAATCTGCACTTTGACGGGGATGACCTCGCCTATCTTCGCTCTCTCGGGATCTTTTCCGAGGATTTTCTCGGCTATCTGAAAAATTTGCGCTTCACGGGGGACGTCTATGCCGTGCGGGAGGGGGAGATCGTCTTTCCCTATGAACCCATTCTGACGGTCAAAGCCCCCATGATACAGGCCCAGCTCGTCGAAACGGCCCTTCTCACCATCATCAACCATCAGACGCTCATCGCCTCCAAGGCGTCCAAGATCTGCGCCGCGGCGCAGGGGGACGTCGTTATGGAATTCGGCCTGCGGCGCGCGCAGGGCGCGGACGCGGGCATCTATGGGGCGAGGGCGGCGGTCATCGGCGGCTGTGACTCCACCTCCAACGTCTATGCGGGCAAGCTCTTCGGCATTCCCGTCGCAGGGACGATGGCGCACAGCTGGGTCATGAATTTCCCCACGGAGACGGACGCCTTCCGCGCCTACGCGGAGGCCTTTCCCGACAACTGTCTCCTCCTCGTTGACACCTACGACACCCTCAAGAGCGGCGTTCCCCACGCCATCGAAGTGTTCAGGGAACTCCGTGCAAAGGGGCACGAGCCGAAGGGCATCCGCCTCGATTCGGGTGACCTTGCCTACCTCTCCAAGGAGGCGCGGAAGATGCTCGACCGCGCGGGCTTTGAAAAGACGATCATCTGCGCCTCGGGCGACCTCGACGAGTACTCCATCCGCTCCCTCAAGGAGCAGGGGGCGAAGATCGACAGCTGGGGCGTCGGCACCAAGCTCATCACGAGCGCGGACCTTCCCGCCCTCGGCGGCGTCTACAAGCTCGCCGCCGTCTACGACGAGGAGGGCAACGAGATCCCCAAGATCAAGCTCTCCAACACGACGGAGAAGATCACCAATCCCTCCTTCAAGGACGTCTACCGCATTTACGACCGCGCGACGGACAAGGCCGTCGCCGACTACATCACCCGCCACGGCGAGACGATCGACGAGAAGGAGCCGCTCCTCCTCTTCCACCCCGTGGATACATGGAAGCGCATGACGGTGACGAATTTCCGCGTGCGCAACCTCCGCACCCTCCTCATCAAGGAGGGCAAGCGGACGGCCCCCGCGCTCCCGCTCATGGAGATACGGAAGTACTGCGCCGAGGAGAAGGGAAGATTCTGGGAAGAGTACACAAGGCAGGACATGCCGCATATCTATAAAGTGGACCTGTCCCCCGCCCTCCACGCGCTCAAGAGCGGGATGGTGGAAAAGTACGGAAAGGGAGAGTGAGAGGTGCTATTCAAGCTCTATACCGAAAAAGACGTAAAAAAACTCCTTGCGCGGTTGAAGGGGGAGTATGACGACGTCCTTCTCAAACAGAGGGAGGCCGCAGAGGCCCTCAAAGAGGAGAACCGCACCCTGAAAGCCCGCGTCCTCGAGCTTGAGGGGGAGCGTTCAGGCGCGTTTTCGGCGTTCCGCGCCGCAGAGCGGGAGCGGGAGGAGTTCAAGGCAGAGAGCGAGGCGACCCTCGAAAACGACAGGAGGGAGCTTGCCCTGCTCAAGGAGAGATGCCGCCTGATGCTCGAGCGCATGCGGCGGAACTATCCCGACGAGGAGGACACGCGCCGTCTTGCCGCCTTCATGGCAGAACTCGGCGGGGAGGAGGACGAGGAGGACACGGGCTTCGACCTCGACGAGGTCACCTCCCCCAAGGGGCCGCTGGACCTCAAAAAGCTCTGTATCGATCTCGGACTTACGGAGGACGACAATGAAGAATGACAAAGTTACGCGCGCACTGCAATTTGTTTTGATCGTCTGCATCGCGCTGTTCATCGACCAGCTCACCAAGGCCCTCGCCTTTGCCTTTCTGCCCGAACCCACGTCCTATTTCACGCTCATCAAGGGCGTCATCGGCTTTTCCCACGTCGAAAACGACGCGATCGCCTTCGGCATCGGAAGCGGCAACCGCACCTTCATGGCGGTCATCATGGTCGTCACCGCGCTCCTCATGGTCGCGATCCCCGTCCTCGCCTTCACCGTGTTCAAGACCAACCGCCCCGCGCAGGTCTGCCTCTCCCTCATCGAGGGGGGCGCGCTCGGTAACTTCATTGACCGTCTCTTTGTCAAAAATGCAAACGGCGTCGCCGTCGTCAGGGACTTCATCGACGTCACCCGCTTCGGCTTTGCCAACTGCAATGTGGCGGACTTCTGTATCACGTTCGCCGCGGTCGTACTCGTCGTCATCATCCTGTTCATCGGCCCGCAGGCGGCGTTCCCGCTGCGGAAGAAGTGGCGGGAGGAGGCCAAGGAGCAGGAGAAATGACCGCGCTCTCCTTCACCGCGGAGACGGAGGGGAGGATCGACGTAGTTGTCAGTTCGGTCTCCGAGCTTACCCGCTCCGCCGTCAAGCGGCTCGCGGACGAGGGGAGAGTTTCCCTCAACGGAAAGCCCGCAAAGGCGTCCTCCGAAGTAAAATGCGGGGACCATGTCCGTGTTGACGTGCCCGATCCCGTCCCGACCCGCGCCGTTCCCGAGGATATCCCCATCGACATCGTATATGAGGACGACGACATCGCCGTCGTCAACAAGCCGCAGGGCATGACCGTCCACGCGGGCGCGGGCAACTACGAGGGGACCCTCGTCAACGCGCTCCTCTTCCGCCTCAAAAATCTGAGCGGGGTGGGGGGAGCCTACCGCCCCGGGATCGTGCATAGGATCGATAAAGACACTTCGGGTCTGCTCGTCGTCGCAAAGAACGACTTCGCCCACCTCTCCCTCTCCGAACAGATCGCAAAGAGGAATGCGAAGAGGGAATATGTCGCCCTCCTCGAGGGCGTCTTGAAGGAGGAGAGCGGGCGCATCGCGACGGACATCGGGCGGGACCCCAAAAACCGCCTCAAAATGGCCGTCCTCCCCGCGGGGGAGGGCAAGGAGGCCGTCACGGAGTGGAGCGTCATGGAGAGGTTCAGGGAGAACACGCTCGCCGCCTTCCGCCTTCGGACGGGGCGGACCCACCAGATCAGGGTCCACGCAAAGTACATCGGCCATCCCGTCGTCGGGGACAAGGTGTACGGCTACCAAAAACAGAGATTTTCCCTTGATGGACAGCTGCTTCACGCCTATCGGCTGACGCTTACCCATCCGAGGACGGGGGAAGTGATGACGTTCACCGCGCCCCTTCCCGACTATTTTGAACACATTCTTGAAATTTTACGGAGGGAGAGAAAATGCTGAAAAAGATCAAGCGCGAAAAGCGGGGCGAAGCGGAGAGGAAGGAAGCGCAAAAATCCGCGCAAGACGTCACCTACGAGACGGAGAAGAAGGAGAACCTCCAGCAGACCGAGACCGCCCAAAAGGAGAAGGAGGAAAAGCTCAAGACCCGTTGGCGGTTTGCAGACCTGTTCGCCTTTTTCGCACTCCTTTTGGCCGCGATCCTGATCGCCGTCGGGCCGTTCGTCAGGTTCTTCCTTGCGGAGAACGGCACGGGGCAAAGGGTGTACGGCATTCTCATCACCGTCGCGCAGTACATTATGCTCGCCGCCGTCGCGCTGCCCGCATGGTACTTTGTGCGCAAGAAGAGCGGGTTTTGGACGATCCTGCTCATTATCATCATCGTGGTCTACATCGTCGGCACGATCATAGGGTTGATTTGATTTTCGAACATTTCTTTACTTGTCCACCCCTTGCCCACCCCTTGAGGGAAGAATTTTGCGTTCTGCCAAAGATTGATAATCTTTGGCGCAAAATTCTTATAGCATTTGCCCATATGTTTCGGGCAAATGCCGCCCAAACGCGGGTTTCCACCCGCGTGCGAGGGTGGCTCGCCGCTTTGCGGCGAGACGGAAGGGGTGTCCTTCGAAAAGAAATGTTCGAGCGAAAGTGCTATCAACATCAATCAATTTGGTCTCGGAAGCGTTATATGCAAGGACAGTAAGGTTCCCGTAGGGTACCAAATGGGGTCGCCCACGGCGGAAGTGAATTCCGCCTAAGGCAAGGAAGAGGGAATGACACCCCCTCAGTCACTCACTCTGTTCGTGACAGCTCCCCCTCAAGGGGGAGCCGAGAGAGCCTCCCTTGCCCACCCCTTGAGGGGTGGGTGGCTCGCCGCCT
>CANPZV010000048.1 GCA_947589285.1 uncultured Clostridia bacterium
CACGAGTTCGCGCGAGGAGGCAGACGACGGTCGGCCTGTTTTTTTATTTTCCTCACTCTGCCGACGACGCTTTCAAGCCCTTTGGGCGCAGAAAATAAGGTGACCCACCCCCCTACCCGTTACGGCGGCAGGGACCGCCGTAACCCCGTACTTCGCGGCTATGCCGCTCGTGACGCCCTTAGAGCAATAAGAATGCGGGCGGTCGGCGAGGCCACGCCTCCTGCCGCGGCGCAGCTCACAGTGCGCCGCACTGTTGAGCAGAATTGCGCCGCGGCACCCCCATGGGGGGGCATGCGACGCGGCACCCCCATGGAGAGGGCAAAGGGCCTACCCCCTACGGGGGGAGGCTCCTTCTGAGCGCGAAGCCCGAAGAATCCCCTTGAACGAAGTCCGTGGGTCTATGAGATTCTTCACTTCGTTCAGAATGAGCGGGAAGAAATCGCTCGTGTTGCCCGCGTCATTCTGAGAAACGGGGACAAAACGAAGTCAGACAAGTGGAACCGAAGAATCTCGCGGGGCGTTTCCATGATAGCGGCGAGATGCTTCGGGTCAGTTTCCATGGACTATGTTTTCCTCGTCCTCTCAGCATGACGCCGCGACTTGGGACTTCGTTCACGGGATATTTCGGCTTCGCCTCAACATGACGCGGAGACGGGGCAGCGAGGAGTAAGGTGACCCACCCCCCTACCCCCCCATGGAGGGTGCATGCGCCGCGGCACCTCCATGGAGGGGGCAAGAAATGGCTCCCGTGGGGGAAGCGGTATTTTACTTGCCTGCTCCCTTTTTTGTTTTCTTGCTTTTCAAAATATATTATGTTATAATTGCTTTGATGAACAAATTCCTTTTTTGCAGGAGAGAAATATGAAGGTCATTTCCAAACAGAGAAACAGTAAAATGTGCGCCATCTGCGGCTTGGACAACGTATATGGCGTCCGTGCGCCCTTCTATTCCATGGAGGACGGGAGCGTCGCGACCCTCTTTTCCTACCGCGAAGAGCATCAGAGCTACCCCGGGCGGGTCCACGGCGGTCTCATCACCGCCATGCTCGACGAAATGGGGCTTCGCGCCCTCTGGGCAAAGGAGGGCGGGGAATTCACCTACGGCGTGACCCTTTCCCTCGAGACAAAGTACAGAAAGCCCGTGCCCTATGGCGTTCCCCTCGTCGGGCGGGGGAAGATCGTGCGAGAGACGGGGAATTTCCTCACCGCGGAGTGCTGTATCATGGACGAGAGCCGCACGGTGCTTGCCAACGCGACGATCAAATACATCAAACTCACGCCCCAGCAGATCCGCGAGGGCGTCGATGAACACGAGGAGATGTGCTACCTCATCGAGGACGGCGTCGCCGACATCGACCTGCCTGCGTGAATGCAAATTTCGAGCCGCAGGGATTCCTCCATGCGTCATTCTGAGCGAAGCGAAGAATCCCGTGGAGGAGAGTACGGACTTCGTTCACGGGATCCTTCGGCCCCGTTGGAGCCTCAGCATGAGCGGGCGGGACGGGGTGTCGTGATCAGAGAAACCCCTCTGTCACTTCGTGACATCTCCCCTATAAGGGGCGACGAGAGGGAACCGCTCATTCTGAAGGAGCGGAGCGACTGAAGAATCCCCTCTGTCGTTGTCCGTAGGTCTATGAGATGCTTCGCTAACGCTCAGCATGAGCGGGCGGGACGACATGAGCGCACACCTCAGCATGAGCGGGCGGGGCGACATGAGCGCACGCCTCAGCATGAGCGGGCGGGGCGACATGAGCGCACGCCTCAGCATGAGCGGGCGGGGCAAAGGCGAAATTTTGTTGCATTTCCGCGGGAACTGTGCTACAATGGGCGTGATGAACGTTGTTCGGGCGAACGGCTACGCAAAACTCAATCTGACGCTCGACGTCACGGGGAAGCAAGACGGCTATCACACCCTCGATTCCCTCGTCGTCACGATCGGCCTCTGCGACAGGCTCGTGCTGAAAAAGCGCAAGGACCGCGCAAGTTCGGTCACGATGCACGGCATGGGGAGCGAGGTGATCCCGCCCGACGGCAACAACGCCCTGAGGGCCGCGGAGGCCTTTTCGGAGGCCTTCGGCACATGCGGAGCCGACGTCACCGTCTACAAAAATATCCCCATGGGAGCGGGCCTTGGCGGGTCCTCCGCGGACGCGGCGGCCGTCCTCCTCGGCATGAAAAAACTCTATGGGGTCGCGGACATGGGCGGGTTAAAATCGCTCGCGGACAGTTTGGGGAGCGACACGGGCTTCCTCCTCTTCGGCGGGCTTGCCCGCATGCAGGGGCGGGGCGACGTTCTCCTCCCCCTCAACGCGGAGCTTGAGATGCACTTCCTCGTGATCTGTCCCGACGAGGGCGTCTCCTCGGGGGAATGCTACGGCGCGTTTGACCGCCTCGGCGAACACTTCTCCCCCGTAACGCCAGACGCGGCCGCTCTCCTCGAGCGGGGCGACCTCCCCCACGCGGCGCGGTATTTTTCCAACCGCCTGTACGGGGCGGCAAAGTCCCTTGTCCCCGCCGCGGAACAGGCCTATCTCGCGGCAAAGAGCTTCTCCCCCCTCGGGGCGGCCATGACGGGGTCGGGCAGCGCGGCCTTCGCCCTCTTTGAGACGAAGGAGCTTGCCGAGTGGGCCAAGAGCCGTTACCGCGGCAAGGGGCGGGCGTTTGTCACGGAGAGCGTCTATCCCAAAAACATCAAACCGATCGGAAATCCCTACGCCCTGTCGGAGGGCGAGGGTGAAGGAGAATAGCATGGAAGAAAGGATCCTCGACGAGGACGAGAGGAGGGGCATCCTCCTCAAAAAGACTGCGGACGGGCAGACCGACGCCGTGGAGGACACGGGCGAAGAAGAGGTCGCCTTTGACTTTCCCGAGGAGTACGACGAGACCCTTGCGGGGCTGTCGCAGGCGCAGGCCGAAGAGGAGCTTGCCCGCCGCGAGAAGGCGCACATCGAGGCGCAGGAGAATTGCAGGAAGCTCCTCGAAGAGGGTAAAGCTCTGCTCGCGGAGGGAAAATTCAGGGAAGCGGAGGACGCATTCGCGCAGGCGTCCGTCTATGACAGCGAAAATACGGAGGCGGCGGACGGGCTGTTTGCCGCGGCCACGAAGAACTTCACCGACACGGAGCGGCTCTACAGCGACGAGCGGCGGGAGGATCTGATGCGCACGGAGGAGGGGCGGAAGCTCGTCCTCGAAAAGCTCGGGGACAGACTGCGCGAAGAGCGGAAACTCCTCGGGAGCGAGGCGGACTCCCTTCGCCCGCAGGTGGAGGAGAAGAGGTCGGAGCGCAGGGAGGCCTTCGCCGCGAACAAGAAACACTATATCATCCGCACCTGCATCGCCCTCGCGCTCACCGTCGCGTTTGCGATCGCGGCGGCGATCTCGGCGGACAATATCCTGCGCGTGCAAAACAGCACCGTGCCCGTCGCGCTCACGGCCGTGTTCGGCGTCCTGACATTTCTCTCCGTGACGATGCTCGCGGTGTACTGCGCCAAGCTCATCGGGGCGAACAGGCTGTGCCGCGAGAACGAGAAGGCCGATTCCACCAAGGACGGCGCGCGCCTCGTCCTTTTGGAGGACAGGCTGGCCTTCCTCGACGCGCTGCTTGGGGAAACGCCGACGGAGGAAAGCCCCTTTGGGGAAGATCCTTCCGAAGAGTAAAAACCGCATATCTTCCGTCCGCCGCCCGCGGCGGACGTTTTTTTGTGCGGAAAAAGGCCCTTGTTCTGCAAATGCCTGTCAAAATACGTTCATGAATTTCAAAATGGGTCTTTACTTTCCGCCCCGCATGGTGTATAATATCCATGAAAGAAATTGCGGGATAATTCCCCGCGTGAGACGGAGGAAACCATGGAACTGATTCACGAAAGCGCAGGAAAAAAGCTCTACCGCGACGGCGGCAGGCTCATCAAGTCCTTTGACGAGAGCTACTCCAAGGCGGGGATCCTGAACGAAGCCCTCAATCAGGCGCGGGTGGAGGAGACGAGCCTCCACATTCCCAAGGTCTTGGGCGTCGAGATCATCGACGGGAAGTGGTCGCTCATCTGGGAGTTCATCGAGGGGGACACCCTCGAGGACCTCATGCAGAGGGATCCCGCAAAGACGGACGAATACCTCAACTTCTTTGTCGATCTGCAGATCAGAATGAGCAAGGAGAAGGTCCCCCTTTTGGGGCACTTGCGCGACAAGATGCACGCCAAGATCTCCGCAAGCGGCTTCCCCGCGACCGTCCGTTACGACCTGCACATCCGCCTCGACGGTCTGCCCAACCACAACAAACTGTGCCACGGCGATTTCCAGCCCTCAAACGTCATCATCACGAAGGACGGGACGCCCTATATCATCGACTGGTCGCATGCCACGCAGGGCAACGGCTCGGCCGACGCCGCGCGGACGTACCTCATTCTGAAACTTCAACGGCGGGACGAGCTGGCCGAAAAGTATCTGCGCCTCTTCTGCGAAAAGACGGACACGGCGATCCAATATGTCCAGAGGATCCTGCCCATCGTCGCTGCGTCGCAGTCCGTGAAGAAGAAGCCCGAGGAGACTGAATTCCTTGCGCGGTGGGTCAACGTCTGCGATTGGCAATAATGTAATGTATCATGTGTATGATGCGCCGCGGGTCGGCTCCCGACCCGCGGCGGTTTTTAAGGTGACCCACCCCCCTACCCGTTACGGCGGCAGGGACCGCCGTAACCCCGTCGGCGAGGCCACGCCTCCTGCCGCGGCGCAGCTCACAGTGCGCCGCACTGTTGAGCAGAATTGCGCCGCGGCACCCCCATGGAGGGGGCAAAGGGCCTACCCCCTACGGGAGGAGGCTCCGCCAAAGGCGGTGGTGGGGGGATAAGCCTTGTCGCCCCTCTTAGGGGAGATGTCACGAGCAACGCGAGTGACAGAGGGGTTTCAAAACCCCTTTCCCCTCGCAAGCTCGGGGACTGTCTCGGGCGGGTAGCACCCCGCCCTACTTCGCGGCTGTGCCGCTCGTGCCGCCCTTGGAGCAATAAGAATGCGGGCGGGGCGGTCGGCATTTGCCCAAAACATATGGGCAAATGCTAAGAGAATTTTGCGCCAAAGATTATCAATCTTTGGCAGAAATGCAAAATTCTCCCCTATGAGGGGCAGCGAGAAGGCCCCGCGTCATTCTGCCCCGCCCGCTCATCCTGAGCCGCAGGCGAAGGATCTCATAGACCTACGGAGCAGCCCCGCGTCATTCTGACAAACGGGAGCGGAATAGAGTACGGGAGAAATTTCCGAAGAATCTCGCGGGGCGTTTCCATGATAGCGGCGAGATGCTTCGGGTCAGCTTCCATGGACTGCGTTTTACTCGCCCTCTCAGCATGACGCCGCTGCCCACGGACTTCGTTTGAGGGGATCCTTCGGGCTTTGCCCTCAGGATGAGCGCAAAGCACTCAATTTTCAATTCAACTTCGCCGACCAAAGGGAGACGGAGGCGAGGGGGACGGGTTCGGATGCGGCCTTCTTCCTCCACTCCTCCAAAGAGGCGATCGTCTCATCGTCCATGCCCTGCGATTTGGCATATTCCACCATATATGCCGCGTACCGCTCCTCCCTTCGGTTGTAGTCAAACCCTTTCGGAACGAGATAGACGCACCCCGCTTCCCCGCCGAGAATGACGGCGATGCAGAATAAATTCTTCGCATAGTAGGCATTCGCCCAATGATTGCGCACAGCCAGCACCTCGATATCCGCGGGGTTTTGGCGCGGCAATACGACGGAGATCTTCTCATTTTCCGCAAATTTTTCCCGCATTTCGAGGACGGACAGCGGCTCTCTTCCGTCGGAGACATACCCGCCCGTCGTTGGGTCGAGCATGATCCACTTTTTCCGTCTGCGGTCGAAGATCTCACAGACGATGTGATTGTCAAAGTCATAGGGGGAGGCGGGATAGAGGCCGATGCGGCGGGCGAAGATGCCCAGCGCGAGACAACAGGCCTGCAAAATGAGCGACTTTGCGGCGCAGTTGACGCCGCAGTCGGGACGGCCGTAGCTGTATCTTAAAAGGGAGAGCGCGTCGAACGGAACGGTGCGGCCCTCTTCGCTCAAAGCATAGTCCCCTCTGTGTGTGAGTTTTCGGGCGAGGTGACGGGTAAGGCGAAGCGCGCGGGCAAAGTCGCTCCCCCGCCCCGCGATCTCCTCGATGGAATACTCGTCCTTGATCGCGCGGTAGGACGCGTTGTCAAAGTCAAAGGAACACTCCCGCGGCTCTCCCTCCTGAAACGTCGGCGCATTGAAGAGGATCCCCGCATAGATCCGAAGCAACTCCTCATCGCGTTCCTGCTGTTCCCGTCTGTTCATATCTTCCTCCCTCTGTTTTGGATTGGTTCGTGCCGCCCCTCACGGCAAATAGTCCTCAAAGATGATGTTGTCCGCAACGGCGCGGGCGGAACGCTCCTCCTCGGGCGAGCGGACGACCCACGCGAGCCTTATCCCCTTGAACTTTATCTTCCGTTGCAAAAGGTCCTCCTTGCGGTAACTGATGAAGTCGGGCTTCACCCAAAAGTTCAAAGACATATGCTTGATGACGTGTGCCTTGACGCCCTTCGCGGCTCCCTTTTCGGCCGTGCCGAGGACGCCGCACAAGACGTCGGGACACAGCTTCTTGTACGCCCGAACGTAGAACGGGTCAAAGGACTGCACCGCATACTCCCCGCCGTGATCCTTCAAGAGGGCATACATCGCCGCGGCGACCTCCTTGCCCTTGACGTGCGGCATGTTTTTGATCTCGATGAGGAGCGGAACGCGCCCGCCGACCTCCCGCAGAAAGTCCGAAAAGAGCGGGATATGTGCGTTTTGCCCGCCGAGAGAAAGCTCTTTCAGCTCTCCGTAGGTACATTCCGAGACGGAGCGGGGGTCTCCCGTCATGCGCAGGAGGGTGTCGTCGTGAAAGACGACGAGCTGTCTGTCCTTGGTGAAGCGCACGTCCGTCTCGATGGCGTACCCCCTCTCGATCGCCGCCAAAAAGGCGGGCATGGAGTTCTCGGGCCGCTGTGCGTCGTGCAGACCGCGGTGTGCTATGGGCGTGTTGCGCAGAAAATTGCTGTTCATGACATGATTATAGCACTTTGGACGAGAAAATACAAGCCTGCAAGAAAATTGCGGTGACCTGCCCCATGGAGGATACCCCTTGTCGCCCCTCTTAGGGGAGATGTCACGAGCAACGCGAGTGACAGAGGGGTTTTGAAACCCCTTCCCCCCCTACAGAAGCAGCGAGGGCCTTCCGCTCATTCTGAGGGCGAAGCCCGAAGAATCCCCTCAAACGAAGTCCGTAGGTTTATGAGATGTTTCGGCTTCGCCTCAACATGAGCGCAGCGGGGCAG
>CANPZV010000049.1 GCA_947589285.1 uncultured Clostridia bacterium
ATCCCCTTAAACGAAGTCCGTAGGTCTATGAGATCCTTCGCTACGCTCAGGATGAGCGATTTTCCCGCTCATTCTGACCCTGAGCGTAGCCGAAGGGGAAGAATCCCCTTAAACGAAGTCCGTAGGTCTATGAGATCCTTCGCTACGCTCAGGATGAGCGATTTTCCCGCTCATTCTGAGGGAGCGCAGCGACCGAAGAATCCCCTCCAACGAAGTCCGTCACCCCAAAAAGATCACTATGACTGACACATATACCTATCAGATCGGCAACAATCTCTATATCAATCTCACCAACCGCTGTTCCAACCGCTGTACGTTCTGCGTGCGCAACGGGAAGGAGACGTACGAGGGCTACGCGCTCTGGCTCCGCGGCCCCGAGCCGACGGCAGAGCAAATTCTGTCCGAGATCGGCGATCCGAAACGCTACGGCGAGATCGTCTTTTGCGGCTTCGGCGAGCCGACCTGCCGCCTCGATGTGATGCTCTCCCTCTGCGATGAGATCCATGCGAGGGGAGGAAGGACCCGCCTCAACACCAACGGGCACGGGTCCCTTCTCGCGGGGCGTAACATCGCACCCGACCTCAAGGGCCGCCTCGACGGAATCAACGTCTCCCTCAACGCCCCCGCAAGGGAGGAGTACGACGCGCTCTGCCGCCCCTGCATTCCGAACGCCTTCGAGGGCATGCTCTCCTTTGCCGAAGATTGCAAAGAGGAGGGGCTGAACGTCTGGTTCTCCGTCGTGGATTGCATCGGGGCGGAGGCGATCGGAACCTGCCAAAAGCTCGCCGACGCCGTCGGCGTTCCCCTCCACGTGCGCCCCATGATAAAATAAAAGAGCCTTTCGGCTCCCTTTGTCATCTGTGGGGAGGGCAGTCCCCTCGACCGCAGTGTGTGAAAGGATCCCCGTTTCCTTGCAAGGAAAAGTATGGAAGATCTCTCTGAAATCCTCAAAAAACACGGCTTTGCCTTCAAAAAGAAGTTCGGGCAGAACTTCATCGCCGATAGAAACCTGCTCGAAGCGATCGTCAGGGACGCGGGCGTGGACAAGAACACGACGGTCCTTGAGATCGGCGCGGGCGCGGGGGCGTTGACGCGGGCCGTTTCGGAGGCGGCGGGGAGGGTCCTCTCCTATGAGATCGACCGAACTCTCGCCCCCGTCCTTGCGGAGACGCTTGCGGGGTGCGACAATACGGAGGTCGTCTTTCGCGACTTCATGAAGGAGGACATGGCAAAGCTCGAAGAGGAGCTTGGCCCCTACGTCGTCTGCGCCAATCTGCCCTACTATGTGACGACGCCCGTCCTTCTTCGCTTTTTGGAGGAAGCAAAACTTTGCAGGAGCGTCACCGTCATGGTGCAGGAGGAGGTCGCCGAGCGGCTGTGCGCCCGCGAGGGAACGCCCGAATACGGCGCGATCACCGCGGCGATCGCGCTGCGCGGCAGGGCGCAGACCGTGCGCAAGGTGCCGCGGACCATGTTCTATCCCCGTCCCAACGTCGATTCCGCCGTCGTCGTCGTCTCGTTCGGCGGGGGAGTGCCCGTGAAGAGCGCGGCCGCGTACCGCTTCGTCGTGCGGGCGGCCTTTTCGGGGCGCAGAAAGACGTTGGAGAACAACCTCATGAACGCCCTGCACATCGGGCGGGAGGAGGCGCATTCCCTCCTGACGGAGGCGGGAGTGAAGGACGGCGTGCGCGGGGAGACGCTCTCCCCGCTGGCGTTCGCGCGGCTCGCGGACGTTCTCACGGAAAAAGGAATGCCCCTCGGCGGGCAAGGAGGAAGATCGTGAAGGACTATGTTATCGTGACGGGGGGCGTCGGCGGGATCGGCGGCGCGATCACGGAAAGATTCATCGAGGGCGGGTACCGCGTCGTCGCGGTCGATACGGACGCGGCGCACGGGGCCGGGTTCCAAAAGAGGTTGGGCGGCGACTTTGTGTACGCAAATGCGGACGTCACCGACCCCGCCGCGCTCATCGCCCTGCGCGAAAAGCTCGGGAAGATCCCCCTCCGCCATATCGTCACCCTCGCGGGGCGCGCACTCGCGGAGGAATGGAAGGGATTTGCGGCGGCGGACGTCTCCGTCATCGGGGAAAGCCTCGCGCTCAACCTCGCGGGGCACCTCAATACCCTGCACGTCTTTTATCCGCTCCTTGCAGAGACGGAGGGAGACAAGTCGGCGACGCTCATCTCCTCCATCAACGCGGAGGGCGGGTACGGCCTCCCCGTGTACAGCGCGGCAAAGGCGGGGCTTCTCGGCTTTGTGAACGCGGCGTGCGCGGAGTTCGGGGAACAGGGCGTGCGCATCAACGCCGTCTCCCCGGGGACGGTCCCCACTGCGGCGACGCAGACAGAGCCGAAGGACTTTGAAGCCCTGAAAAAGACGACGTCGCTCGGGCGGTTCGCCTCGCAGGGGGACGTCGCCGAACTCGTCTTTTTCATCGCGCACTGCGCGCACACCGTCACGGGGCAGAACTTCGTGATCGACGCGGGCCAGCTCAGGAAACGCTGATATGGATTTTTTCATCAATTTCATGGAGGAAGTCGTCATCCTCCCCATCATCACCTTCGTCGTCGGCCTCCTCTTCAACGTGATGAGGCGGTACGGTTCCCGCGCCCGCCGCAGGAAGCTCACGCGGCTCCGGATCAAGTCCCCGCAGGACGACATCATCTGCTTCACGGCGAACAGCGGGCACTATGACGAACAGGAACTCGTCACGCTCGGATATGTGTTCGAATATATCGCGATCGGCGAACTCCGCGTCTCCCTGAAGGAGCTGTTCAAGGGCGTGGAGGTGGGCGCGCGCATGTCTCCCCCCGAATTCTCCTCCCTCCGCGCAAGGGACATCAAGTCCGACCTCATTCTCGTCGGCGGCCCCTTCCACAACTGCGTCACCCGCGAGCTGGTGTTCAGGGAGGGCTTCCCCTTCCACTTCGAGGAGGACGCGAGCCTCGTCTATGAAGAGAACGGGGAGAGGGACGTCTACACCCCCAAGGAATCGGAGCAAAAGACGCGCTATTTCGAGACCGATTACGCCCTCATCGTGAACATGCGCAATCCCCGCGCACAGGGGAAGCGGATCATCGCGCTCATGGGGTGCCGCTCCATCGGCTGTCTCGGCGCGGGGGTGTTCTTGGCGACCAAGCTCAAGAAGTACTACCGCACGGTCAAGGACGACGAGTACGCCATCGTCATCCGCTGCGAGGGGGACGAGGAGGACATCATCGACGAGCCTGAGTTCATCAAATATTACAAGCTCGGCGGGGAAGCCGCGTCCCGACCCTGACCCCGCGGGAAGAGGGGGGAAAGAATTTCCTCCAAAACTGTTGCGGAATTGCGGAAATATGCTATAATACCGAAAAAGGAGGGAAAGTATGATATTCAAAAGTTTTGACGGGAAGGAGATCTTTGTCCGCGAGTGGACGGACGTGAAGGATCCCAAGGCCGTCGTCCAGATCGTCCACGGCATGGCGGAACACACCGAGCGGTACGACGCCTTCGCCCGCTTTTTGAACGGACACGGCTACATCGTCGTCGCAGACGACCACCGCGGCCACGGATATACGGACAGGGATACCCTCGGCTATGCCGCGGGACAGATGTTCTTCGACACCGTGAAGGACGAGGCCGCCCTCACCGATTTCTATAAGAAGATCTACCCCGGCCTCAAATACTTCATCTTCGGCTTCTCGTATGGGTCCTTCCTCACGCAGAGGTATATCTCCGACTACGGCGAGAAGGTGGACGGTGCGATCCTCGGCGGGAGCAGTTATAAAAAGGACTTCGAGGTCTACCTCGGCTCCTTTGTCGCCCACCTGAAGGGGGAAAAGAAGCCCGCAAAGCTGATCGAGAAGCTCTCGTTCGGGGCGTATGCAAAGAAGTTTGAGGACAGGCAGTGGCTCTCCGTTGACGCCGAAAACAACAAGGCGTATGCCGAAGATCCCCTCTGCGGGTTCACCTGCTCTTCGCGCTTCTACCGCGACTTTTTCAAGGGGCTGAGATCTCTCTACACCAAGAGCTATATCAAGGGGCTGCGGCGCGATCTGCCCGTCCTCCTCGTCTCGGGGGAGCAGGACCCCGTCGGCAACATGGGCAAGGGTGTCAAGAAACTCCACCGCTTCTACACGGAAAAGGCAAAGATGGAGAACGTGGCGATCGTCCTCTTTGAAAACGGCCGCCATGAGTTCTTGAACGAGAAGGAGAACCGCGAGATCAAGTGGGGCACGGTCTTGAACTTCTTGGAGGAGAACACATTATAAAAAAACGAAAAACCGCGGGGACTTCTGTGAAGTCCCCGCGGTTTGTTGTATGGAGAAAGGGGCGACAAGAAACTTACCCCCTCCGTGGTGGTGCCTTGTCTCGCCCCCTCCATGGGAGGGGGGTAGGGGGGTGGGTCACCGTATTTTAATTAAAAATTGAAAATTGAAAATTAAAAATTGTGGCGGGGGGATTTAGGAAAGCCTACCCCTCGCTGCCCCTTTTAGGGGAAATCCCCGAACAAAGTGAGGGGAAAGGGGTTTCAAAACCCCTCTGTCACTCGCAAGCTCGTGACATCTCCCCTATGAGGGGCGACGAGAAGCACTCTCCCCACACGCTCATGCTGAGGCGTAGCCGAAGCATCTCATAGACCTGCGGACTTCGTTTGAGGGGATCCTTCGGGCTTTGCCCTCAGGATGAGCGATACCCCCTCCATGGGGGGCCGCGGCAGGAGGCGTGGCCTCGCCGATGGGGTTACGGCGGTCCCTGCCGCCGTAACGGGTAGGGGGGTGGGTCACCATATTCTAAGCCTTCCCCCTGTGGGGGGAAGGTGGCGCGGCGAAGCCGTGACGGATGAGGGGCATTCTGATTGGGAACGCCCCTCATCACCGCCTTCGGCGGAGCTGTCTCATGCGGGTAGAGACCCGCAATCGGTCACCGTTCGCGCGAGATAATGCGCTCACTCACCGCAAAACGCAGCGCACAGCACACTGTGCTGATGCGCAAGAATTGCGTTTTGCGACCCCACGGGGGGAAGCCTTCTCGCTGCCACTCATAGGGGAAGTCCCCGAGCTTGCGAGGGGAAAGGGGTTTCAAAACCCCTCTGTGTGACATCTCCCCTATAAGGGGCGACAAGGGAAGGACGTTACGCCGCGACTTTGGACTTCGTTTGAGGGGATCCTTCGCCTTCGGCTCAGGATGAGCCTATCTCGCTCATTCAGAGCGAAGGCAAGAATCTCCCCTAAGAGGGGCGACAAGGGAAGGACATTACGCCGCGACTTTGGACTTCGTTTGAGGGGATCCTTCAGTCGCGTTGCTCCTTCAGGATGAGCATACTCCCCCACAGGGGAAGAGCGGCTCGAAACTTTTCAATTCGTCAGAAGGAACATCGCGAGGAAGAGCGCGGAGACGATCCACGTCACGACGGAGACCTCCTTGACCTTCCCCGTACAAACCTTGACCAAAACGCAGGAGAGGATCCCCACGCCGATGCCGCTCGTGATGGAGTAGCCGAACGCCATCACCGCGATCGTGAGGAAGGCGGGCAGGGCGAAGGCGGGGTCCTCCCAATCGACGTTCTTCACCGAACTCATCATCAGCACGCCCACCCAGATGAGCGCGGCGGACGTCGCGGCCGAGGGAATGAGCTTTGCGATGGGGGAGAGGAACATGGCGACGGCGAAGCACAGCCCCGTCACGAGGGCGGAAAAGCCCGTCTTGCCGCCCGCGGCGACGCCAGAGGAGGACTCCACATAGGTCGCAACGGTGGACGCGCCGAACACCGCCCCCGCGACCGTCGCGACGGCGTTGGACATCAGGCACTTCCCGAGGCGCACAGGGTCGCCGTTCCCGTCGAGAAGGTCTCCCTTGGAGCATGCCCCGTAGAGCGTGCCGAGCGTATCGAACATATCCACCATGCACAGCGACAGGGCGGCGGTCACGATGAGGAGGGCGAGCGCGCCCCCGCCGTGTTCCGTGAGATAGCCCGAAAAATCGAATCCGCTTATAAACACCTGCCCGACGGACTCCCTGCCCCATTCGCCGAAGGCCTGGAAGGGGCTTTCAAAGCCGCTCGCGATGTCGGTAAACGTCGCCCTGCACCCCGCGGCGTCCCATGCGCACCCGAGGCCGAGCAGGGCATAATAGAGGACGGCCGCGCCGAGCATTCCCCAGAGAATGGAGCCTTTGACGCCCTTTTTTGCGAGGACGGCGATCGCGATGACCCCGACGAGGGCGACGGCCGCCGAGACGGCGTTCTTATAGAGCAGATCGGTGTTGAGGACGTTGAAAGACGTGAATCCGATGCCGCCTTCGTGAAGTTCCACGATTCCCGCATTGTTGAAGCCGATGAAGGCGATGAACATGCCGATGCCGACGGGCAGGGTCGTCTTGACCTCCTTCGGAATGGCGGCGAGGATCTTGTTCCTCAGCCCCGTCGCCGTCAGGACGATGAAGAGCGTGCCGTCGAGGAGGACGAACACCATCGCATTGGCGTAGGAAAGCCCCATGCCGCCGCCGATGAGCGTGCCCGTGATGTAGGCCGTCGCGCCCAAGCCCGACGCCTGCGCGAGGGGCATCTTTGCGAGAAAGGCCATGATGACCGTCCCGACGATCGCGCCGAGGGCCGTCGCGATGTACACCGCCCCGAAGGAGACGTAGGGATATGCCCCGTCCGCCTCATACATTCCGGGGACGACGAGGAGGGCGTAGACCATCGCCATGAACGTGGTCAGCCCCGCGATGATCTCCGTCTTAAAGGAGGAACCGCTCTCCGTAATGGAGAAGAAGTCGTCTATTTTTCCGAAAAGTCCCTTTATTTTGCTGTTTTCGCCGTTTTGTTCTGCCATTTTGTAACTCCGCCAAAAATTGTTGTTCCATTATATCAAAATTTTCCCAAAAAAGCAAGGGGTCCCGTGCAAAACGACGCGGCATATGTGTATGATTACAATTGATGTGAGACAAAAGGGAATAGAAAAAAGATAGCGAACAAGGCGCTCCATGTGATATAGTT
>CANPZV010000050.1 GCA_947589285.1 uncultured Clostridia bacterium
ATCGGGTTCCACAGGGGAAACGTCCCTCCTGCCGCGGGTGAAAATGTCGTCCGCGGGCGTTTCGGGTTCCACGGGAGGAATATCCCTCCTGCCGCGGGTGAAGATGTCGTCCGCAGGCGTTTCGGGTTCCACGGGGGAAACGTCCCTCCTACTGCGGGTGAAGATGTCGTCCGCGGGCGTTTCGGGTTCCACGGGGGAAACGTCTCTCCTGCCGCGGGTGAAGATGTCGTCCGCAGGCGTTTCGGGTTCCACGGGGGAAACATCTCTCCTGCCGCGGGTGAAGATGTCGTCCGCAGGCGTTTCGGGTTCCACGGGGGAAACATCTCTCCTGCCACGGGTGAAGATGTCGTCCGCGGGCGTTTCGGGTTCCACAGGGGAAACGTCTCTTCTGCCGCGGGTGAAGATGTCGTCCGCGGGAGGCGTCGGCTCTGCGGGCGGCACGTCGCTTCTGTTCGGGAAGGGGTCGCCATCGAAGATCCATGCGTCACGCGCCGTCTCCGTGCGGGAAACGGACGGGGAAGCGGGTTCGGGCGGGAGATCGACGGGCCTGAATGCCCGCGGTTCCTCAAAAATCGGCTTCGCGCCGAAGTCATCGGGCTTGGGCGGGGCGGGCGGCGGGACTGCGCCGTCTGCAACGTCGTTTTTGTAGAAATCCTGCCCCGCGCTCTCCCCGATCGGGGCGCGGTAAGAGGGCTTCTGCGGATAGTTGTCGTCACTGATGGGATAGGAATAGCCGCTCTGCCCCCCTGCGGCGGGCGTCTCCGTCACGCGGCGGGGCATGGAGGGACGGCCCTCTGCCGATTCCTCCGCATAGCGGTCGGAATACGTCTGCCCGTCCTGCGGGACGACGTTGGAGCGGCGCGGGCGGGAATTGAAGCGGGAATCCTCGTCAAAGATGAGGTTTTGCCGATAGCTCTCCGCGGGGTCCTCAGAAAAGAGGATCGCGCGGCTCCTCGCCTGTGCCTCACTGCGCGGCGCGCCGAAAGGACTGCGCACAGGGGCAGCCCCGTAGGGCCATGCGGAAGAGGGCGTCTGTGCCGACGGCGCAACGGGCGCGGGAGCCGCCGCAGGCGTTGCGGACGGATAGGACGGCGCAGCCTGCCCGTCTGCGGGCGCGGTCGGAGCCGAATAGGTCCGCGGCGTGGGAGGAATGTCGTCAAAGGCAACGGGAGTCCCCGCGGCCTCCGTTCTCCCCGTCTCCCTCTCGCGCTTTTTCTTCGCGCCGGGGAGAAGATAGGCGCGGAGGGGCGTGCCGATGAGCGCGAACCAAACCGCCACTGCGAGAAGGAGGGCATAGATCACATACGCCCCCGCCGATTGGAACACAAAGCGGATGGGATAGCAGATGAGACCGAGCAGGACGCCGCCGCCCGTGCCGTCCGCGACGCTCTCCCCCGCGGCATGGAAGCAATCGGAAAGATACGCGCCGTACCCCCTTGCCGCCGCTGTGACGGGATCGGCGAAGAATCTCTCTGCCGACGCCGTCTGTACGATGAAAAAGACGCCCGTCACGAGCAAGATGATGCGGAGGGTCCAGCCCTTGGGCAGAAATCCCCTCCCCGCGATCAGGCAGACTGCCATGTAGACGAGCAGAATGAGCAGGAAAAATACATAAAACCCGCCAAAGCCGACAAAGAATGCCGCGATGGCCTTCCCGACGTCCCCGAAGAGGGCGGGTCCCGTCGCCGTGATGAGAAGAAGCAGGCCGCCGAAGAGGAGCAAGCTCATGCCGAGCGTCTCATGCGTGGCCACCTTCGCCTTGTTCTTTTTCTCCTTTTTGTCCTCGCTTCCGCGACCGACTCCGTTCACGTTGCCTCCGATCTTCCCCCCGCAGACGTCCGTGGGGAGAACGCATATAATGTCAAGATACAGTATATCATCCTTTGAAAAATTTTTCAACGATATTGCGGAACTTTTTTTGACGGAAATTGAAATTCTTCCGAAAAGAAACCGCCCTTCCCGCGGGCGGGGAGAGCGGACGCGCTCTATTATGCGCTTACGATGTCGATATACTCATCGAAGGTGACGTTCTTGTCAAAGGTCTTTGTCCCGTCGATGACGATGATGCGGTTGCAGACGGTGTTCATGAGTTCCTGGTCGTGCGAGGTCAGAAGAAGGCACCCCTTGAAGGCGACGAGGCCGTTGTTGAGGGAGGTGATGGATTCGAGGTCGAGGTGGTTGGTCGGCTCGTCGAGAATGAGGAAATTCCCCCCCTCGAGCATCATCTTTGCGAGCATACATCTCACCTTTTCGCCGCCCGAAAGCACCTTGGCCTCCTTTAAGGCCTCCTCGCCCGAGAAGAGCATCCTGCCCAGCCAGCCGCGCAGGTATTCCTCGTAGTGGTCCTTGCTGAACTGCGAGAGCCACTGCACGAGGGTGAGGCTGCAACCGTCGAAAAATTCGCTGTTGTCGAGCGGATAATAGGAGGCGGAGATCGTCTTGCCCCACTTGACCGTGCCGCTGTCAGGCTCCGCCTTGCCCGTCAAAATGTCGTAGAGCATGGTGACGGCGGTGGACTTGTCGCAGAGGATGCCGATCTTGTCCCCTCTCTGCACGGTGAAAGTCAGGTCCTCGAAGTACCCCTTCTTGGTGAGGCCCTCCACGGCGAGAATGTCGTTGCCGATCTCCCGTTCGAATTTGAAATCGATGTAGGGATATTTGCGCAGGGACGGCTTGAAGTCGGAGATCGTCAGTTTTTCAAGCTCCTTCTTCCTCGAGGTCGCCTGCCGCGACTTTGAGGCGTTTGCGGAGAAGCGTGCGATGAAATCGCGCAGTTCCGCCGCCCGCTGTTCCGCCTTCTTGTTCTGGTCCCTCTGCTGGCGGGCCATGAGCTGGGAAGTCTGATACCAGAAATCGTAATTTCCGAGGTACAGGTCGATCTTCCCGAAGTCAACGTCGCAGATGTGCGTGCAGACCTTGTTGAGGAAGTGGCGGTTGTGGGAGACGATGATGATCGTATTCTCGAAGTCGAGGAGGTAGTTTTCGAGCCAGCGCGTCGTCTTTAAGTCGAGATTGTTGGTCGGCTCGTCGAGAAGAAGCACGTCGGGATTGCCGAACAGGGCCTGCGCCAAGAGGACTTTGACCTTCTTCTTCGCGTCAAGCTCCCCCATCTTCATCCCGTGGTATTCGGCGGGAATGTCCAGCCCGTTGAGAAGGGTCTCCGCCTCGCTCTCCGCCTCCCAGCCGCCGAGTTCGGCGAATTCGCTCTCCAGCTCCGCCGCCCGCTCCCCGTCAGCATCCGAAAAATCGGCGCGGGCGTACAGCTCCTCCTTCTCGTCCATGATCTCCACGAGCCGCCTGTGCCCGAGCATGACGGTGCGGAGAACGGTCTCCCCGTCGTACTTGTTTTGGTTTTGGGCGAGAACGGACATGCGTTCGTTCTTGTCGAGGACGACCTCCCCCTTGTTGGGTTCGATCTCGCCCGACAAGATTTTGAGGAAGGTGGACTTCCCCGCCCCGTTCGCGCCGATGATGCCGTAGCAGTTGCCCTTGGTGAATTTCAGGTTGACGTCCTCAAACAGTTTCTTGCTTCCGTATTGCAGGCTGACGCCGATGACTTGTAACATAGATACCTCTCTGTGCGTTGATGTATTTTTTAATCCCTGCGCTCATAAGTGCGGTCGCAATCCTCGGTGAGGCAATAGATCGTCTGCGACATCTCCCCGTCGGCACTGAATTGCTCGGGGTAAAAGACCAACAGGTTAAGCACCCAGACCGAATGGGAGGGCAGGGAGACGTTTTTCAGGTTGATGCACCCCTTGAACGCGTTGTCCTCGATATACTTGATGTTGTCGGGGATCGCGATCTCGGCGAGCTTGCTGCAATTTTTGAAGCAGGAATTGGGGACGGCACTGATCGCCGTGGGGATATTGACCTCCGCGAGGCGGGAACAGCCCGCAAAGGCACTCTTGCCGAGTTCCCTGACGGCGGCGGGAAGTTCGATCTCCGTGAGGGCCGTACACCCTTCGAACGCCCCCTCGCCGACGGAGATGACGGTCTCCGCGATGCTGATCTCCCTGAGGGAGGTGCAGCCCTTGAACGCCCCCGCGCCGATCTTGAGGATCCCGTCGGGAATGACGACGCTCTTGACGCTGTTATCCCTCCCCACGAACGGCCCCGCCACCTGCGTCACGCGGTAGCCGTCGATCTCGTCGGGAATGACGAGGTCCTCCATGTCGTACTTATAGACGCAGACGCTCGCCGTGCCGTCCTCGAGGACTTCATAGTAGAAGCCGTCCACGGCGGTCTTTTGGTTCTGAATGGTGCAGAGAAGCCCGCAGAGAGCGGCAAAGAGCGCGAAGCCCCATATGTAGGAGAACGCGTAGTGATCGGCGTCGCTGCTGAGGGAAAAGAAGGAGACGACGCCCACCCCGATGCCGAAGGCGAACTGCACCCAGATCCAAGCGTCCATCGTGCGGCAGAACCAGCCGATCAGGATACAGATCGTCCCGATGACGCCCTCCAAGAGCAATCCGCCGAGGAGGACGCCCCCGCCGCCCCCGCCGATGAGAATGACGAGCGCGTGCAGGAACAGGATCCCCGCAAGAATGCCCAAGACGATGAGATAGGCGGCATATTCGGCCGTCCCTGCGGCGAGCGATGCGGCGAAGGGATAGCTGACGGCGAACAGGCACCCTGCGAAGTCGAGGACGGCGAAGATGATGTTCAGGACCTCCGCGCCCTTTTTCAGTCCCCCGCCGACCGAGGAAAAGAAGGAGGCGATGCCGTCCTTGAAACTCTCGGCGGCCGCCGCACGCTTCCTCTTGCGCGACGTCTTTCGGGCGGTCTTTTCAGACGCCTTCCGCTGCTTTTGTTCCTCCTTTTCAAGCTCCGCCTGCTGTTTGCGCTCCGCGCGTTCGGCCTCCAGCCGACGCTTTTCCTCCGCTCTCTGCATGGCGAGCGCGTGGCGGCGTTCCCGCTCGGCCTGCCTGCCCTTCTCCTTTTCGGCCTGAAGTTGCAGGCGGTGGGCCTCGTTCTCCTCCCGCCTGAGAGCGGCCTCCTCCTTGATGCGCTTGACCTCTTCCCGCCGCGCGTCGTCCTCCTCGCGGAGGTGCCTGAGGTCCAGAAACTTCCTGACATGGCTTTCAACGCGGCTGAAAGCGTCGGGGCTGTCGCACCCGATCCCCTCGATCGTGCCGTCGATCCCCGAGAGCCTCCCGATGGGGTGCTTTGCGTCGTGGTAGAGAATGGTGAGCGCGCCGCGGCCCTTCTGCCCCTGCTTCATCATCTCCGTGAAGCGGGTGTATTCATTTTTGACCCAAGGGGTGTGAAGATATTCCTCGTTGAAGCAGACGACGACCATGCTCTCCGATTTCAGGAGCGCGTAGTAGATGAGGGCCTCATAGTCCTCGCCCGTGCGGCCCTTGGCGTCCACCTCGGAATAGAAAGGTCTGAGTTTTTTGTCTTTGAGAAAGTAGTAGAGCTTCAGAGTTTCATGGCTCTCGGCCGTGAAGTCGTCGCCCGTCTCGTCCGTCCCCGTCTTGGAGACCTTGGTGCAGAGAAAGACGTCGTAATCAAGCCCCTCCCTTTGGAGGCGGTAAAATTCCTCGCGGATATGGTCGATCTCCCTGCCCTGCGCACGGTAGATCTCCCGCTGTTCGTCCGTGGCGAGTTCCACGGCTTTGAGATATTCCGCGTCCTCCGTGAAGTATTTGGAGGAGATCTCGTGGCAGATGGGACGGACGCAGGGGGTCTCCCCGCTCCTGTCCACGATGAACTGCACGCGAAGTTTGGCCCGCGCAAGGCCGAAGTGGGCCTCAGGCTCCGCGGGAGCCTGTTCGATCGCCTTTTCAAAGCACATCCGCGCCGCGTCGAAATCGCCGCGGTCGATGTCGTTCTCCCCGCTGACGAGCTGTGCCGTCACATACGCGGAGAGGCCGAAGGAGGGAAGCGTCCACGTCGTGCCGCAATACGCGCACTTGATGACGCCGCCCGCCGCGGCCCTGTGATCGAGGTTCGCCCCGCAACATCTGCATTGGATCGGTTTTGACCCTTCCTGCCTTTCCATACGGTAAATTATATCATACTTTTGCCGTTTTAACAAACAAAACGCGGGACAAAAAGAAATTTTCTCAAAACACTTGCCTAAAATCTCGCGATATGATATAATCGCTGTGCCTGAACGGAAAGAGCATTCTGACCGCAAAGGAGGAAACCCCAATGACCGACGCGCCCTGTTTTGCGGCGTATTTCCTCCTGCCGTTCGGACGGGAGGTTTTTTTATGGAAGAAAAGCGCATCGCGGTACTCTCGATCGTCGTCGAGAAGCGGGAACAGGCGGAGATCCTCAACCGCTACCTGTCGGAGTATGCGGAATATGTCGTCGGAAGAATGGGGATACCTTACAGAGAGAAACATGTGTCCATTCTGAGCGTCGTACTCGACGCCCCCTCCTCCGCCGTCAATGCCCTGACAGGCAAGATCGGCCAGCTCGACGGCGTAAGCGCGAAAACTTTGTTTAGCAAGTACTGAATGTTTCGAACATTTCTTTACTCGCCCCGCGGACGCGCGGAAGCCCTCCCGCGCGTCATTCTGAGCGAAGCGAAGAATCTCGCGGGGCTTTCGAAAAGAAATGTTCGAGCGAAAGTGCTATCGACATCAATCACTTTGGCCTCGGAAAGCACTTTGCAAGGACAATAAGGTTCCCGTAGGGTACCGCGTCGCGACACTGCGCGGTTTTGCGTGATCGCAAAACCGTCGCTTTGAACGCAGGTCGCTCCTTTTCCCAAAAAATCTTGCTTTGCAATATTTTTTGGGATCCCTG
>CANPZV010000051.1 GCA_947589285.1 uncultured Clostridia bacterium
CTTCGCTACGCTCAGAATGACGCGGGGGCATGAGCATTGCCCTCCCACGGAGGGGGTACGCTATTTTCGCTGACCCTGTTTCCGCGTCATGTTGAGGCGAAGCCGAAACATCTCATAAACCCACGGACTTCGTTTGAGGGGATTCTTCGGGCTTTGCCCTCAGAATGAGCGTTTTATCCTCTCGCTGCCCCTTTTAGGGGAAGTCCCCGAGCTTGCGAGGGGAAAGGGGTTTTGAAACCCCTCTGTCACTCACTTTGTTCGTGACATCTCCCCTAAGAGGGGCGACGAGGGAATGGGGAAAAAGGGACAGGAAACCATCTGCCATGGGCGAGGGCATAAAGAATTCCCAAAACCGTTGACAATTCCCCAAATGTGTGATATATTTGACGTGTGATCCCGTTGCCTACTGCGGGATCCGAGGAGAAAAGGGAATATGGGATTGTTCAACAACTTATTCACGAGAAATCGAGCCATGAACGACTCAAATCTGAGGGCGTTGCGCGAGCCGAAGTCCAAATATTATCGGCTCATTCAGGTCCTCGCGATCATCTGTCTTGTGTTCGGGGTGATCCTCTTCGCCCTCGGCTTTGTCTTTGATAACTACTTCGGCATCTTCCTCCATATCGCGCTCGTTCTCGTCGCGCTCGGCTGCGGCGGGTTCATCGTACTCCCTTGGGTGAACGTCTTGGAGCGCGACAAGCGGTTGAAGGAGGAGGGCTATCCCGTCGTTGCGTGGCGGAAGTACTTGGGCTTCGGCTTCGTCGCGGCGATCGCCGTCTGCGTCGCGCTCTGGATCATCGCCGTGTTCATCGTCCATGTCGATACCTTTGCCGCGCTCTTTGAGCGCGCCTTCGGGGAGAAAACGGAGGAGGTCATCGCGCAGGAGAATGTCCTGAAATTCCTCTGCTTTGCGATCCTGCTCACCATTCAGGTCTGCGTCGCCTCCGCGATCACGGTCGGCGTCGTCCGCTTCCAGAAGAAATTCCTCACCATGCGCATCATCTCCTATGTCACGATGTTCTACCTCGATATCTGGGCGTCGTGGATCATCGGCCTGCTCTTCAACGGCTCGCTCGTGACCCCGCTGGATGACAACATGATCAGGCTGGCGACGCCGCTCGACGTTCCCATGCTGGTCATCGCCATTCTCTCTGCCATCGCGCTCCTCATCATCTTCGTGGCCCTCGACAAGATGGTCTACAGGGAGAGGATGGACCTCTTCACGCGGGGCATCGGCGCGGCCTACACCGCGACCGACGACGATATCCTTCAGGGTACCTATGACGCGACGGTGAGCCTCGATGAGGCCGAGATGGCGAAGGGACAGCCCGTCGGCGGGAGGAAGAGACGCGTCTCCGCGCCCTCCGCAAAGCCCGCAGAGGAGAGATCGGTCGAGGAACAGCTCGAACGCATCAAGGACCTCCGTGACAAGGGGGTCCTCACCGAGGAAGAATATCAGGCAAAGAGAAAAGAGATCATCGACAATATGTAAAAATTTTGTCGCCCCAACCATGAAGCGCGGCCCGAAAGGGCGAAAAAACACTTTACTTTCCCCGCGCTTCGCGCTATAATAAGAGAAAAGAATAGGATCGGCGTTGACAAAGGACACGCTCGGGCCGGTAGCTGTGTACAGAGAGCTTCCGCAAGGTGAAAGGGGAGAGACAGCGAGGTTTCGGGTATCGCCTTTCAGCCTGCGGGGGGAAATCGGAGTAACTCCGCACGGATTCGGGGGCCGTTATCATCCTCGGCAAATGATTGTTTGTTTTGGTGGTAAAAATGCCTTCGCGTATTCCGAAACGCGGAGGCTGTTTTTATGAAAAAAGGCCTAAGGGCCGTCATTCAGATCGGGAAAGTGAGGTTTGGACATGTATAAAAAGGTAGATACGTCGCTCTCGTTCGTGGAGCGGGAGCAGGAGATCGTCAAATTCTGGAAAGACCGCCGCATCTTTGAGCGGTCTATCGAAAAGAACGAGGGGGGAGAGGAGTTCTCCTTCTTCGACGGGCCGCCCACCGCCAACGGCAGGCCCCACATCGGGCACGTCCTGACGCGCGTCATGAAGGACATTTTGCCCCGCTATCAGACGATGAAGGGCAAGCACGTCCTCCGCAAGGCGGGGTGGGACACCCACGGCCTGCCCGTGGAGCTTGAGATCGAAAAGTCCCTCGGCCTCGACGGCAAGAAAGATATCGAAAATTACGGCATCGAACCCTTCAACAAGATGTGCAAGGACTCGGTGTGGAAATATCAGAGCCAATGGGAGAAGATGTCCGACGCCGTGGGCTATTGGGTGGATATGGAACATCCCTATGTCACCTATCACGACGACTACATCGAATCGGTCTGGTGGGCGATCAAGGAGATCCACAAGAAAGGGCTTCTCTACAAGGGGCACAAGATCGTGCCCTATTGCCCCCGCTGCGGCACCGCGCTCTCCTCGCATGAGGTGGCGCAGGGCTATAAGCTCGTGAAGGAAAATTCCGCCGTCGCACGCTTCCGCGTCAAGGGCAGGGAGAACACGTTTATTCTCGCATGGACGACGACGCCGTGGACCCTTCCCTCCAACGTCGCGCTCTGCATGAATCCCGCGGAGGACTACGTTGAGATCGACGCGGAGGGGACGCACTACATTCTCGCCGAGGCCCTCGCGCCCTCCTTCTTCGAAAATTTCACCGTCGTTGAGCGGAGAAAGGGGAAAGAGTACGAGGGATTGGAGTATGAACCGCTCTTCCCTTGGTCTCTCGGCACCTTCAAAGAGAAGGCGTTCTATGTCGTCTGCGACGGGTACGTCACCCTGACGGACGGCACGGGCGTCGTCCACATCTCCCCCGCATTCGGTGAGGACGACTACAAGGTCGGCAGGAAGTACGGCCTCCCCGTCGTCCAGCTCGTCAACGAGAGGGGGTGTTTCGACGAGCGTTGCCCCGAACTTTCAGGCCTCTTCGCCAAGGACGCGGACAAGACCATTCTGAAGATGATGCAGGAGAACGGGTCTCTCTTCAAAAAGCTCCTCTTTGAACACAGCTACCCGCACTGCTGGCGGTGCGACACGCCCCTCCTCTATTACGCCCGTTCGAGCTGGTTCATCGAGGTCACCAAGGTCAAGGAGCGGCTTCTCGCGGCCAACAGGTCCGTCAATTGGATGCCCGAGACCATCCGCGACGGCAGAATGGGGAACTTCCTCGAAAACGTCATCGATTGGGGCCTCTCGCGCGACCGCTATTGGGGGACCCCCCTCCCCGTGTGGGTATGCGGGGAGTGCGGATCTACCGAGGTCATCGGCTCGCGGCAGGAACTTCACGACAAGACGGGCGCGCCCCTCGATACGGAGCTTCACCGCCCCTATGTGGATAAATTCTTCTGCAAGTGTCCGAAGTGCGGCGGCAGGATGACGCGGACCCCCGAGGTCATCGACTGCTGGTTCGATTCAGGTTCCATGCCCTTTGCGCAGTACCACTATCCCTTTGAGAACAAGGACCTCTTCGAGGAGACCTTCCCCGCCGACTTCATCTCCGAGGCCGTCGATCAGACGCGCGGCTGGTTCTATGTGCTGCTCGTCATCTCCACCATTCTCTTCGACCGCGCCCCCTTCAAAAATTGCATCGTGCTTGGCCACGTCAACGACAAGGACGGCGTCAAGATGAGCAAACACAAGGGCAACGTCGTGGACCCGTGGACCGTCCTCTCCAAACAGGGCGCGGACGCGACCCGCTGGTACTTCTACACCAACAGCGCGCCGTGGATCCCCTCGAGGTTCTATGAGGAGGCCGTCTCGGAGGTACAGCGGAAATTTCAGGGCACTCTCTGGAACACCTACGCCTTCTTCTGCCTCTATGCCGAGATCGACAAGTACGACCCGAGCAAGCACGACCTGAAAAAGTGCAAGCTCTCCCTCATGGATAAGTGGATACTGTCGGGGCTGAATTCTCTCGTCCTGCGGGTGGATCGGTGGCTCTCCGAATACAACATCACCGACAGCGCACGCGCCATTCAGGACTATGCGGACGAGCTTTCCAATTGGTATGTGCGGCGCGGTCGCGACCGCTATTGGGGCAGCGAGATGACCGACGACAAGGAGGCGGCATATACGACGCTGTACCATGTCCTCGTCACGCTTTCCAAGCTCCTCGCGCCCTACATGCCCTTCATGGCGGAGATGATGTATCAGAACATGGTGCCCGCATTTTACCCCGACGCGCCCGAATCGGTGCATCTTTGCGACTTCCCCGCGGCGGACGCGGCGTGGATCGACCCCGAACTCGAGAGGGGAATGGAGGAGGTGCGCGGCATCGTCGAACTCGGCAGGAGCGCGCGTAACGCGAGCGGCATCAAGAACCGCCAGCCGCTCTCGGAAATGCTCGTCGCCAGCCGCACGCCGCTCGGGCTTCACGGCGAACTCGCGGCCGTCGTCCTCGACGAACTCAACGTCAAAAAACTCACGGTGATCTCCGACGCGTCCGAACTCGTCCGCATCACCCTCAAACCCCAGCTCCGCACCCTCGGCCCCAAGTACGGCAAGAAGCTGAAGGTCATCTCCGAATTTTTGAGGACGTGCGACGCCGCCGAAGTCGTCGCCGCCGTGCGCTCCGTCGGGTCGTACACCGTCGATCTGGACGGCGAGGTGACCCTGACGGAGGAGGATCTGCAGATCTTCACCGAATCGGCGGAGGGCTACGCCGTCGCCGAGGACAAGGGCGTCACGGTGGGACTGAGGATCGAACTCACCGAACAGCTCCTCGACGAGGGGTGCGAACGGGAGCTTGTCTCCAAGATCCAGACGCTGAGGAAGGAGCTTGGCTTCGAGGTCACCGACCGCATCGCAATCCTCTTTGCCGCCGAGGGGCGCGCCGAGAGGATGTTGAAGAGGGGAGCGATTTTGAAAGACGTTCTCGCCGTCTCCGCCGAAGAGGTCCCGATCGAAGAGGGAGAGGGGAAGGAACTCGACGTCAACGGCGACAGGGTGGTTTTGAAACTCGTGAAGAAAAATTGAGAGCGGTGAGACCGCAAAGGAAAAGGGCGTTGCCAATACGGCAACGCCCTCTCTCTCAGAGGCTCAGTCGTGGTCCATGACCCAATAGCCGCCTTCATGCTGAAGGGGAGGGAAGGTCGTGCCCTTTTCGAGATAGGTCTTTTCTTCGTCGTGGCTCTGACCGTTCTTGTCATACGCCTTGTAGTTGCAGGACATGGGGACGGTGTCGCCCGATCTGAATTTCTGCATAGAATACCTCCTGACAACAGCTTGCGCAGACGCAGGAAGATTATGCGGGGCGTATTCTTGTTGCTTTCATGGAGGGGGAAGAGAAGGCTGCGGTGACCCACCCCCCTACCCCCCTCCCACGGAGGGGGTAAAAGGCCTACCCCCTACGGGGGGAGGCTCCCGCGTAGCGGGTGGTGGGGGGGAACGCTCATCCCCCCGCGTCATTCTGAGGGAGCGAAGCGACCGAAGAATCCCGTGGAGGAAAGTACGGACTTCGTTTGAGGGGATTCTTCGGGGGTAAACCTCCTCAGAATGAGCGGTTTACCCTTGTCGCCCCTTTTAGGGGAGATGTCACGAAGCGACAGAGGGGTTTTGAAACCCCTTTGGCTCACTGCGTTCGCCACTGTCTCATGCGGGTAGAGACCCGCATTCGGTCAGCATTTGCCCGAGGCATATGGGCAAATGCTAAGAGAATTTTGCGCCAAAGATTATCAATCTTTGGCAGAAGTGCAAAATTCTCCCCTATGAGGGGCAGCGAGGAATAAGGTGACCCACCCCCCTACCCCCCTCCCATGGAGGGGGTAAAAGGCTTACCCCCCACGGGGGGAGGCTCCGCCGAAGGCGGTGGTGGGGGGGGACGCTCATGTCCCCGCGTCATTCTGAGGGAGCGAAGCGACCGAAGAATCCCGTGGAGGAAAGTACGGACTTCGTTTGAGGGGATTCT
>CANPZV010000052.1 GCA_947589285.1 uncultured Clostridia bacterium
TCTCATAGACCCACGGACTTTGTTTGAGGGGATTCTTCGGGCTTTGCCCTCAGAATGAGCGTTTCCCCTCGCTGCCCCGCGCGCTCATGCGAGGCGTAGCCGAAGCATCTCATAGACCCACGGACTTTGTTTGAGGGGATTCTTCGGGCTTTGCCCTCAGAATGAGCGTTTCCCCTCGCTGCCCCGCGCGCTCATGCGAGGCGTAGCCGAAGCATCTCATAGACCCACGGACTTTGTTTGAGGGGATTCTTCGGGCTTTGCCCTCAGAATGAGCGTTTCCCCTCGCTGCCCCGCGCGCTCATCCTGAGCGAAGCGAAGGATCTCATAGACCCACGGACCCGTCCCCGCGTCATTCTGAGAAACGGGGACGAAACGAAGTCAGACGAGTGGAACCGAAGAATCTCGCGGGGCGTATGCACAGTAGCGGCGAGATGCTTCGGGTCAGCCGCTTCTGACTTCGTATTACTTCTTTTCTCAGCATGACGCCGCGATTTGGGACTTTGTTTGAGGGGATTCTTCGGGCTTTGCCCTCAGAATGAGCGTTTGTCCCCGCTTCTTTCTCAATCGCATAAAAACATTTCTCCCTCCGCATATTGAAAATATACGGAGGTTTTTATATGAAAGCAACAGGGATCGTGCGCAGGATCGACGAACTCGGGCGGGTCGTCATTCCCAAGGAGATAAGGAGGACGCTCCGCATCAGGGAGGGGGACCCGCTGGAACTCTTCACCGACCGCGACGAGCTTATGCTCAAAAAATATTCGCCCATCGCGTCCGTCGAGCGGTTCGCGGAGGGAACGGCCAAGAGCCTGTCCGAGCAAAGCGGCTATCTCGCCGCCATTCTCGATACCGATACGGTACTCTCCGTCGGAGGCACGGGCAAGCGGTCGCTCGTGGGGAAGGCCATAACCGACAGGGTGACCGAGGTCATGACGGCGCGGAGGAGCTATCTCGCCAACCGCGCGGAGGGGGGAGAGATCATCCCCATCGCCGTGGACAGCGATTACAACGCGACGGCGGAGATCATTGTCCCAATCATCGCGGGAGGAGACTGCCTCGGCGCGGTGGTCCTGCTGTCGAACGAAGAGGGGGCGATCCTCGAGGCCAACGCCGTCAAACTCGCCCGCCTGACCGCCGACATCATTGCAAACCAATTTGAGTAAAAGGTCTATTTCGAACATTTCTTTGCTCGTCCACCCCTTGCCCACCCCTTGAGGGGTGGGTGGCTCGCCGCCTTGCGGCGAGACGGAAGGGGTGTCCTTCGAAAAGAAATGTTCGAGGGGTCGGCGTTGTGCATTCCATAGTCTTATCACCCCACGAACTCGCGTACCTTGAAAGTCATTGTGGTTCCCGTAGGGTACCGAATGGGGTCGCCCACGGCGGAAGTGAATTCCGCCTAAGGCAAGGAAGTGGGGAATGACACCCCCTCAGTCACGCAAGGGCGCGTGACAGCTCCCCCTCAAGGGGGAGCCGAGAGAGCCTCCCTTGCCCACCCCTTGAGGGGTGGGTGGCTCGCCGCCTTGCGGCGAGACGGAAGGGGTGTCCTTCGAAAAGAAATGTTCGAGGGGTCAGCGGTGTGCATTCCATAACCTTGTCACCCCACGGACTTCGTTTGAGGGGATTCTAACTTCGCACTTCGCGCTTGTGCCGTGCTTAGACAAAAATAGAATGCGCACGGGGCGGTCGCTTCGCCCTCAGAATGAGCAGTACTCCCTCGCTGCCCCTTGCCCCCTCCATGGGAGGGGGGAAGGGGGTGGGCAACGATTCTGAATCATGCCCACCTCAGTCACCTGCGGTGACAGCTCCTCCTCGGGAGGAGCCTTCCCGCCACAATTTTTAATTTTTCATTTTTCATTTTTAATTCCCCTGACTGCTACATACCATGAAGCATGCAAAATTCCTCAAAAACGTCGCCATCATCTCGCTTGCGGGCATTCTTGCAAAGGGCATCGGCGCGCTCTACCGCATTCCCTTGACCTCCGCGCTCGGCGGGTACGGAACGGGACTGTATCAGATGGCCTATCCGCTCTTTTGCGTGCTTCTGACCTTCTCCTCGGCGGGGATCCCGTCCGCCCTCTCCCGCATGATCGCGGCGGAAAAGGGGGAGGTGATGGGGAGCGCGTTCCGTCTTTTCGCCCTCCTCGGCCTTGTCGGCACCCTCATTATGGTCCTGCTTGCCCCCGTCATGAGCGGGCTTCAGGGGGACGCCTCCCTGACCCCCTGCTATCTCGCCCTCGCGCCTTCCGTCTTTTTCGTCGCGCTCATCGCCGTCCTGCGCGGCTACTTTCAGGGAAAAAACGACATGCGCCCGACGGCTCTCTCCGAAATCTTGGAACAGCTCGTGAAGGCGGGGGCGGGACTTCTGATGACGGGCTTTGCGGCCGACCCCGCCCGCCGCGCGGCATACGCGCTCTTTGCCGTCACCCTCTCCGAGGTCGCCGCGCTCCTCTTCCTCCTTCTGCGGTACAGGGGGACGAAGCGGGTCCTGCTCGCCCGTAAGAGGTCGGGCTTTTCCGTCCTTCGGGGAGCTATCCCCGTCATGGCGGCGTCCGCGCTCCTCCCCGTCTCGCGCATGGCGGACAGCATCCTCGTCGTCCGCCTCCTGTTCCGCTATACGGAGAGATCGGTCTCCCTCTACGGCCTCTTTGCGGGGGCGGCGGCGAGCCTCTGCTCCCTGCCCGCGACCCTCTGCTACGGCGTCGTCGCGGCGGCCGTGCCCGCCGTGTCGAGGAGCATGGCGGAGGGGGAAGAGGCGGGGAGGGACAGGGCCGTCTATGCCCTCCTTCTGACCATTCTCCTCTCCCTCCCGTTCGCCCTCCTGCTCTTTGCCTTCTCGGGCCAGATCGTCAACGTCCTCTATCCCGCCCTCCCGCCTGCGGACAGGGAGACCCTCACAAGTCTCGTCAGGCTCTCCTCCCTCTCGTCCGTCTTTCTCTCTGGCGTGGACACCCTCACCGCCTCGCTGACGGGAATGGGCCGCGCAAAGCAGGCGGCGTTCTCCATGGCCGCCGCGGTGGGCGTCAAGACCGTCCTCGAGTGCCTGCTCATCAACAGAAGATTTCTCATTTTGGGCGCGGCCGCCGCGGCAAACGCCTGTTATCCGATTGCTTTTTTCCTCGATTTGTTATATACTGTAAGAAAAAAGAGGGTGGTGGCCTATGATCGCGGTGATCGGCTCGGGAACGGAAAAGGGAGATCTGACGCTGAACGCGCTGCATGCGATCCGCGAAGCGGACAGCGTTCTCCTGCGCACGGGGGAAATCCCCGCCGCGGAGACCTTAAAAGAAGAGGGGATCCCGTTTGAAACGCTCGATTTTTTGTATGAAACTTGCAGGAATTACGACACTCTGACGAGGCAGATCGCCGCGGAGGTCAGGCGGCGGGGCAAAGAGGGGAACGTCTGCTACGTCGTGGACGGAAGCGTCACGGAGGACGCGGCGGCGGGACTGCTCATGAAGAGCAAGCGCGTCCGCTCTTTGGACGGCAGGTCCAAGGCGGGCTTTTTTGCCGCCCTCGGGGAATTGCACGGCGAATACACCGCCCTTTCCGCCTTCTCCGTCGGGGAGAGGAAGCTCTGTCTCCCCCTCGTCGTCTATGATCTGACCGAGGACAACGCCGGCGACGTCAAGCTCGCGCTCTCGGAGAAGTTCGGCGACGAGACGGAGGCCGTCCTCATCTCAGGCGGCAGGGCAAAGAGAATGCCCCTCTATGAGATCGACCGCGGGGAGATCCCCTTCCTCACGGGGCTTGTCGTCGGGGAGCAGGGACTTTTGTCGAAGAAGAGGTTCGACTTTGAGGACGCCGTGGCCATTCTGAAACGCCTCCGCGCCCCCGACGGCTGTCCTTGGGACAAGGTGCAGACGCACGAGAGCATCCGCATCAACGCCATTGAGGAGGCCTATGAACTCGTGGACGCCATCGACAGGGAGGATCCCGCCCGCATCTGCGAGGAGGCGGGGGACGTGCTGATGCAGTCCCTCTTCCACACCGTCATGGAGGAGGAGCGGGGGAACTTTACGGTGACGGACATGCTCTCGGAGCTTTGCACCAAGCTCCTCACCCGTCATACCCATGTGTTCGGGAAGGACAGGGCTTTGACGGCCGATGGCGCACTCTCCGTCTGGGACAGGAACAAGATGGCGGAAAAGCACCAGACGACCTTTTCGGACGCCGTAAACGACGTGCCCGAATGCTTCCCCGCCCTGCTCCGTGCGCAGAAGATCGCAAAGCGGGTGGAGAAGGGGGGCTGGGACGCGGCGACCGTCGAGAACTTCGAGCGCAAATTCCGCGAGGAGTACGGCGAATTCAAGGCCGCCCTCCAAAGCGGCGAACGGGAACACATCGCGGAGGAGCTGGGGGACGTCCTCTTCTGTGCCGCCGAACTCGGAAGGGTCGCGGGCGTGGACTGCGAGATCGCCCTTCTCGACACCGTGCGCAAGATGCAGCGGCGGTACACAGAATACGAGCGGCTGGTCCGCGCGGACGGAAAGGACGTGAACGCCCTCTCGGAAGAGGAGAAACAGGAATATTACAGGCGGGCGAAAGATGCTTCACGCGCTTGAGATCGCGGGCATGGTATGCCCAAATAACGTCTTTCTCGCACCCATGGCGGGGTACACGAACTATCCCTTCCGCAAGATGTGCGAGGGATTGGGCGCGGGACTTTCCTTTACGGAGATGGTCAGCGCGAAGGGCCTGCACTATCGGAACGAGGACACAAAACTCCTCCTCTACCACGGCCCCGAGGGGGAGCGATCCTCCGAGAACGGCGCGACCTTGCCCTCCCCCGAGGACAGCCCGACTTTGCCCCCTCCCGAGAGCAACGCGACCTTGCCTTCCCCCGAGAACGGCGCGACCTTGCCTTCCCCCGAGGACAGCCCGACCTCGCCCCCTCCTTTGGAGGGGGGTAGGGGGGTGGGGGTCCGCCCCCTTGCCGCGCAGATCTTCGGGGCCGACCCCGACGTCATGCGGGAGGCGTGCGAGAGCGAGGAACTTGCCCCCTTCGACCTCATCGATATCAACATGGGCTGTCCCATGCCCAAGATCGTCCGCAACGGCGAGGGGAACGCCCTCATGGAGGATCCCGCGCAGGCCGAAAAGGTCATCGCCGCCTGCGTGAAGAGCGGCAAGCGCGTCTCCGTCAAGATCCGCACGGGCGTGAGCGAGGAGAAGAAGAACGCCGTGGAGTTCGCCAAGATGTGCGAGGGTGCGGGGGCGTGCATGCTCACCGTCCACGGCAGGACGCGGGACAAGATCTACGCAGGCCCGCCCGACTTTGAGACCATTGCGGCCGTCAAGGCGGCGGTCGGGGTCCCCGTCATCGCCAACGGCGGCGTCTGGAACGACAAAGACATGCGTAAGATGTTCGAGCGCACGGGTGCAGACGGTATCATGGTCGCCCGCGCCGCGCTCTACCGCCCCACCGTCTTTTGCGAGCTGACGGGGCGGGAGGCTCCCCCTCTCCTGCCGCTCTATTTAGAGCAGCTCTCCGAGACGGAGCGCGTCTATGGGGAGCGGTTTGCGATCGTCTACATGCGGAAGATGGCGGCATTCTACTTGAAGGGCACGCCCCGCGCCGCGGAGGCAAAGCGGAGGTTCTTCGCCGCGCAGTCCACGGAGGAGATCGCAACTCTCGCAAAAGAGCTGATGTGAATCGGCGTGGAGCGGGAATAGTCTTTTTGGCCTCCTCCATGGGGGAAACACGCTCATTCTGACCCTGAGCGTGTGGGGCAGCGAGCGGGCAGGGAGGCTTCGTTCATTCTGAGCGTAGCGAAGAATCCCCTCAAACGAAGTCCGCAGGGAGCGGCGTCATGCTGAGA
>CANPZV010000053.1 GCA_947589285.1 uncultured Clostridia bacterium
ACCGATGAATCCCGTGGAGGAAAGTACGGACTTCGTTCAGGGGATCCTTCGGCTTCGCCTCAGGATGAGCGGGCGGGGCAGGATGAGCGGGCGGGACAGGATGAGCGCGCCGCGTCATTCAGAGGGAGCGTAGCGACCGATGAATCCCGTGGAGGAAAGTACGGACTTCGTTCAGGGGATCCTTCGGCTTCGCCTCAGGATGAGCGGGCGGGACAGGATGAGTGGAAAACGCGGGATAGCACATCACTCCCCGCTCACAATGTCCTCTAAGATGTCGGCGGCGTCCGCAACGAGGTCGGGACAGGGGCGTTTTTTGTAGTATGCGGGCGTGCGGGCCGCGGCATTCGGCTCCTGCGAGGGAGAGACCCCCGCGCCGCGCAACAGTTCGCCGCAGTTGTAGCTCCCGTTTCTCTCCCGAAAGCGCAGGGCGAGCGTCTGCACGAGGGCGTAGATCTCGCTCTTGTTCTTTTCGGGGAAGAGCAGGCCCAGCGCGACCGCCCCGCCCGAGACTGCGCCGCAGGTCTCCCGCAATCTCCCAAGTCCCCCGCCGAGGCCCACCGCCGCGCGGGCAAGCGTCTCCTCGCCGAGGCCGATCTCCTCGCGGAACGCCAAAACGACGGCCTGCGCACAGTTGAAGCCCTTCATGAAATATTCCCTTGCAAGTTCACCCTTTGTCATGGGAAGAGTGTACCACGGCGGGACGGGAATGTCAAGTCATGGCATTTTGAATTCGGCGTGGAGAAGGTAGCCGTAGAGGTTGCGGTCGATGCGCACGACGCCCTTCTCATAGGGGAAGGCACAGGCCATTCTCGCCCGTTCGTCGGAGAAGGAGATCTCCCCCTTCTCCGTGTCGATCACATACCTGCCGCGATAACTCCCCTCCCCGCCCGCCGCGGTGACGTAGGAGAGGGTAAAACTGCCGTCCTGCTCGAGTTCAAGGGTCAGTTTTTCGAACTTCGCCTTCATGTCCCTTCCGCCGAGCGTCAGCGTCTCGCACGCATAGACGCCCGTGTAGGGACGGGAGACGTCCTTGAGCTGGCCCATCTGTTCGGCGTCGCAGGCGCACAGCAGCACAGCCGCGGCCGCGAGGATCGCAACGATCGTTCCGCATACAAACTTTTTCATAGAGAAACTTTGCACATTTTTTTGGTTTTTTATGCGGAACCGCGCAATAACCGTTGTCAAACTGCCGACGGAATGCTATAATGTAACTTACAGAGTTACTTGAGAGGAAATCTACAAATGCGCATCAAGTGGTACGGGACGGCCACGCTGCTCCTGGAGAGCGGCGGCACGAGGCTCCTCATCGACCCGTATCTGAAAAAACTCAATCCCTCGCTCTATCGGATCCCCATGGAGGAGGCGAGGACGGCACAGGCGATCTTCATCACCCACCCCCACCTCGACCACTTCGCGGAAGTCGGGGAGATCACGGACGGGACGGTCATTCCCGTCTTTGTGTCGGAAAACGGCATCCGCCGCGCCGAAAAGATGAAACAGGACACCGACGGCATGATCGCCTACTCCATCAACGAGGAGATCAAGATCGGTGCCTTCACCGTCCATACCTATCACAGCCGCCACTGCGTGTTCGACGCGGCGACGGTCCTGCGCGTCACCTTTGCCCCCCGCACCTGGCTGCACGCCGTCACCTGCATCAAGCTCCTCCACGGCGCGCTCCAATACAAATTGCAGGACGACGTCTATGCCCTCCACATCTCGGACGGGGAGAAGTCCGTCGTCGTGCTTGGCTCCGCGGGAATGGACGAGAACGTCTCCTACCCGCAGGGCGCGGACCTCATGGTATTCCCCTATCAGGGCAGGAGCAGGATGCACAAGTACATGGAGCGGTTTTTGGAGGCCTTCCGTCCCAAGAGGGTCATGGCCGACCACTTCGACGACGCCTTCCCTCCCCTCACCCACAGGGAGAATATGGAGAAATTCGCCCCCGCCGTCAAAAAAATTCTCCCCGATGCGGACGCCCTTGTCCCGCAAGAGGGAGAATGGTATGAAGTTTAGAGCCTGACGAGGGAGATCTCCTCCTCTGCCGCAGTGCAGAGGCAGAGCATACACCCCCCGAGCATAAAATGTTTCAAAGTCCCGCCGATCGGAGCGTCCCTGAAATAGAGGACGCCCTTTTTATACTCCAAAAGCGGGAGATAGGCGGCGAGCGTCCCGCCGCGGTACTTCACATATGCCTCCTTCGCCGTCCAGAGTGTGAAGAAGTCCTCCTCTCTCTCTTCGGGGGTGAGGCGGGAGAGGATCGCGCCCGTCTTGCGGGGTCTGACCCGCTCCGCGTCAAGTCCCACCGCCTGCTCCCCGACGGCGACGGCGGTGAGGCCGTCCGTATCGGTGAGGCTGAATTGCACGCTTCCCGACGCGAGGTAGGGCTTTCCGTTTTCGGTGCGCAGGATCTCCCCCTCCGCGCCGTGTGCGGCAAGGACGCGCCTCAAAAAGTTTCCGCTGTCCATCCTCCCCTCGGTGTAGTAGATGACCATGCTTTGATTATAGCACAGATGATGACTTTTGTCAAAGGGAGGGAAGCCTACCGCCTCCCCGTAAGGGGGGAACGACCAAGGGGGTTTCCCTTCGGCAAGCTCAGGGTCAGAATGAGCGGGGTTTTCCTCGCTGCCCCGCGCTCATGCTGAGGCGTAGCCGAAGCATCTCATAGACCTACGGACTTCGTTTGAGGAGATTCTTCGCTACGCTACTTCGCGGCTGTGCCGCTCGTGCCGCCCTTGGAGCAATAAGAATGCGGGCGGGGCAGGAGGGGCCTCCCGCGTCATCCTGAGGGAGCGAAGCGACCGAAGGATCTCGCAGGGAAAGCTATATAATAGCGGCGAGATGCTTCGGGTCAGCCTTTCGGCTTCGTACAACATTGCTTCTCAGCATGACGCCGCTACCACGGACTTACGTTTTACGGGATCCTTCGACACGCCGCCTTCGTCGGCGGCTCAGGATGACGCGAGAAAAAGGGGACAGAGAAAAGGCTCCTCCCAAGGAGGAGCTGTCACCGAAGGTGACTGAGGTGGGCATAATTTGTATTCGTTGCCCACCCCCTACCCCCTCCACTGGGGGGGGCAAGAGCGGACCCTCCACGGCGGCTCAGAATAAACGGCAAGGCCGCTCACTTCCCCTTGACGCGGGCGATGTCTACGTTGTCCTTCTTGCGATCGGCAAGGGCCTTGATGGGATGCTCCTTGTTCTGGACGCGGTAGTCGTACTTGAACGCCGAAATGGCCTTGTCGATGACGATGTGCGTCCCCACTTTGGCGGGGTCGCCGTTGATCCTCGCATTGTAGCCGAAATAGCGGAACTTGTCGGGCACCTTGTCAAGCTCCTCCCAGCCCTCCTCGATGGCCGTGAGGCGCACGCTCTTCAAAATTTCCCGCACATACTCCTTCTGCGAGCGGAATTTCAGAAGTTCGGGGAACTCCCCTCCCTCGGGCAGGACCTGCTGCCAGACCTTTCCCTCGTACGTCCGCAGGAGTTCCGCCGCCTCGTGCAGGTGCGCGACCTCCTCCTCGAAGTGCATCTCCCAGATCTTCTTGATGCGCTCGTCCTTCTCGTCCATATAGCACGAATAATAGAGGTAGGCCTCGGTGTATTCGTTCATGAGAAGGCATTCAAAGGGCGTCGCCGAGGGGTCTTTGAGGCAACCGTAGCCCGTGACGTGCTGTTCCTCGATCATGGCGATCTCGTTGTACAGCTTTCTGCCGAGGGGCGAGGCGTAGAGGTTGGCGACGTTCATATAGAAGTTCATCGTCTGCTGTTCGGCCGCCGTGATGATGGCGACGTTGAGTTTGGTCTTGATGTCGTTCAGGTAGTTGTTGAGGTAGAAGTTTACGTCGTCGAAGGGGTGGCGGTACTCGGCGACGGTGGGCCGCCCGGGCATGATCTCGGTGTAGTCGCCGACGAGCTTTTTCGGGTCCCCCGCCTTTTCAAGTTCCATGAGGTCGGAATAGCGGTACAGGTGGTCGAAGTCCTCCAAGAGGGCGAAGTCGAGCTGTTTCTTGACATAGGAATTCTTTTCGGTGACGGCAAGATTCGCGGTGAGATCGACGGCGAGCTGTTCGTACCCGATCGTGTGTTCGAGAATGCTCTCGTTCGCGGGTTTGAGCGAAGCGACGCGCTTCTGCTGAATCTGCTCACCCCTGCGCATGTAGGCGAGACGGCGGCGGACATCGTTGTTTGCACACATGCGCGTGAAAGAATTGGAGAGGCGCACCGATTCGAATTCCGTCCCCGACATCAGAATGACGCGAAGGCGGGTGTAGGGGTCTACCTCATTCTTGTTGTAGGGTTTGACGAGAACATTTTTCCAAGTGGTGAAAATCTTGTCCGCTCTCTGCGGCTTCAATGCAAACGGATCCATAGGAACCTCCTTGGGCTTTTTATGCACTTTCGCAAAAAGAAGTATTCCTGCGATTGCAAAATGGCGAAAAAGTTGTTATAATAGAAAAAAGGAAACGCGCGGAAAGGCGAACGCCTCGTCGCCCCATGGAGGGGAGATGTTGGACAACACCCCCTTCCCTACCCTCCCCCCTCAGGTATAAGGGGGGAGGCGGGCTGTTTCCTGCCTGCCCCCTTTTTAAGGGGGCGGGGTAGGGGTGGGGGGCGTTATTGATAAGGGGATCCTTCGGCCGCGGGGGGCCTCAACATGAGCGAGCCACTCGTCGCCCCATGGAGGGAAGAACGCTCATTCTGAGGGCGAAGCCCGAAGAATCCCCTTGAACGAAGTCCGTGGGTCTATGAGATGTTTCGGCTACGCCTCAACATGAGCGAGCCACTCGTCGCCCCTCGTAGGGGCAGCGAGGGAATGCCTCCCCTTGAAAAAAGGATCCATCGAAAGAAAGGAGATAGTATGATCGGCTGTGTCATTGCCATGGACAGGGAAGCGGAACTGCTTTTGAGTTCCATGGAGATCGAAAAAACGCAACATATATGCGGAAAAACGGTGTATTTCGGAAACGCATTCGGGCACGAGATCGTCCTTGTCTACTCCAAGGAGGGCAAGGTCAACGCCGCCGCGGGAACGTGTGCCGTACTGCAGGCCGGAGCGGACCGCATTCTCAATTTCGGCGTCGCGGGCGGGCTTCACAAAAATACCGAGATCGGCAAGCTCTACCTCATCGACAAGGCCGTGCAATACGACTTTGACTTACAGCAACTCTCGGGCAAGGAAGTCGGCACGCTTCCCGATGAAGCGGAGAACTTTCTGCCCCTCTTCTGTCCCCCCTCGCTCGGCCTTCCCCGCCGCGCGCTCGGCACGGGGGACAGGTTCAACGATTCCCCTGCCGATCACGAGCTTTTATTGCACCTGGGGTGCGATATTCGCGAAATGGAGGGGGGCGCGATCGCCGAGGTGTGCAAGTATGCGGGCGTGCCTTTTACGTCGGTGAAGGCCATCTCCGACGTGTACGGCTCCGGCTCGACGACGGAACAATTCAGGAAGAACTGCGCTCTCGCCCTTCAAAATCTCGGATCCGAACTCAAAACCATTTTGGACGCGCTGGAGTGAGCCGCCCTTTCTCGGAATGAGCGGGAAGAATTCGCTCATGCTGAGCGTTAGCGAAGCATCTCATAAACCTACGGACTTCGTTTGAGGGGATTCTTCCCCTTCGGCTACGCCTCAGGGTCAGAATGAGCGAGAAAAACGGGCAACGAGAGGGACGCCCGCGTTG
>CANPZV010000054.1 GCA_947589285.1 uncultured Clostridia bacterium
CAAAGCAAGATTTTTTGGGAAAAGGAGCGACCTGCGTTCAAAGCGACGGTTTTGCGTTCACGCAAAACCGCGCAAACTGCGCAGTGTCACGACGCCGTACCCTACGGGAACCACAATGTCTTTCAAGGCGTCAAAGTTCGTGGGGTGACAAGGTTATGGAATGCACAACGTTGACCCCTCGAACATTTCTTTTCGAAGTCCCGCGAGATTCTTCGCTTCGCTCTGAATGACGCGCGAGGCGCGTCCGCGGGACAAACAAAGAAATGTTCGAAACATTTTCGAAAGAAAAAAACGGACTTCCGTCCGTCTTTCGTTTACTTCTTTTCGACAGGCTCGGGTACAACTTCCTTCCCATCATACCAGCCGCAGTTTTTGCAGACCCTGTGGGCGACTTTCAGCTCATGGCAATGGGGGCACTCTACGAGCGTCGCCGCAGTCGCCTTATAATTTGCAAATCGCTTCTTTGTCCTGCTCTTGGATTGTTTACTCTTGGGAACTGCCATCTTACACCTCTCAATGTCGTTTATTCTGATCCGTCGTCCGCGCAGGAGCCGCACAGGAGCCGCGCGGGGAGCGCGAACATGACGCTGTCGCGCAAGAACTCGCCAAGGTCGATGAAGCCGTTCGAATATCCGTATTCATCGTCCTTCGGCATGGGGGCGAATACCCCCTCCGCACTGTACCCGATCTCCCTCTCCGTCTCCGCAAGGCACCTCGAACAGAGGCCCTTGAGGCGGAAGGAGATCGTTCCCGTCACTTCCGCTTTATCGTCCGCGAAGATCTCGTAGCGCAGGGCCGCCCTGACAGGCGAAGCGAACTCCACATAGGGAATATCGATGAGCTTGCCGTCGGCGTCGAACGTGACGTCCAGCTCCCCGACATACTTTTTCTTCGCGATTGCGGTCTTGACGTCGATCCTCGGAACCATTGACTGAACCATTATATTTTATTTGCCGCTGTCTGTCAATCGATTTTGGCGGCATTTGAAACTCTTTTTCGAGATTTCGCCAAAAATCAGAGGAGAGCGGCCGTCTCGCGGGCGATGACAAGCTCCTCATTCGTCGGGATCACGAGGATCTTCACCGCGGAATCCTTTGCGGAGAGGTCGTGGATCGCGCCGTCGTTCTTGTAGACGTTCTTCGCCCTGTCGAGCTTGACGCCGAAGGCTTCCAGCCCGTCGCAGATCCCCTCCCTGACGGAGGGCGTATTCTCGCCGACGCCCGCGGTAAAGACGAGGACGTCCAGCCCGCCGAGGGCAGCCATGTACGCGCCGACGTACTTCTTACAGGTGTAAGAGAACATGTCGAGGGCGAGCTTTGCCCTCTCGTTGCCGCCGTCGGCCGCCGCACAGAGGTCGCGGAAGTCGGAGGAGACGCCCGAGACGCCGAGCATGCCGCACTTCTTGTTGAGATAATTCATGCCCTCGGAGAAGGTCATGCCCTTCTTGGCGCAGAGGAATTCAACGGCCGCAACGTCGATGTCGCCGCTCCTCGTCCCCATGGGAACGCCCGCGAGCGGGGTGAAGCCCATGGACGTATCGATGCACTTCCCCCCCTTCACGGCAGAAATGGAGGAGCCGTTGCCGAGGTGGCAGGTGACGATCCTGAGCTTTTCGGGCGCGATGCCGAGGTATTCGGCCGCCGCCTGCGAGACATACTTGTGGGACGTGCCGTGGAAGCCGTACTTGCGCACCTTGTACTTTTTGTAGTCCTCATAGTCGATGCCGTAGAGGTAGGCGTAGGGAGGCATGGTCGCATGGAAGGACGTATCGAACACCATGGCCATCTTCTTATCGGGCATGATCGCGCGGCAGGCGTTGATGCCGAGAATGGCCGCGGGGTTGTGAAGGGGCGCGAGTTCCGAAAGCGGCATCAGCTCTTTCATCGTCTCGTCGGTGACGAGAGTGGTCTTTGTAAACGTCTCTCCCGAGGCGACGACGCGGTGGCCGACGGCGTCGATCTCGTCCATCGACTTGATGACGCCCGCTTTCTCATCGACAAGCTCCTTGAGGACGAGGGAAATGGCGGCGGTGTGGTCGGGAAGGTCCTGCTCGATGACGAACGTCTCGCCGTGTGCCTTGTGGGTGAGCTTGCCGCCGTCGATGCCGATGCGCTCGCACCCGCCCTTTGCGACGACCTCTTCGGTCTCCATGTTGATGAGCTGGTACTTGAGGGAGGAACTCCCTGCATTGATGACTAAGATTTTCATGATCTACTCCGTTTGGAAATTAAAAATTAAAAATTCAAAATTAAAAATTGCGGCGGGGGAACAGTCGCGTCATTCAGAGCGAAGCGATGAATCCCGTGGAAAAAGTACGGACTTCGTTCTTCGGGATGTTTCGGCTACGCCTCAACATGATGCATGAATGCGGTGACCCACCCCCCTACCCCCCTCCCATGGAGGGGGCAAGGCCGCGGCACCCCCATGGAGGAGGCGAGGCCTACCCCCTACGGGGGGAGGCTCCGCCGTAGGCGGTGGTGGGGGGATTCCCCACTCCCTTGCCTTAGGCGGAATTCACTTCCGCCGTGGGCGACCCCATTGGGTACCCTACGGGAACCTTAATGTCATTGCAAAGTGCCTTACGAAACATCTCGATTGATGTCGATAGCACTTTCGCTCGAACATTTCTTTTCGAAGGACACCCCTTCCGTCTCGCCGCAAAGCGGCGAGCCACCCACCCCTCAAGGGGTGGGCAAGGGGTGGGCGAGCAAAGAAATGTTCGAAATAATCGTTCGAAATTATTTCGCCTGCAACGCCGTAATCGCAACGGCGCAGACGATGTCCTCGGCCTTGCACCCGCGGGAAAGATCGTTCAAAGGCTTTGCAAACCCTTGGCAGATCGGCCCGATGGCCTGGAAGCCGCCCAATCTCTCGGCGATCTTGTAGCCGATGTTGCCCGACTGCAGGTCGGGGAAGATCAGCACGTTCGCGTGGCCCGCAACGGGAGAGGAGGGAGCTTTGAGCTTTGCGACCTCGGGGACGAGGGCGGCGTCAAACTGCAATTCGCCGTCGAGCATGAGGTCGGGAGCCTTCTCCTTTGCGATGCGGGTCGCCTCCTGCACGAGGGTGACGTTGTCGTGCTTCGCGCTTCCCTTCGTGGAGAAGGAGAGCATGGCGACGCGCGGCGTGAGACCCGCGATGTCCTGCGCGCTCTTCGCCGTGGCGATGGCGCAATCGGCAAGGCCCTCCGCCGTGTAGGTGGGATTCAGCCCGCAGTCCGCAAAGACGAGCATATTGTCCTCGCAATAGCGGTTGGAGCCGACCATGAGGTTGAAGCTCGAGACCGCCGAGACCCCGGGGGCCGTCTTGATGATCTGAAGCCCGGGGCGGAGCGTATTTGCCGTGGAATGGCACGCGCCCGAGACGAGGCCGTCCACGTCGCCGCTCTTGAGCATGAGTGCGCCGAAGAAGGTGTTGTCCTTGGCCTGTTCTCTGGCCTGTTCCTCGGTCATGCCCTTCGCCTTGCGGAGTTCATAGAGAAGTTTGGCGTACTCTTCGAGCTTGTCGCTCGTTGCGGGGTCGATGATCTCGATGCCTGTGAGGTTGACGTCGGGGTTGCGCCCCGCGATCTCTTCGGCGTTCCCGAGGAGGACGATGCGGGCGATCCTGTCGCGCACGCACTCTGCGGCCGCCTTGACGACGCGGCTATCCTCGCCCTCGCAGAGGACGATCTTCTTGTTGAGCGCGATCGCCTTCTTCTTGATGTCGCCGACGACTGTGCCGCTGTCCGCGAGTTCTCTGAATGCAGATCTCAATTTTTCACCGATACTCATTTCTTTTTTTCTCCGTTGAATACTTTATTTTTCTCTCCGCATCGTGTATAATGGGATCGGAGGAAATCGTTCGGCTCCATTATACAACAAACGGAACGAATTGTAAAGAAAAAAATGAAATTCTGTGCGATAATTTGCGAATACAATCCCTTTCACAACGGGCACAAATACCTCTTCCAAAAGGTGAAGGAGGCGGGGTATGAGCATATCCTCTGCCTCATGAGCGGCAACTTTGTCCAGCGCGGCGAGGAGGCCGTCTTTCACAAATATGTCCGCGCCCGCCATGCCGTGGAGAACGGCGCGGATATCGTCATAGAGCTTCCCGCCGCCTTTGCCGTCTCCCCCGCCGAACTCTTTGCGGGCGGTGCGGTCCACATTCTCTCCTCCCTCCGCGGGGTGGAGGCCCTCGCCTTCGGGTGCGAGAGCGGCGGGCGGGAGGACTTTTTGAGGACCGCGCTCCTCCTCTCCCGCGAGGACAAGACCTTCCGCAGCCTCCTGAAGGAGAACATGAAGGACGGGACCTCCTACATCCGCGCGCGCAACGCCGCCATCCTCTCGATGGGCTGGAACGTCAGGGAGGAATTTCTCTCCTCTCCCAACAACATCCTCGGGATCGAGTACTGCCGCGCCCTGATGCAGAGCGAAAGCGGCATCGTCCCCCTCCCCGTCCTCCGCACGGGGAGCGGACACGGCGAACAGGAGATCAGGGAGAACTTCTCCTCCTCCACCGCGCTCCGCGCCGCCATGTTGGAGGAAGGGAAGCACGCAAAAAAGCTCCTGCGCTCCAACCTCCCCGCCGACGTGCTTGAGGACGCCGAAACGTACCGCCCTCTCCCCTACAAAAGGGCCGCGCTCGTGAGCTTGATCCGCTCGCCGCGGGAACAGATCGCCCGCACGCCCGACTGTTCGGAAGGGCTGGAAAACAGGCTCTCGTCGATGGCAAAGACCAATCCCGATTTCGACCTTCTCCTCGCCAAGACCGTCAACAAGCGTTACACCCTCTCCCGCCTCAAACGCATTCTCTTGCAGAATTTTTTGGGGGTGGAGTTGAAGGCGGTGAAGGACTTCCTCGCCGCTCCCCTCTACGCCAACGTTTTGGCGGTGAGGGAGGAGAATGCCGAGGAGATCCTCTCCTCCATCTCGGGCGGGATCCCCGTCATCGCGCGCAAGAGCGACTATTCGCTCCTCAAAAAGGACACGCTCAGCTGCTTTGCCCTCGACCTCCGCGCCAACGACCTCTACAACGCCCTCTCGGGGACGTACAGCAATGAATTTTTGACGATATTTGTATGATTTCGAACATTTCTTTGCTTGTCCCGCCACTTTCTCGCCCCCTCCGTGGGGGTGCCGCGGCGCAATTCTGCTCAACAGTGCGGCGCACTGTGAGCTGCGCCGCGGCAGGAGGCGTGGCCTCGCCGACGGGGTTACGGCGGTCCCTGCCGCCGTAACGGGTAGGGGGGTGGGTCACCGCATTTCTGCGTCATTCAGAGGGAGCGGAGCGACCGAAGAATCCAGAAGAACGAAGTCCGTAGGTTTATGAGATGCTTCGGCTACGCCTCAGCATGAGCGATTTCTTCCCGCTCATTCTGAGCGTAGCGAAGAATCCCCTCGGTCAATGTCCCCCCCACCACCCGCTACGCGGGAGCCTCCCCCCCAAGGGGTAGGCTTTGCCCCCTCCGTGGGGGTGCCGCGGCGTAATTCTGCTCAACAGTGCGGCGCACTGTGAGCTGCGCCGCGGCAGGAGGCGTGGCCTCGCCGACGGGGTTACGGCGG
>CANPZV010000055.1 GCA_947589285.1 uncultured Clostridia bacterium
GGAGGAAAGTACGGACTTCGTTTGAGGGGATCCTTCGGGCTTTGCCCTCAGGATGACGCAGAAGCATGGGCAGCGAGAGGACACTGCGTCATTCAGAGCGAAGCGATGAATCCCGAGGAGGAAAGTACGGACTTCGTTTGAGGGGATCCTTCGGGCTTTGCCCTCAGGATGACGCAGAAGCATGGGCAGCGAGGAGTACCGCGTCATTCAGAGCGAAGCGATGAATCCCGAGGAGAAAAGTACGGACTTCGTTTGAGGGGATTCTTCGGGCTTCGCCATCAGAATGAGCGGGAGAGACTTGTCGCCTTGTTGTGAGCAGGAAAGAAATTTTCCCTTTAATTTTTAATTGGGAATTATTTCACGTTGTCAATTCGAGAAATCTGTGATATAATCAAGGCATGGCTTATTTTCTCGGCATTGACGTCGGTTCCACGACCGTGAAAGTCACCGTCATGGATGAGGAGGGGAAGATCCTGTCCTCCTCCTATGTGCGGCATTTCTCGCGCGTGCGTGAGACCGTATTGGAAGAACTCGAAAAGATCCGTTCCTTCGGAGGTACATACAGGGCGGCGGTCACAGGCTCCGCGGGGCTTGGACTTGCACAGCGCGGCGGGCTGACGTTCGTTCAGGAGGTGCAGGCGGCCTACGGGGCGATCCGCGCACTCTATCCCGACGCAGACGTCGCGGTGGAACTCGGCGGCGAGGACGCCAAGATCATCTTCGTCACGGGCGGCGCAGAACAGCGCATGAACGGCAGCTGTGCGGGCGGGACGGGGGCCTTCATCGACCAGATGGCGACCCTTCTCGACATCTCCGTGGAGGAGATGGACGCCCTTTCATTGCAGGCTGAACGGGTCTACCCGATCGCCTCGCGCTGCGGCGTGTTCGCAAAGTCCGATATCCAGCCTCTCTTGAACCAGGGGGCGAAGAAGAGCGACGTCGCCGCGTCCATCTTCCGCGCCGTCGTCGATCAGACGGTCTCGGGCCTCGCGCAGGGGCGGCGCATCAAGGGGAAAGTCCTCTTTTTGGGCGGGCCGCTCTACTTTTTGCAGGGGTTGAGGAAGGCGTTCAAGGAGACGCTTTCCCTCGACGACGAACACGCGATCTTTCCCGAGAACGGCCCTTGCTTCATGTCGATCGGCGCGGCGATGTACGCAAAGAGCGCGAAGGAAGAGACGCTCGACGGGATCATTGCCCGCCTTCTCGCCGCACCCGACGGCGACAGCATCACGGTTGGCAAGCCTCTCTTTTCCTCGCAGGAGGAGTACAGCGAATTCATAAAGCGGCACGGGAAGAGCGACCTTCCCTTCCGCGACATCTACCGCTATGAGGGGGACGCGTACCTCGGCATCGACTCAGGCTCGACGACGACCAAGCTCCTGCTCATCACCCCCGAGGGCGAGATCCTGTGGAGCCATTACCAATCCAATAACGGCCAGCCGCTCGAGATCGTCACGGGGAAACTCAGGGAACTTTACGGCCTCACGAAGAAGATCGTCATCCGCGGCGCGTGCGTCACGGGCTACGGCGAGGACATGATACGCGCCGCCCTCAAGATCGACTTCGGCATCGTCGAGACGATGGCGCACTTCAAGGCCGCCCTCCACTTCGATCCACAGGTGGACTTCATCATCGACATCGGCGGGCAGGACATCAAGTGTTTCAAGGTCAAAAACCGCGCGATCGACTCCATCATGCTCAACGAGGCCTGTTCGTCGGGGTGCGGCTCCTTCATCCAGACCTTCGCAAAGGCGATGGGGATGGAGATCGAGGAGTTCGCCCGCCTCGGCCTGTTCGCAAAACGCCCCGTCGAACTCGGCTCGCGGTGTACGGTCTTTATGAACAGTTCGGTCAAGCAGGCGCAGAAGGAGGGCGCGTCCATCGAGGACATCTCCGCGGGACTTTCCTCCTCCATCGTCAAGAATGCCATCTATAAGGTCATCCGTGCGCGGACGCCCGAGGAGCTTGGCAGCCACATCGTCGTGCAGGGCGGGACCTTTTTGAACGACGCCGTCCTGCGCTGTTTTGAGATCGAGACGGGGAAGGAGGTCGTCCGTCCCGCCATTGCGGGGCTGATGGGCGCGTTCGGCGCGGCCCTCTACGCCAAGGAGAACACGCCGAAGGAGAAACTCATCTCCGACATCGTCACCGAGGCCGAACTCAACAACTTCTCCTATGCCTCGCGGGCGGTCACCTGCAACGGGTGTACCTCCCATTGCAGCGTCAACATCCTGACCTTTTCGGACGGGAGGCGGTTCATCTCGGGCAACAAGTGCGAGCGCGGCGCGGGCCTCAAACCGCGCGGGAACGCGCCCGACATCTACGCCTTCAAGTACGAGGGCCTTGTCTCCATGCCCGACCCCTCGGCGGAGGGGAAGCGGGGGACGGTGGGGCTTCCGCTCCAGCTCGTCATGTATGAACAGCTCCCCCTCTGGACGGAGTTCTTCGAGACCTGCGGTTTCCGCGTCGTCCTCTCCGACAGGAGTTCCCGCCAACTCTATTTCAGGGGCCAGCACACCGTCGCGAGCGATACGGCCTGTTACCCCGCGAAACTCATCCACGGCCACATCGAGAGCCTGCTCGACAGGGGCGTCGATTTCATCTTCTACCCCTGCGAGAGCTACAATCTGGATGAACATGACAGCGTTAATCACTACAACTGTCCCGTCGTCGCCTACTATCCCGAACTTTTGAAGGCCAACAACGAGCGGCTGAACGGGGAGAACTTCGTCATGCCCTACCTCGACCCCAACGATGAGAATACGACGGTGAAGGCCCTCCGCCGCGCCCTTGCGAAGTACAAACTCTCCTCCTCCCTCATCCGCAGGGCCTACCGCGCGGGGCTGAAACGCCTCGGCGAATGGCAGGCGCAGATCAAGGAGAAGGGGAGGGAGATCTTGGCGGAGGCCGAGCGGGAGAACATGCACGTCATCGTGCTTGCGGGCAGACCCTACCACGCCGATCCCGAGATCAACCACGGCATCAACAAGCTCCTCTGCTCCCTGGGGCTTGCCGTCCTCTCCGAGGACGCCGTCTTTGAGGAGGGGGCGCAGGTCAAGGTCAACGTCCTCAACCAGTGGACGTACCATGCGCGGCTCTACCGCGCGGCAGAGTACTGCACGCGGCGGAAGGACGCCGATCTCGTCCAGCTCGTCTCCTTCGGGTGCGGCATCGACGCCATCACGACGGACGAGGTGCGCGCCATTTTGGAGAGCAGGGGCAAGCTCTACACGCAGATCAAGATCGACGAGATCAACAATCTCGGCGTGGTGAAGATCAGGCTTCGGTCTCTCATCGCCGCCATCGAAGAACAGAAGAGGAGGGAAGAGGAATGAAAGAGTCTATGTCCACCCCTCCCCCTGCGTCAGGGGGAGGGGTAGGGGAGGGGGTCCGCCCCCAAACGAAGTCAGACGTCGCCGATTTCTCCGACGACTATCCCCGCTTTTCCCGCGGGATGAAGAGTTCGTACACCATTCTCGTCCCCGACATGCTCCCCTGGCACTTCGATATCCTCGTCCACGTCATGGCGATGGAGGGGTACAAAGTGGAAGTCCTCCACAACGAGGGAAGGGAGGTCATCGACGAGGGGCTGAAACATGTGCATAACGACACCTGCTTCCCCGCGCTCTGCGTCATCGGGCAGTATCTCGACGCGCTCAAGAGCGGAAAGTACGACGTCGATCACACGGCCGTCCTCATCACCCAGTCGGGCGGCGGGTGCAGGGCGAGCAACTATATCCCGCTCATCCGCAAGGCGTTGAAGGCGGAATTCCCGCAGGTCCCCGTGCTTTCGCTCAACTTTGCGGGGCTGGAAAAGGACAGCGGGATCGAACTCCGCCCCGCCTTTGTCATCCGCCTCGCCTACTCTCTCTTTTACGGCGACCTCATCATGAGCTGTTACAACCAGACCAAGCCCTACGAGACCGAAGCGGGGGCTGACGACGCGCGGAAAAAGTGCGTGGAGGAGATCAAGGCGGCCTTCGATACGGGGAAATACAGAAAGCTGAAAAAGTACGTTTATTTCATTTTGGACGCCTTCGCCGCCGTCCCCGTGAAGCGGGAGAAGAAGATCAGGGTCGGCATCGTCGGGGAGATCTATGTGAAGTACTCCCCGCTCGGCAATTCCCACCTCGAGGACTTCCTCCTCCGTGAGGGCTGTGAACCCGTCGTGCCCGCGCTGATGGACTTCGTGCTGTACTGCGTCATCAACAACGTGAACGACGCAAAGCTCTACGGCAAGAATAAAAAGACGGCGTTCCTCTTCGGGATCGCCTACAAATACCTCTATGGAAAGCAGAAGAAGATCATCAAGTGGACGGTGAAGCACGGGCGGTTCGCCCCCCAGCACGACTTTGAGCGGCTGAGAACGCTCGCCGACGAGGTCATCAACCAAGGGGTCAAGATGGGGGAGGGGTGGCTCATTCCCGCCGAGATGGCCGCCCTTGCCGAGACGGGCGCGGAGAACATCGTCTGCGCACAGCCCTTCGGGTGCCTGCCCAACCACATCGCGGGCAAAGGGGCCGCCCGCGTCATCAAGGAGAAGTATCCCTCGGCCAACATCGTCGCCGTGGACTACGACCCCTCCGCGACAAAGGTCAATCAGGAGAACCGTATCAAGCTCATGCTCGCCACGGCGCGGGAGAGAATGGGGGAGTAACAAGAGCATAAAAGCAAAAAGAGGGAAGGCCCGACGGCCTTCCCTCTGTGTCTTATGGTGTCGTTCCCGATCAGGAATAAATTGCCTTCATGAATTCGGGATATGCTTCGTCGGCGATGTTGACGGAGCGGGAAAGAAGTTCCACGCAGATCTCCGCAACGTCGTTGCCGCGGAACACGGGATCCATCTCGAGCTGGATGGTGTTGTCGTTCGTGTCGAGGCAGAACTTCGCAAAGCGGTAGGTGTTGTTGATCTTGTTGACGGTCTGAAGAATGGAAACAGCCTTGTTTGCGGGGACCTTCACGAGGTCGAAGATGCGGATGGAAGCGTCTTCGCAGTCCGAATTGAAGAAGAAGGTGACGGTGATGGTATCCACATTGTCGCAGTTGTACTTGATGACGACGACCTCATTGTTGCTGTTCGAGCGGACGCCTTCATAGCTATACTTGATGCCCTTGCGTTCCATCAGTTTTACGAATTTGTCTGTTGATGAATACATACTGATTCTCCTTTCATGAATGGATTTATTGTATTTTACACCTTTTCGATGTGATTGTCAATATCCTTGGGCAAAAAATTTTACAGAAAATGTATGATTACAATTGATGTGAGACAAAAGGGAATAGAAAAAAGATAGCGAACAAGGCGCTCCATGTGATATAGTTT
>CANPZV010000056.1 GCA_947589285.1 uncultured Clostridia bacterium
AGAACGAAGTCCGTAGGTTTATGAGATGTTTCGGCTTCGCCTCAACATGAGCGCGCGGGGCGGCAGGACGCAATCAGTCCAAAACCCCTCTGTCACTCACTATGTTCGTGACATCTCCCCTAAAAGGGGCGACGAGGGGAAACCGCGTCATTCTGAGCGAAGCGAAGAATCCCGAAGAACGAAGTCCGTAGGTTTATGAGATGTTTCGGCTTCGCCTCAACATGAGCGCGCGGGGCGGCAGGACGCAATCAGAACAAAACCCCTCTGTCACTCACTATGTTCGTGACATCTCCCCTAAAAGGGGCGACGAGGGGAAACCGCGTCATTCAGAGCGAAGCGAAGAATCCCGAAGAACGAAGTCCGTAGGTTTATGAGATGTTTCGGCTTTGCCTCAACATGAGCGCGCGGGGCGACGAGGATAAGGCCGCTCATCCTGAGCCGTAGGCGAAGGATCCCCTTGGTCGATGTCCCTCCCAAGGGGTAGGCAGACTTATTTCTTCTTCGCGGCGCGGCGGGCGAGTTCGTCGTGCTTGGAGAGAAAGGAGGAGAGCGCGGCAGAGCTTTCCCCGCCCGCATAATCGGGGGGAAGGAAGGATCTGTCCTCCACGGAGGGCGTCGCGGGCGCGTCGGGGGGCGTCGCGGACGGTCCGTCGGCGGGAGGAGGGGCGGGCGCGTCCTTTTCCATGATCGCAGAGAGGGTGTCAAGAAGCTCGAATATCCCGAATTTTTCCATTTTTTCACCGTCAGAACAAAATTTTTTGCAAGAAAAGTTCAAGTGAGGGGAGTTTTTGATTGCAAAAACTCTTTCTATAGTATATAATAAAAACCGTATCGTTAGAACCGTAACGATGCAAAACAAGAAGGAAAAGGCCTATGCGTAAAGGTTTCAAAAAATTGATAGCGATCGCCGCCGCAACGATCATGACGGCGGGCGTGCTTCCGTTCGCCGCGTGCAGCGGTGACTTCAAGACGCCTTCGGGCTTGCCCACGGGCGACACGGTCACTTCCAACGGCGGATTTGTGGTCCAAAAGGGTGACTATTACTACTTCATCAACGGGATCGAGTCCTACACGTCGGACAACACCTACGGGACCCCCGTGAAGGGCGCGATCTACCGCATCAAGACGGCGGACGTCAAGGCCAAAGAGAACAACGCCGAGCGCGTCGTCCCCTCCATTGCGGTGGCGGGAACGTACGACGCGGGGCTGTACATCTATGGCGACAGGATCTACTATACCACGCCGAACGACGTCCCCGACCCCGTCTCGGGCGAAACGGACACCAACTACATGTACTTTAAGAGCGCGAAGCTCGACGGAAGCGACGTTGTGAGCTATTTCGCCCTCTCCTCCAACACGACGCCCTACCGCATCGTCTCCGTCAACAATACCGTCTATGTGATGTATGTGGAGAGCAACGACCTCTACTCCTACAACACCGCGACGAAGGAAAAGACGTTGCTTGCGGACAACACCACTTCCTACGTCTTTAACAAGCAGGACGTGACCGACCCCACCGTCTACTACACCATGACGGTCAACGAAAATCTCGACTCCGACAAGGACGCGAGGACGTTCTCCTACAATCAGGTCTACCGCGTCAGGGCAGACGCGACGGCGGCTCCCTACGAATATGATTGGGACATGGAGTATATCGAGAAGGAACTCGACGGGGAGATGCCCTATACCAACCTCGGCGGGCTGGTCCTCGACGGCAGGGCGGACGGGGATCCCAAGACGAAATTCAACCAGTCCGCGACCGAGCCGACCAACGACTTGCAGGGCCACTCCTACACCCTCCGCTCCTATGAGAACGGCGGTCTGTACTATACGGACAGGCCCGCCAAGGCGGCGGACAGCTCCGTAGGCTCGGACGACAACGGCAGGCTCTACTTCATCGACGGGGCGGATATTCCCGCGGACATCAAGACGTGGGACTCCGTCAAGATCAACGCAAAGGACGGGCAGAAGGACCTCGTCGCCAACGCCGTCAACCTCTCCGGCACGGCCACGGCGGACGCGCTCTTCTACCGCGACGGGGAGAGCCACCACTACCTCTATGTCAAGAACAACACCATCTACCGCGCCGACGTGAATGCCGAAGGCGGCCACATCGGGAGCGATCAGCCCGTCGCCTACGCGATGAGCGGCGCGACGCTCGTCTCCGTGGACCTCTCGGCGGAAGCCGACGGGTACGACTATGTATGGTTCACCCGCTCCAACGGATCGGGCCGCTCCGTCGAGCGCGCCGTCATCAACGGCGAGGCCAAAAACTATCAGAACCTTCCCTTCGGGGATCTCGACAACGCGCCCTATAAGCCCGCCAAAGTACTCAACGTCGAGCATGCGGACAGCTGGTACGGGTTCGAACTCATCGGGACCGACCTCTTCTTCGCCGATGCGGACAGCGACGTCGCCTCCTCCTCGTTCAACTACATTTCGACCGTCTCTCTCGCCAACGCAGAGGGCAAACTGATGAACAACGCGGAGCTGAACGACTTCACCGAAAAGTACGACTCCATCATGAGTACGGATGCGAAGGTGGGGCTTCTCGCAAAGCTCTCGGGCAACAACAATTCCAAGCTCTCCACCGCCATCAGGTATTACTTCCTGACGGGCGAGGACAAACAGTTCCTCGAAAATATCGCCTTTGCCACGGAGAACGGCAAGAGCGAGACCTACCTCTACTCCGACGAGGAGCAGAAGGCCTTCTTCGCCTTCACGGGCGGCGAGGGATTTGAGGACAGCAGCGACAACACCCTCTTCAGGGAGACCGACTTCAAGGACGGCGAGACGAGCTTCCGCACCTACGACTACTTTGTCACGCGGCTCGGCGAGATGACCGAGAGCGACGAGACAAAGATCGCCGACTATTGGAAAACGACCCTCGCGAACTTCACCCTTCCCGCAGAGGAAGAGACGGGGCTTCCCGCATGGGCGTGGGCCTTGATCGGCGTCGGCATCGCCGTCGTCGTCCTCGGCATCGCCGCGGCCGTGATCGTCATCGTACTGAAAAAGAAGAAGGGCGAAGCTCCCCGCGAAGAGAAGATGGCCGTCGATACGACGGACGATAGGGACGTGGACGTCTATGCCGACGAGCAGGCTCCCGAAGAGGAGGCCGCATCGCCCGAAGAAGTTCCCGCCGAGGAAGTTCCCGCCGAAGAGGAGCTGCCTGCTCCCGAAGAGATCCCCGCGGAAGCGGCTGAGGAAGCTCCCTCCGCCGAAGAAGAGACCCCCGCAGAGGAGGCCACGGACGGCGCACCCTCAGAGGATCCTCCCGTAGCGTAAAACAGCACATCGGAGCCTCCGCGTTCTGCGCGGAGGCTTTTTCATGAAGATCGTGCCAAAAAATGAAATAATTTGAAAAAATGTTGTCATCTTCCCAAAAAAAATTTGGAAATCGCCTTCAAAACAGTTTACAAAAAGATGAAATAACAATATAATTTATTAGCCCTATGGGGCAGAGAACGATAACCGCCGGAGGAAATGAGTATGGTGCATTATATGAAGTGCCCGCGCTGCGAGCTGAATTACATCGACGCAGAGAAGCAGGAATACTGCGATGTCTGCCTCAGAGAGATGAGGGGGATCGTCAGCGACGTCGATGAGGACGAGGAAGAGGAGATCCCCACCGAGATCTGCCCCATCTGCGGAGAAAATATGATGCGCGTCGGCGAAAAGATGTGCGACGAATGCAAGAAGAAAGCGGAACTTGAATCGGAGGAACCCGACCCCGACGAGGACGACGAGTGGCGGGAGTACCTCGACGACGATACCGACGACCTCGACAAGGAGATGGGAAAACTCGACGAAGCCTTCAACAGCGACCTCGACGAACCCGAGGAAGAGGAAGAAGAGGAAGAGGAATACCACAGCGAGGAAGATGAGGAGGATCTCGATTACGTCACGGGCGACGAGATTTACTCGCTCGCCGACGATGATGACGACGATGACGATGATGACGACGATGATTTTTGATCTGTGAACAGAAACGGAGCCGATAGCTCCGTTTTCTTTCATTGAAAATTGAAAATTAAAAATTGTGGAGGGACTGAATTAGGAATACCTCCCCACCCCTACCCCGCCCCCTTTTCAAGGGGCAGGCAAAGAAGTTCCGCCTCCCCCCTTATACATGAGGGGGGAGGGTAGGGAAGGGGGTGGTGGGGAACAACGCTCATTCTGAGGGGTTTACCCCGAAGAATCCCCTGAACGAAGTCCTCTTGCCCACCCCTTGAGGGGTGGGTGCCC
>CANPZV010000057.1 GCA_947589285.1 uncultured Clostridia bacterium
CCCGCGCCGCAGACGAGGGACTCTTCCGCTCATGCTGAGCGTAGCGAATCTCTCCCGCTCATGCTGAGCGTAGCGAAGCATCCCCTTAAACGTAGTCCGTAGGTTTATGAGATCCTTCGGCTATGCCTCAGGATGAGCGAACGGGGAAATAGAGCGAACGGGACATCATGAGCGGACGGGCGACACCAGTGCCCCTTAAACCATGTTCACAATGCCCGAGAAGAGGACAGTGCCGAAGCGGTCGGTCAGGGCGAAGCCGAAGGCGCGGTCGAGGACAAAGTCCGCATAGACGGGTTCATAATCAGGTCCCGGCGGCTCGGACGTCGCCTCCTCCGTTGCGATCGTGACGGCCGCTCCCTCGATGCCCTCCCTCTCGACCTTCAATTTGGTCACATGTTGGAGCTTTGCGCAGAAGGCGTCCCCGTCGGTCAAGGTCGAAAAGTCGCACTCTCCCTCCGAAAACAGCTTCTTCACGCCCATTTTTTGCAGAATATCCTTGACGTCCGCGTCGTACTCCGATTCAAACTCGGGGAAGAGACAGCGGGTGTAGTAGCGTTTCTGGGCCGCGTCGTCAAAGGCGCGGTAGTCCTCCATCCCGTTGACGAGGGCGAAATTTTCGGCGGTGAACACCTCCTCGGCCGTGTGTCCCTCCTTGGGCAGAAGAAATTTGAGCCGATAGCCGTGCAGCGTCGTCGCATAGAAGTGGGTGAAGGTCTCCGCCTCGTAGGTCTGCCCCATCTGATATGCGGCGCAGAGCAAGTTGATGGGTCTCTCCGTCCCGTCCCCCTGCGTGAAGTCATACTTCTCTTCGGTGAAGGGAAGGCCGCCGCTGTTGCCCCAGATTTCTTTGAGGTAGAGCGTATTGACGAGGGCAAAGACGGTGGCGACGGAGAGTTGGAAGTCCTGATCGATCAGCCCGTGCGTCTGCCGCTTGACGAAGTCGCGCACAGCGGCATTCGCGGCACTGTTCTTGTCCATGAAATCGGCCGCATAGGAGTAGCAGAGGTAATTGTCTGCGAGGACGTCGATGCAGTCCTGTTTGACGGGGAAGCCCTCCTGCACCCAGATGGAGTTGCCGACGTCCACCCGCGCCTCGATCCCCTTTTCCCCCGCATGCTCCGCGATGACCGAGCGGTAAAAGTCGGAGGCGTCGGCGTTTAAGACATCGTAACCGACATTGAGGGCGGTGAGAAGTTCCTCTCTCGTCTCCCCTGCGGCGCACTGGGCGGCAAGGCCGAGGGCGAAGTAGACGGAGACGGGCGAGACGGCCGCATTCCCCGTCTGCCCCTTGAGTGCCTCCGCGGAAAAGGTCGCGGCGAAGGCTTTGGCCGCATTGCGCATGGTCGGGTCGGTCTCTGCGGCCTCGTAGTGGGCAAGGGGCGAGACGGACTTGGGCACGCCGAGCGCGGTCGCATTGGAAAGGCCGCCGCACGCCGTCATCGCAAAGGCGAGCGCGAGCGTCATCGCGGCGATGGGGAAAGGCTTCTTCATGGTTTACTCCTCGTCGGGAAGGATCCCTTTATTATTACAACGCTTTTTATTCCCCTTCTGTCCCGAAAAAAGAAAATTTTTTGCGTTCCGCGAGATCCTTCGGTCGCTCCGCTCCCTCAGGATGACGCGGATCTGAATGACACCCCCTCAGTCACGCAAGGGCGCGTGACAGCGTCTCGGACGGGTAGAGACCCGTCCTCGGTCACCGTTCGCGCGGATAATGCGCTCACTCGCCGCAAAACGCAGCGCACAGCACACTGTGCTGATGCGCAAGAATTGCGTTTTGCGACCCTCAAGGGGCAGCCGAGAATATGGTGACCCACCCCCCTACCCCCCTCCCACGGAGGGGGTCACTGCAATTTTTAATTTTTAATTTTCAATTTTTAATTAAATCAAGGGGATTCTTCGCTCCGTTCCCTCAAGCGGAGCGCGGCGGGACGTACCGTCCCGCCGCGCTCAATGATCCACTACGTCAAATACTCCATCAGATCCCAAAAGGCCGATCCGTTGGAGGACTGCACCTCCACACAGCAATCCTGCCCCAAATGCCTGAACGCGCCGAGGCAGACGTACTCGCCGTTCACAAAGGTCTCTTCATAGGTGAATCTGCCCGTCTTTTCGGAGAGCGCGGCGTATCTGTCCAGCTCCTCCGCCTCATACTTGCCGCCCGAGAGGTCGGTGTACACCGAGACGCTCACCCGCCGCCCGTCCTGCATGTATCGGACGTCCGTCTTTAACAGGACCGCCTCCTCCCCCACATAGTACAGCGTGTAATCGGCGTAGAAGCCCTCGGCAAAGCCGAAGTCGGTCAGTTTTTCGAGCTTTGCCCCATAGGTTTCGGTGAGTTCGTTGAGGCCCGCCGCCCGCTGCGGGGCGTCCCCGAGCGCGTAGCGAACGGCCGTCGGCAGATCCCCCTCGCCCGTGCCCCCTGACGGCTCCTGCACGGAGGGAGGGGCCGCTTCGCCGCCCGCTTCGTCCCCCGCGGGGGCGCGGTCGCTCCCTCCGAAGGATGGCAAGATCCCGATCAGGACGATGGCGACAAGGAGGAGGGAAGCGCATGCGGAAACGAACGCGATCAGCCCTCTCCGCCGCGCGCGCCTGCGAACCGTCTGCTCCCCGAGGGCGTTTTCTGCCGCAGAGAGATCGACGTGCGGCTCCTCTGCGCCCCCGATGTAGGCGTTCATCTTCTCCTCTATGAATTGGTCCTGTTTCATGTCCTTCATGATATAAACGCTACTCCCCCTCCGTTTGTCCCGCTTGCAGGAGTTTTTTCAGCGTCTCCTCCGCGCGGACGACTGCCCGCTCGACGGAGGATCTGCTCATGTTCTCCTCCCGCGCGATCTCCCGCACCGTGAAGCCGAGCCAATAGCGGTAGTAGATCATCTTCTTTTCGAGCGGGGGAAGGCACTTTATCGCCCGCTCCAAGAGAATGGCGTCCTCCCGCCCCTCGGGGGAATACCGCCCGTCGGAGAGGGAGAAGCACGCGTCGATGTCCTCGGTGGCCGTGCGCTTTTTTCGGCGCAAAAAATCGAGGGCGGTGTTGCGGACGATGCGCATGAGGAAGCCGTAGCCGTTCCCCTCCCTGAAGGAGGGCGCGGCCCTCACCAGCTTCACAAGGCTGTCCGAAACAACGTCCTCTGCATCTGCCTGCGTCCCGACGATCCCGCGGGCAAGCGCGACCATGCGCTTTCCCGCGAGCGCGAAGATCGTGCCGAGCGCGGAAGCGTCCCCGCTCTTCAACCGCAGGATCGCGTTATTCAGTTGCCGTGGATCGAGCGGCACTCTTTTCTCCTTTTGGACCCGTTTTTCCTACTCTTCGTAGATCTCCCGCTTCAGAATGCCGACGTAGGGCAGGTTGCGGTACCTCTCGTTATAGTCAAGTCCGTAGCCGATGACGAACTCGTTCTCGATGTCGAAGCAGTTATAGTCGGGTTGGATGTCGTAAGCTCTCCTCCCCTTCTTGTTGAGCAGGGTAACGATGCACACGGACTTTGCCCCGCGCTCCTTCAAAAGCTCTTTCAGGTTGGCGAGGGTGAAGCCGCTGTCGATGATGTCCTCGACGACAATGACGTCACTGTCCTTGACGTCGGTGTCGAGGTCCTTGCGCATGCGGAGTTTCCCCGAGGAGACCGTCCCGCTGCCGTAGGAGGAGACGGCCATGAAGTCGAGGGTCACGGGGATCTCGAGGTGGCGGATAAAGTCCGCGTAGAAGATGATGCTCCCCTTGAGAATGCCGACGACGACGGGATTCTTGCCCGCGTAGCGTTCGCTGACGGCGAGGGCGATCTCCTTGACGCCCGCGCGGAGCTGTTCCTCGGTCAACAGAATGCGTTCACAGTCTTGGTGCATAATATGTTCTCCTTCGTAATGGATTGGATATGGTTTGAAATTGAAAAATTGAAAATTGAAAATTGAGCGCATCGCGCTCATCCTGAGAGAGCGAAGCGACCGAAGGGTCCCATAAACCTACGGACTTCGTTTCAGAGGATTCTTCGCCACGCTCAGAATGACGCATTTGTCGCAGACTTCGTTTAAGGGGATCCTTCGGGCTTCGCCCTCAGGATGAACGGGCGG
>CANPZV010000058.1 GCA_947589285.1 uncultured Clostridia bacterium
AGAGAAACCCCTCTGTCTCGGCTACGCCTCGACATCTCCCCTAAGAGGGGCGACAAGAGCAAACCGCTCATTCTGAGGGGTTTACCCCGAAGAATCCCCTGAACGAAGTCCTCTTGCCCACCCCTTGAGGGGTGGGTGCCCCGTAAGGGGCGGAAGGGGTGTCATACAAAATCGGAACGACACCCCCTCAGTCACTCACTTTGTTCGTGACAGCTCCCCCTCAAGGGGGAGCCGAGAGAAACCCCTCTGTCTCGGCTACGCCTCGACATCTCCCCTAAGAGGGGCGACAAGAGCAAACCGCTCATTCTGAGCGTAGCGAAGAATCTCATAGACCCACGGACTTCGTATTAGGGGATTCTTCGGGCTTCGCCCTCAGAATGAGCGAACCCCCTCCACGGGGTGGGTCACCTCGCTGCCCCCATAATGGGCGACAAGAGGGTCATTTCAAGGGAATTTTCTCTGTCAAGGGCATTCCGTTTGACTTGGCGGGGGAAAGCCGCTATAATACACACAGAACGGCAGAACGACGGGGGCCTGCGGCCGAATGAACCTTTTTCAACTCCTCAAAGAGAAGCTCAGACAATACGACGACGCGCACAACTTCACCTGCGACCTATGCGGGAGGGAAGTCTTTGAAAACGAGCGCGTCTGCAAACAGTGCCGCAACACTCTCCCGTGGAACGACAAAAACATCTGCCCCCTCTGCGGCAGAAAGGTGGGGGAGGCGGGGATCTGCCTCGAATGCAAGAAGAAGCGGCTGGTGACCGACAGGGCGCGTTCCCCCCTCTTGCACGAGGGAGAGGCCGCCCGCATCGTCCATATGGCCAAGCGCAAGAAGTACTTCTGCCGCACGGCGGCGGAGCTGATGCTCCCCCTGCTCGACGAATTCGGCGCGGACGCGCTCGTCTATGTCCCGATGACGGAGAAGGCGATGAAAAGACGCGGCTACAACCAGTCCAAGGAGATCGCAGAGGAGCTGTCGCGGCGGAGCGGGATCCCCCTTTTGGACGCGGTGGTCAAGACGCGCGAGACGGGGGCGCAAAAGGAACTCGGCCGCGCCGAGCGGGAGAAGAACCTCGAGGGGACCTTCCACGTCTCCGACCGCAAGGGGGTCAAGAACAAAAAGCTCCTCGTCATCGACGACACCTTGACGACGGGTTCGACGGTGAGCGAGCTGGCGTCCGTCCTCAAGCGTGCGGGTGCGAAGGAGGTGGACGCGCTGACGCTGACGAGCGTCTACGACAAGCACCCTTTCGGGAAAAAATAAAAAACGGTCTGCGTTGCGGCGCAGACCGTTTTTATCGCATCAGATATTTTTGAGGTGTAGCGCGCCCTTTTTCGGCACGGCAGACTTCTCGGCGGCAGGGGCGCGGCGGTCCTTGCCGAAGAAGAACAGCGCGATCGTGTCGGGACCGACGTGAATGCCCGTGCAAAGGTCGTAATATTCGACGATGACGTCGCGCACGCCGCGCTCTCTTATCGCGTCCGCAAGGGCGAGGGCTTCCTCCTCGCAGTCGGCATGGGTAATGGCGACGGTCTGTCCCTCGGGGGAGGTACAGAAGCTGTCGAACGCCGCAAGCAGGGCCGCGATCGCTCGCTTCCTGCCCCGCTCCTTGCCGCAGACGACGAGCTTTGCCTGCCGTTCGCCGTCCGCCCGCAAGAGGGGCTTGATGTTGAGGAGCGTCCCCGCAATGGCGGCGGCGGCCGAGATCCTCCCGCCCCGCCTGAGGTATTTGAGGTCGCCCACGGTGACGTAGCTGTTCACCTTATATCTGTTGTTCTCGAACCAGCGGGCGCAGGCGTCGATGCTCTCTCCCATGTCCCGAAGGTCGGCGACGCGGAGGACGAGCAGCCCTTCGCCCATGGAGGCGTTGGAGCTGTCCGCAACGACGATCTTCCTGCGGGGGAACCTCTTTTCAAGCTCCTTCTTGGCGAGCATGGCCTGTGCGAAGGTGCCGCTGATGCCCGAGGCGATCGTCACGAGAAAGACGTCCTGCTCCTTTTCGAGGGCGGGGGTGAGATAGTCGATGAACTGCTGTTTTGAGAGGAGCGACGTGCGCATGTCCATGCCCGCACGCAACTTTGCATAGTGCTGTTTGGCGGCCTCGCGGAAGGAGACGCCCTCCGCATAGCACGACCGCTCTTCGCCGTTCTCGGTAAAGGTATAGGGAATGACGTGGATACCGCGTTCCCGCAAGAGATCATCGGGAATGTTGGCCGAAGAATCCGTAAAAATTTCGAATTGCATAACTTCCCTCCTGTGATATTTCCTACGCCATTAGGATACCGCAACCGCGGGGAAATTACAACCTACCCTTTTGACGCGCCGTCCTACTCTTGAAAAAAGCCGCTCCACTGACAAAATAGGCGGCTCTACTCTCGGTAGAATGGGGGATATTGTGCAGTTCCGCACGCATTTTCCGCACGTTTCCCGCATAGATATAACCGATCGGCGGGGGAGACGGGGTTTTGGACAAATTTCACCAAAATTCCCGAAAAAGACCCAAGATCTCCCCCGTACTCTATGATAGGATATAGGGAAAGCGAATGAAATTTTTCACCGTGAAACTCAAAACGCTGCTTTTTGCCGCGGCGGCCGTTTTCGCCGTCGTCCTCTCCCTCGTCGCCGCGGGCGTCACGGGGGCGGCGGAGGTCTATTCGAGTACGTCCCGTTCTCTGCCGATCTACTGCGTCGGGCGGGAGGACAACAGGATCGCCATCACCTTCGACTGCGCATGGGGCGTGGAACACACCGACGCCATTCTCAAAAATCTCAGGGAGGGCGGCGTCACGGCGACCTTCTTCACCGTGGAATTCTGGGCGAAAGACCATGCGGACTACCTGAAAAAGGTGTCCGACGCGGGGCACGAGATCGGCACGCACAGCTCCACCCACTCCTATATGTCCCGTCTCTCGGAGGCGGAGATCAGAAGCGAGCTTTCCTCCTCTTCGGACGCCATCACCGCCGTCACGGGAAAGAGCGTCGAGCTGTTCCGCCCGCCCTTCGGCGACTATGACGATCTTCTCATCGACACAGCCAACGCGATGGGGCTGTACCCCATTCAGTGGGACGTCGATTCCCTCGATTGGAAGGACCTCTCCGCCTCCGACATCGCCGAAAGGGTCATCTCGAAGGTGCATAGCGGGTCTATCATTCTCTGCCACAACAACGGTCTGCACACGGCGGAGGCCCTGCCCATCATCATCGACACGCTCAAGGCTAAGGGATTCACCTTTGTGCCCGTCGGCGAACTCATTTACCGCGAAAATTATACCATCGACTCCGCGGGGAAACAGCTCGCGCAGAACAGAATGTGAGGTGGGGATCCTCCCAAGGTAGAGCTGCCAGCGAATTTTAATTAAAAATTGAAAATTAAAAATTAAAAATTAAAAATTGCGGCGGGGAGATCAAGAATGTCTTGTCGCCCCTTATAGGGGGGCAGCGAGGGGAAACTGCTCATCCTGAGCGTAGCGAAGGATCCCCTCAAACGAAGTCTACCTAAGGGGATTCTTCGGGCTTCGCCCTCAGAATGAGCCGTTGCTCATCCTGAGCGTAGCGAAGGATCCCCTCAAACGAAGTCTACCCAAGGGGATTCTTCGGGCTTCGCCCTCAGAATGAGCCGTTGCTCATCCTGAGCGTAGCGAAGGATCCCCTCAAACGAAGTCTACCCAAGGGGATTCTTCGGGCTTCGCCCTCAGAATGAGCCGTTGCTCATCCTGAGCGTAGCGAAGGATCCCCTCAAACGAAGTCTACCCAAGGGGATTCTTCGGGCTTCGCCCTCAGAATGAGCCGTTGCTCATCCTGAGCGTAGCGAAGGATCCCCTCAAAC
>CANPZV010000059.1 GCA_947589285.1 uncultured Clostridia bacterium
TCGGAGTGTTTTTGTCTACCTCATCGGCATTAGCCTCTTTTGAACCACGCGACTATCGCGTGGTTTTCGTTTAACAATCAGAACGACACCCCCTCAGTCACGCAAGAGCGCGTGACGGAAGGGGGTGTCATTCTAATTTCCCCGCCACAATTTTTAATTTTTAATTTTCAATTTTTAATTAAATCAAGGGGATTCTTCGCTACGCTCAGAATGACGCGGGGAAAGGAGATTCCTCGTACCCCTAAAAGGGGCAGCGAAAAGGTGATGATGGTTCGGCTATGCTCAGGTTCAGGGTGAGCAGGCGACGATCGCGGCAATCTTGGCGAGAAGCTCCTCTTTCCCGCTCCCCGTGAGGCCCGAGACGGCGATCACGTTCCCCTCGCCGAGGCCGTAGGCGTTCGCAACGATGCGCAGACGCTCCTTGACCTTCATGCGGGAGAGCTTGTCGCTCTTCGTCGCGAGGACGGTGAAGGGAATGATGTGATAATTCAAATAGGCGATCATCTGCAGGTCGTCCTCCGTGGGGTCCCTGCGGATGTCAGAAAGGACAAAGACGTGCGCGATGTCCTCCTTCCTCGCAAAGAATCGGTCGAGCATTCCCGCCCACCGCGCCTTCTCCGCCTTGGAGACGGCCGCATAGCCGTACCCGGGGAGGTCGGCGAGCAGGAAAGTGCCGAAGTCGAAGTAATTCACAAGCCGCGTCCTGCCGGGGTCCGCGCTCGTCCGCGCGAGTTTTTTCTGCCCCGCAAGCAGGTTGATGAGCGTCGATTTGCCCGCATTCGACCTGCCGCAGACGGCGATCATCGGCTTGTCGGGCCGCAAAAACTGTGCCTCTGCCGCGGCGGACGCGACGAATTTTGCCGCTACCATATCTCAACCCCTCCCGTCTGCAAAGGCGTTGCGGAACACCGCGTCCACGTCGCTCACGCAGATGAAGTTGAGGTCCCGCCTGACCTCTTCGGGGATCTCCTCGACGTCCTTCTTGTTCTCCTCGGGAATGATGACGTCGTGAATGCCGATGCGCGAGGCCGCGAGGGCCTTCTCCTTCAATCCGCCGATGGGGAGGACCTTGCCGCGGAGGGTGATCTCCCCCGTCATGGCGATGTCATGCCGCACGGGTTTGCCCGTGAAGGCGGAGAGAATGGCCGTCGCCATCGTGATGCCCGCCGAGGGGCCGTCCTTGGGCGTCGCGCCCTCGGGAATGTGAATGTGGATATCCTTCTTCTCGAAATCTTCCTCGGGAATGCCGTACTTGTCCGCATGGGCGCGGATATAGGAGATGGCCGCGCGGGCCGATTCCTTCATGACGTCGCCGAGCTTCCCCGTCAGGAGGACTTCGCCCTTGCCCTGCATCGCGGAGACCTCGATGGTGAGCGTCGTGCCGCCGACGGCGGTCCAGGCAAGGCCCGTCGCCATGCCGACTTCGTCGGTCTCGAGCATCTCGTCCTCCTTCAGGAACCGCTTCGCGCCGAGGAACTTTTCAAGGTTGAGTTTGTTGACGACGATCTTGTCCGCCTCCCCCTTGGCGATGCGGACGGCCGCCTTCCTGCACACCGCGCCGATGGTCCGTTCGAGCGAGCGCACGCCTGCCTCCATCGTGTAGCCGTCGATGAGCGCGGCGAGCGCGCCGTCGGTGAAGCGGATATTCTCCTCGGCAAGGCCGTTCTCCTTCCGCTTTTTGGGGACGAGATAACGTTTTGCGATCTGTTCCTTCTCCTGCGGGGTGTAGCCCGAGAGTTCGATGATCTCCATTCTGTCGCGGAGGGGCATGGGAATGGTGTCGAGCGTGTTGGCCGTCGCGATGAACATGACCTTCGAGAGGTCGTATTCGACTTCGAGATAGCGGTCGCGGAAGGTGGAATTCTGCTCGGGGTCAAGGACTTCGAGCAGGGCGTCCGCAGGGTCGCCGCGCATGTCGGAAGAGATCTTGTCCACCTCGTCGAGGAGGAATACGGGATTGACCGACCCTGCGTTCTTCATCTCAAACAGAATGCGCCCCGGCATCGCGCCGATGTAGGTGCGGCGGTGGCCGCGGATCTCGGCCTCGTCTTTGAGACCGCCGAGGCTCATCCTCACGAATTTCCTGCCGAGTGCGCGGGCAATGGACTTGGCGATGCTCGTCTTGCCGACCCCGGGCGGGCCGACAAGGCAGAGAATGGGAGCTTTGAGCTGCCCCGTCAGTTTCAGGACGGCGAGATATTCCACGACCCGCTCTTTTATCTTTTCCAGGCCGTAGTGGTCCTCTTCAAGCACTTTTTCGACGTCGGAGAGCTTTTCGGTGTCCGCCGTCTCCTCCCGCCACGGGAGGTCGAGGAGCCAATCGGCATAGTTGCGCAGGACGGTGTATTCGGCGGAGGAGGAGGGCATCTTGTCCATGCGGGCAAGCTCGGCGAGGGCCTTCTCTTCGACCGCCTTGGGCATTCCCTTGGAGAGAATGCGCTCGCGGAGGCGTTCGCTCTCGTCCACGTCGTCGCCAAGCTCCTGATGAATGGCCTTAAGCTGTTCGCGCAGGTAATATTCCTTCTGCGCCTTGTCGATATTGCGGCGCACGTCAACGGCGATCTTCTTCTCGAGCTTCCCGATCTCAAGCTCGTCGCTCAGGCACTGTTCAAAGAGGCGGAGGCGGGCGATCTCGTTCCTCTGCTCCAAAATGGCCTGTTTCAGCTCCTCGCGCATGCGGAGGCGATAGGTACAGATGTTGATGTAGGCGTCGATGTCCGCAACGCCGATGAGGGCGTTTTCAAGCTCCTTGCCGATCCTGCTGTCCGCCTCGGCGATCTCCCCGATGAGACCCTTCACCGTGCGGAAGTGGGCCTCCTCCAAGGTCGGGTCGCCGTGTTCGGTCACGATCTCGTCCGTGACGGCATAGATGTAGCCGTTTTCAGTCTCGAACCGCCTCGCGCTCGCACGGTAAAGCCCCTCCGCATAGATGCGGAGCCTGTCCCCGGGGACGCGGTTGGTCTGGCGGATGCGGGCGACCGTCCCGACGGCGTAGAGATCCGCCGCGGCGGGTTCATCGGTATTGGGATCTTTTTGGCGGGTGAGAAAGACATAGCCGCCGTTCATCTCCGCCCGCTCGACGGCGGCAAGGGAAAGCCCCCGCCCGACGTCAAACATCGCGTTGGTGTTGGGAAAGACGAGCTGTGTCCGCATCGGGATGACGGACAGAAGTTTTACCTGACCTTCCTGTTCCATAGTCTCCTCCTTGATCAAGCAGATACCATTATATCACACTTTTCGTCTTTTTTCAAACGTTTTGGAGCCATATTGCTCCCTCGGCTCCTCTCTCCCCTCGTCGCCCCTTTTAGGGGAGATGTCACGAGCAACGCGCTTTCCCCTTGTCGCCCCTTTTAGGGGAGATGTCACGAAGTGACAGAGGGGTTTCTCTCGGCTCCTCCCGAGGAGGAGCCTTTTCCCGCAGGCGACTGAGGTGGACATGATCCAGAATCGTTGCCCACCCCCCTACCCCCCCTCCTCGGGATGGGGTAACGCTCATTCTGAACGCAGTGAAGAATCCCCTCAAACGAAGTCCTCTTGCCCACCCCTCGAGGGGTG
>CANPZV010000060.1 GCA_947589285.1 uncultured Clostridia bacterium
CTTTCTTTCGCTTACGCTACTTCTTTCCGTATTAACCTTTCTTTTCTTCACTTTGAATTTTCTTGCCTTTCTTCTTTTCTTTTCTTCTCTTGCTATGCAGTTGTCAATCTCCGGAACTTTCCCGACAGGGAAAGGTCGCACGGGGTATGCTCACCCGTACAGCTTACCTATCATATCACTTCAAAAAACATTCGTCAAGTGATTTTGAAAGTTTTTTGCGGAATTTTTGCGGAAAAAAGTGACAAAAATTAAAACCCGCGCAACGCGCTCCCTCTCTTTGCGGGCGCGGGCGGGTGCGCGGAAAAGAAAAGAGGCTCCAAGGCCCCTTTTTTTGACAAAAATCATCTATTTACAGCCGCCGCAGGTGGCGCAGTGCCCCGAGCAATGCTTTGGGAGCCTCCCCGTCGCCGAATAGACCGTCCCCGCATAGCAGCGTTCTGCCCTCTCCCCGCAGTCGGGGCAGAGGACTTCCTCCTCGTGGCTCTTGACCAATTCTTCGAATTTTTTGCCGCAGCGCGGGCAATGGTATTGCAGGATAGGCATGGCCCTATTATACCGCGCGGCGACGGAAAATGCAAGTGTTTTGAAGGAGCTAAATCACACAGCGGCCCTCGGTGAAGGAGAGGATGATCTCCTCCGCATCCGCCCCCGCAGAGGAGAGGCAGGCGATGAGGTCGGCGGGAGAAGCCATCTTGCCGCTGTACTTGGCGGCATAGTTGCGGAGGCCCTTGATGAGTTTCTGCTCCCCCGCGACATCACGGATGCGGTCGAAGAGGATGACCCCCTTGTCATAGGCGATGTTTCTGTACTCGTACAGCCCCGAATAGCTCGTGAGCGGGCGGGACATGCGCGTATCCGCCTTCTTGTTCACCTGCGCACTGACCGAGAAAAAGGAGCGGTACGACTTTTCGGACGCGTTCACCATGGCGCGGTAGTTGCCGCCGTATGCGGGGTGCGCCTCCATGAAGAGGGCGGTCGTCCACTCGGCAAGGCCTTCGTCCTGCCATGCCTCCTCGAATTGGTTGCTCCCGACGCTCGCATACCACCACTGGTGGGCGGTCTCATGCGCGACGACGGCGGGCAGCTGGGCCTCGGCGACAGTCGAGGAGATCATGGAGAGCATGGGATATTCCATTCCTCCGTAGGGGAAATCCGTCTCCGCGACGGTGTAGCGGGGATAGGCGTATGCGCCGAAGGTCTCCGAGCAGAATTCGATCGCCTCGCAGGCGACGCCGAGGACGGCGGAGGGATCTTCTTCCGTGAGGGAATAATAGGAGACAGGCACGCCGCAGGCCTCCCCGTCGGTGCGGGTGAAGCGGTCGGACATCACGAAGGCGACGTCGCGCACGCCCTCGGCCGACAGGGTAAAGACCTTCTTTTCGGCCGTCTCCGACGCGAGGTCTGCCCCTGCGACGTCGTACTTCGCGGGCACGGTGAGTTCCACGCTGTAATCGGCACAGTCGCTGACGAACGGATCGCCGTTCTCGCTGTACACGCATTCATAGAATCCCCCGTCCCCGACCGCGCAGAGAATGGGATAGAAATTTGCGAGGTTGACTGTCTGTTCCCCGATCCCGAGGCGGTGGTCAACATGGGCGAGTTTGACCTCGAACGCCATGCAGAGCGTCAGGCTCTCGTCGGGATAGATCGGCTCCTCGGGCGTCACATAGAGGATGTTCTCATCCTCGCCGCCGACTGAAAAGGCCCCTCCCTCTACGCTCGTGACCGTGATGCCGCCGTAGCTCTCCCCGTCGTAGTATGCGGCGGGCGCGTACAGCTCGGAGACGGGACGGTACTTTGCCCCCTCGCGGTAGGCATTCGCCCAAAGCTCGAAGGGAAGTTTTTCAAAGGCGTTGGCCGTTTGGTTGGCGACGGTGACCGTCATTTGGCAGCGGAGAAGTTCCTCGCTCTCCGAATATTCCGCCTTGATGTCGTAGCGGGAAGAGGACTTCTCTCCCCCGCAGGCGGCAAGCGGCAAAAGTGCGGCGGCTACGGCCGCCCCGACGATCCAGCTGATGATCTTTCTCATACGATCCCCCCTTGAATGACAAGGGTATTGTATGACGGAAACGCCCCGTTTATGCCTGACAGGCTTCCTTTTCAGGACATGCAAAGACCCGCCGTGCAGTGACGGCGGGCCTCATGTGAAACGATATCGGAATTACTCCCCTTCCGAACGCGCTTCGGAGGCAGAGACGGCCTCCGCCGAAACTTCGGGGACGTCGGGTGCAGGGACGTCGGGCGCAGGGACAACGGGCGCGGGGGCTGCGGGCGCGGCTTCCTCCGCGGGAGCTTCCGCCTTCTCTGCCGCGGGGAGGATGGGCGTGCCGTTCTCTTTGAGCCGCTTCAGATACTCCGCGAGGAGCTTCCGCACTGCCGAGACCTTCCCGTAATAGACGTTCCCGGGGAGATCGACGACGTACAGGCGGAGACGGGAGAGCATTCTCTTCTTGTCCGTGTTGAGAAGATAGTCCGCAAGTTCCTTTTCGGTCATGCGGAAGGTGATGGAGCCGCGCTGGTCGATGACGATGCGGCTGCCGTCCGTGAGGTTTGCCTTGGTCCGATAGATCGCGGTGAGGTCGCGGTTGATCTTGCCGTTCTGCACGCCGATCTCCTTGACGCCGACGTCGTTCAGGGAGCGGTTCCCCACCGTGAACTCCGCGTAATTTTCCTGCGTTGCGACGTCGCGGGAATAGAAGCCGACCATCTTTAGCCGCTGGACGGCGATGCGGCTCCTCAAACTCACCGCAAGCACGATCAGTACGATAAATGCGATGACGGAGATGACGATGAGCAAAAGTACCATGATCCCCGCGTTTTCGTTAAACCAATCCATAATTGCCTCCTGTTTTCGGAATTTATTATACATCTTAGACTACGAAATTACAAGCGGTTTGCCGACTTTTTTCCGCACTTCGGGAAATTTTTTCGGCTTTCGGAGAAAAAAGTCTTGACAAGGTGCTTCTTTCCGCATATAATAAATACACAGATGCAGGAATCGCCTAGCGGTATGGCGTCAGCTTCCCAAGCTGATTCCGGCGGGTTCGACTCCCGTTTCCTGCTCCATGAAGAACCAAGGTACCTTTTGGTACCTTGGTTCTTCATATATGCCAAAGAGGAAACGGGAGTCGAGGGTGGAGTTGGATCGCTCGTGTTGCCTCTCCCGCTCATGCTGAGCGTTAGCGAAGCATCTCATAGACCTACGGAGCCGCCCCTGCGTCATTCTGAGAAACGGGGGCGGAACGAAGTCAGACAAGGGGGACCGAAGAATCTCGCAGG
>CANPZV010000061.1 GCA_947589285.1 uncultured Clostridia bacterium
GGGCCGAAGGATCCCGTGAACGAAGTCCGCACTCTCCTCCACGGGATTCATCGCTTCGCTCAGAATGACGCAGGGGGGATATGCCGCTCATGCTGAACGAAGAGAAGCATCCCCTCAAACGAAGTCTATGGTAGCGGCGTTTTTTTGCGTCATCCTGAGGCCCAACGGGGCCGAAGGATCCCGTGAACGAAGTCCGCACTCTCCTCCACGGGATTCATCGCTTCGCTCAGAATGACGCAGGGGGCGGCTGCTCCGTAGGTCTATGAGATGCTTCGCTAACGCTCAGCATGAGCTTACCCCTCGTGACATCTCCCCTAAAAGGGGCGACAAGGATCCAAAACAGACAAACAACATCTCAAAGGAAACATATATCATGAAGATCACATCCAAGGAACTCAGACAAAAGTGGCTGGAATTTTACAAGAGCAAGGGGCATGCGGACATCGGCGCGGTCTCGCTCATCGGCGACGGCACGACGGGCGTCATGTTCAACGTCGCGGGCATGCAGCCGCTCATGCCCTATCTTCTCGGCAAGCCCCACCCCGCGGGCAAACGCCTCTGCAACGTGCAGGGGTGCGTCAGGACCGTCGATATCGACGCCGTGGGCGACGCCTCCCACTTCACCTTCTTCGAGATGATGGGGAATTGGTCCCTCGGCGACTATTTCAAAAAGGAAAAGACGGCGTGGACGTTCGAACTCCTCACCGAAGTTTTCGGCCTCGACAGGGACAAGCTCTGCACGACCGTCTTTGAGGGCAACGCCTCCGTCCCCCGCGACGAGGAGACGGCGAACCTCCTCATCGGCCTCGGGATCAGGCCCGACCACATCTTCTACCTCCCCAAGGAGGATAATTGGTGGGAGCTTGAGGGGACCGTCGGCACCCCCTGCGGACCCGACAACGAGTGGTTTTACCCCCTCGACGCCGAAAAAGCCGACCCCGTGTTCCCCGACGACTATGTTGAGATCGGCAACGACGTCTATATGCAATATAAAAAGGTCGAAGGCGGCTACACCGTCCTCGACCGCAAGAATGTGGACACGGGCTTCGGCTTCGACCGCATGCTCCTCTTTTTGAACGGCCTGCACGACGCCTACCTCACCGACCTCTTCACCTCCGTACTCAAAAAGCTCGAGGAGATCTCGGGCAAGAAGTATGCGGACGGCGGCGAGGCGCAGAGGGCCATGCGCATCATCGCCGACCACACGCGCACGGCGGTCATGCTCATCGGGGACAGGCAGAGCCTCCTCCCCTCCAACGTCGGGGCGGGCTATATCCTCCGCCGCATCATGCGCAGGGCGATCCGCTGGTGCAGGAAGCTCGGCGTCCCGTCGGACGCCATGCTCGACGTCGCCGCGATCTACATCGACGAGGTGTACAGCGAGGCCTATCCTCTCCTCGTTGAGAAAAAGGAGTACATTCTCGGCGAGATCAAGAAGGAGGCCGACAAGTTCGACGCCACCCTCGTCACGGGCATGAAGGAGTTCGAAAAGTGCGTCTCGGGCCTCGAGAGAAAGAATGAATTCATGGCGAAGTCTGACCCCGCCTATGTGCCCGAGACGATCATCGGCGGCAAGGCGGCCTTCCGCCTCTATGATACTTACGGCTTCCCCCTCGAACTCACCGAGGAGCTTGCCGCAGAGAGGGGCCTTTCGGTGGATAAGGAGGGCTTCGACGCCGCCTTCAAGGAACATCAGGAGAAGAGCCGCGTCCTCGAAAAGGGCGAGGCCAAGGGCGGGCTGGAGAGCCATTCGGAGATGGCGGTCAAATATCACACCGCGACCCACCTTCTCAACGCCGCCCTCAAAGTTGTCCTCTCCCCCGACTGCAACCAGCGGGGCAGCAACATCAACGACGAGAGAATGCGCTTTGACTTCAACTTCGGCCGTCCCATGACGCCCGAGGAGATCAAGGCCGTGGAGGACCTCGTCAATGCCAAGATCGGGGAAGATATCCCCGTCGTGTTCCGCGAGATGAGTTTGGAGGAGGCGCGGGCGGAGGGATTCGTCGGCGTGTTCGATTCCAAGTACGGCGACGTCGTCAAGACGTACGCCATCGGCGACTTCTCCAAGGAGATGTGCGGCGGTCCCCATGTCGCCCGCACGGGAGAGCTGGGGCACTTCAAGATCGTCAAGGAGCAGTCCTCCTCCGCAGGCGTCAGACGCATTAAGGCGATATTGGAATAAAGTTAATTTCGAACATTTCTTTACTTGTCCACCCCTTGCCCACCACTTGAGGGGTGGGTGGCTCGCCGCCCTGCGGCGAGACGGAAGGGGTGTCCTTCGAAAAGAAATGTTCGAGCGAAAGTGCTATCAACATCAATCAATTTGGTCTCGGAAGCGTTATATGCAAGGTCATTAAGGTTCCCGTAGGGTACCGCGTCGCGACACTGCGCGGTTTGCGCGGTTTTGCGTGAACGCAAAACCGTCGCTTTGAACGCAGGTCGCTCCTTTTCCCAAAAAATCTTGCTTTGCAATATTTTTTGGGATCCCTGTGGCTTAGGCGGGGAGACCCCGCCATGCGCAGTGATTTAGGAACGAACCCCCACCCCTACCCCGCCCCCTTAAAAAGGGGGCAGGCGGGGAAACGAAAAACCGTTGCCTCCCCCCTTATACCTGAGGGGGGAGCGGCACATTCTTGCTCAACAGCCCTGTGGGCTGTGAGCGTGCCGCGACAGGAGCGGTGGCCTCCGCGACGGAGGTTACGGCGGTCCCTGCCGCCGTAACGGGTAGGGGTGGACCGCAGCAAAAAGCCTTCCCCCTGCGGGGGGAAGGTGGCACGGCGGAGCCGTGACGGATGAGGGGCATTTTAATTGGGAACACCCCTCATCACCGCCTTCGGCGGAGCTTCCCCCC
>CANPZV010000062.1 GCA_947589285.1 uncultured Clostridia bacterium
ACGGGAGGCTTCCTTGCGTCATTCAGAGGGAGCGAAGCGACCGAAGAATCCCGCGGAGGAAAGTACGGACTTCGTTCCTCGGGATCCTTCGCTGCGCTCAGGATGACGCAGGAAGCAAAGGCGCGGTGACGCGGGAGGCAAAAGCGCACTGACGCGGGAGGCAAAGGCGCGGTGATACTGTCAAATATCCAGATCGGTCACGAGGGTGGCGTTTTCTTCGATGAACTTGCGGCGGAGGGCGGGGCTTTCGCCCATCAGCAGATTGAACATCTTATCCGCCTCCATCGCGTCGGCCATCGAGACCTTGATGAGCGTGCGCGTCGCGGGGTTCATGGTCGTCTCCCAGAGCTGTTCGGTACTCATCTCGCCGAGGCCCTTGTACCGCTGGTACTCCACGCGGTTGTTGTTGGCGGCGTCAAAGAGGGTCTTTTCCTCCTCCGAATAGAGGTACACTTCCTCCGACTTCCCCTTGACCGTCGCCTTATAGAGCGGGGGCTTTGCCGAATACACATGCCCGTGTTCGATGAGCGGCCGCATGTAGCGGAACAGGAACGTCAGGAGCAAGATCCTGATGTGCGCCCCGTCCACATCGGCGTCGGTCATGGAGATGATGCGGTCGTAGCGGAGCTTGCTCTCGTCGAAATCGTCCAAAATGCCGCAGCCGAAGGCGGTGATCATGGCCTTGATCTCGGCGTTCTCGAGGGCGCGGTTGAGGCGCACCTTCTCGACGTTCAGAATTTTGCCGCGGAGGGGAAGGATGGCCTGAAAGCGTCTGTCCCGCCCCTGTTTTGCCGTGCCGCCTGCGGAGTCCCCCTCGACGATGTAGATCTCGCAGAGTTCGGGCCGCCTGTCGGAGCAGTCGGCGAGCTTCCCGGGGAGGGTCGTCGATTCCAGAACGCCCTTGCGCCTCGTCAGCTCCCGCGCGTTCCGCGCGGCGTCGCGGGCCTTCTGCGCCGTGATACAGCGGAGGACGAGTTCCCTCGCCTCGGAGGGGTGTTCCTCGAGGTATTCGCCGAACTTATCGGCCACCGCCCTGTTGACGAAGGGACGGATGAAGGAATTGTTGAGCTTATCCTTGGTCTGCGATTCGAACTGCGCGTTCTCGAGCTTGACGGAGACGACGGCTGTGATGCCCTCGCGGACGTCCTCGCCCGTCAGCTTGTCGGAATCTTTCAGAATGTTCAGTTTCCTGCCGACGTCGTTGATGACCTTGGTGAGGGCGAGTTTCAGACCCTCCACATGGGTGCCGCCGTCGATGGTGTTGACGTTGTTGGCATAGGAGTATATGACCTCGCTATACCCTTCGTTGTATTGCAGAGCGACTTCGCAGACGGTGGTGTCCTCCTGCGCTTCGAAGTAGAGCGGGGCTTCGAAGAGGGTCTCCTGCCCCTTGTTCAGCTCCTCTACAAGCTCGCGGATGCCCCCCTCGTAGCAGAACACGTCCTTCTTCTCCTTGCCCTCTCTCTTGTCCTCGAGGGAGATGCAGAGGCCCTTGTTCAGGAAGGCAAGCTCTTTTAAGCGGATCTTGAGAATTTCGTACTTGAACACGATCGTCTCAAAGATCTCCGCGTCGGGAAAGAAGGTGACCTTAGTGCCCGTCCTGTCGGTATCGCCGACGATCGCGAGCGACCGCTGGGGAACGCCGCGGTTATAGACCTGCTTATAGATGTGGCCGTTCTGATAGACTTCGACTTCCAGCCATTCGGAGAGAGCGTTGACGGCCTTCACGCCAACGCCGTGCAGCCCCGACGAGACCTTATAGCCCGAATCTCCGCCGAACTTGCCGCCCGCGTTGACCTTGGTAAAGACGACCTCGACGGTAGAGACGCCCTCCTTGGGGTGGATTTCCGTGGGAATGCCGCGGCCGTCGTCAACGACGGTACAGCTCCCGTCGGGGTTGATCGTGACCTCCACCTTGGTGCAGTACCCCGCGAGGGCTTCGTCGATGGAGTTATCCACGACCTCGCTCACGAGGTGATGAAGCCCTTTTTCGTCCGTGGAGCTGATGTACATGCCGGGACGCTTGCGGATATGCTCAAGCCCGTCAAGCACTTGGATCTGTTCCGCGCCGTAGGCGGTTTCTACCTTATCGGACATAGAAATTCTCCTTGCATTTCATTTCTGTTTCTTACGCACGCGCACGCGCGTGCGCGCGCCGTATGACCATTATAACATACCCGAAAAAAAATGTAAAATAAAACGCGGCAATTTTCGCCGCGAGAAAAATTTTTTTCGGATTTTTAAGGCGCAAATTCTCCCTGCCCGCTCGCTGCCCCACACGCTCAGGCTGCCCCACACGCTCATCCTGAGCCGAAGGCGAAGGATCTCATAGACCTGCGGAGCCGTCCCCGCGTCATTCTGAGAAACGAGAGCGAAACGAAGTCCGATAAGCAGAACCGAAGAATCTCGCGGGGGGCGATATAATAAGCGGCGAGATGCTTCGGGTCAGCCGTTTCTGACTTCGTATTGCTTCCCTTCTCAGCATGACGCCGCAACTTAAGGACTTCGTTTGAGGGGATTCTTCGCTACGCTCAGAATGAACGAAGCCTCCCTCACGCTCATGTTGCCCCACACGCTCATGTTGCCCCACACGCTCATGTTGCCCCGCGCGCTCATCCTGAGCCGAAGGCGAAGGATCTCATAGACCTACGAAGCCGTCCCCGCGTCATTCTGAGAAACGGGGACGAAACGAAGTCCGATAAGCAGAACCGAAGAATCTCGCGGGGGGCGATATAATAAGCGGCGAGATGCTTCGGGTCAGCCG